>JAFGXQ010000204.1 GCA_016936575.1 Deltaproteobacteria bacterium
CGTTTCCTGCAATCTGATCACATCTTGAAAAAGATTAACACCCCGGATCAACACAGCTTTTTGTTTTTTTCAGGGACGACTAAATAATGTCCTAAGGGAAAAGACGCTTGATATTCCAACAGCAGCTCAATTACTATTTCAAATCGATTTTGTATAAAAAAACACTACTCTGTGCAGGGCAGCACCCTCATTATTTTAATACTAGTGCCCGTGTCACCCACGAATGGATAGGCCACAGAGCCGTCCGGAAATGACCGAAACGCCTGATACCGATTTCCGACGACATCGTTTACCGGAAAGCGTTCTCCCAATTGCTGACCCGTTTCCGCATCGTGGAACTGCAAATACATCCGGCGATCATCGGTTGGGCTCAAATGTCCGGCAGCGGTCCCCACTTCGTACCCCAACAACAAACGAGACGACCCATGCAGCGCCAAGTGAGGGGCGCGAACATTCTGTGAGGCGGTTCCCTCCACCAATATACTGATATCCGGCGTCATCGACGTAAAATGGAACAGGTTCACATCCGCCAACCCGTCTTGATTTTCGGGTTGGTCCTCTCGTCGCACACTCGATGCAATCCAATATCCAACAGGCACAGCAACCAGCTCGCTCACATTGGAGTACCATAAATCAACATTCTGAATGACCGATTTATCCAACGAAAACGCAATGGCGCCGTTCCCTCCGATGGCGGTCTGGCACACCGCGACGTATGCATTGGCTGTCGCATTCCATACCACCCGTTCATATCCGCTCCAGCTGCAGCCGAAATTGAAACCACCTTCCAGCAGTGCACCGTCGTTTCCCACAATTTGCATTCGGTCAGTTTGCACAATATCGAAACAGCTCCCCGACGCGGTACTCAACGCCGTCGCAAAATATGCGGCATAAGAATCTCCGTTACTGGCGATTCGGCCATGGTGCGCATACCACCACACAAAATGCATATAATTCGTCGAATACGGCGGCTGCTCAATACTGGACTCCGTCAGCTTCAGCGCCCACTGTTCGCCGGCCATTGTAAAACGAACCAGGTACGAATCATAACATGGAACCGGAGGATCGGGAATTGAGCACAAATCCGCCGGATCACCGCAGTTCAACGTCCCTCCCCCGAGCGCATCTCTTGTAAGCAACAACACTCCCCCGTCCGCGGTGGCATACAAATCTTGAAAATCATTCGCCGCAACTAAAATATCGTCCCCCACAGACGTATCTGATGAATTCAACGTGGTGATATGTACCATTCCATCCCCCCCCATCCAGGCCACACGACTCCCCCCGCCCGGTACTGCCGAAATCACCACCGGTAACAGATCTTCTTCACTTTCATTCGCATTGACTTCGACCGTTGTCTCAAAAGCGGTTACGCGAACGGTCTGATCAGTCAACTCGCACGCCTGGGCAGCAGAGCCCGAATCGCTTGATATATCGGAATCTACCACTCCGGAATGAGTGTCTGTCATTGAATCGCTGTCGTTTGATGAGCCACTGCCCCCACTGCTGTGTAGAAGAGAAATATCCCGCGTGGAACAGGAGGTCGCCAGCACCAGACTCAACGCACACAGCCAAATCAATCGGTGATGATTTTTCATTTTTGTCTCTCCTTCGCCATCCACAACAGTCCCAGCGAAATTCCGTACAGCGGACGTCCCAGCGCTGCCACGGTGCGGTCATTCATTTCATACCTCAACTTGGAGACCGTCGGTGATACCGAAAATCCCAAAGTAAAAGCCAGACGCCCGGCAACGGATGTAGCCACCCCGGCGAAAAAAACCGGTCCGGTGGTTACTTCGGTGCTTTCCGTTGCGTCGTATCCGCTTTCCGGTTGCACCGCTGAATGAACAAACCACACCCGATATCCCAGGCGAACAACCGGCCGAATCCGCGATGTCCCCACCACCGCTTGCACAGACAATCCGATGCCGCTGCACAACAGCCGGGCATCACCTTCGGTTTCACTCAAGGTCAATCCGCGTATCGGCACATCTGCATCCAGCTGAACGGCGAACCACGGATGAAACTGATACCCAACCCCCAACTGCAGTCCCAGTTGAGGAAATCGGTTCAAACGTTCGAACACCCCTCCGGCAGCCAACAGACCGACAATCTTATCTAAAGCGCTGTGCGGTGTTTCCGTCGACCGTACCACCGGTTCGGGCATGGGCGCCGAAGCAGGCGTCGGCTCCGGAAACGCCACCCGGAGCACTTCCACGATATGCAGGGAGGTCACTTCCTCCTCCTCAGCGCTCAACGGCAACGGTACGGTCAGATGAATCATTCGGCCGTCCGTGGTTCGATAATACAATTCGATACTTCGGGTCAGCTCCCGAATAAAAATTAACGCTGAATCTATACGTAATGCGGTTTCAATCTGACTTTCCGCAGGAACCACAAGGTATTCTTTTTCACGAACCCAAAACCCGGCAATCTTCAATTCAGCTTCAATTCGGTGAAAAAGCCCTTCGTGGCCGGCGGACCGAACCAGCAAAACAGTCCGGTTCGAAGACGTCAGTGCAAGCACATTTGTACACGGAAGTATAAAATAGATCCAAAGCAGCAAACCCAGGATAATGAACGGCCGAGAAATGCTCCTACTCCTGTAACAGCTGATGCGCGGACGGTGCGTGCGCCCCGTTCGGATAACGCTGCAAGTAAAGTCGCGCATTCTGCTTCGCATTCGCTGTATCACCGATTCGATTCTGGGCATCAAACAGTTTTCCGAGCGCATCTTTGGCAAACGGCCCGGAACCCTTTTCATTTAAATACACCCCAAGCCACCTCGCTGCAACACCATAGGCGTGATGCTGATCAAACGCCATTTTACCAAGGTAAAAAGCCGCGGTTGACGACTGCACGGTACCTGCAAATCGATCGCGTACCGCCTGATACGTTTCGTTGGCCACCATCTTGTTGCGCGTTAGACGGGCCGCTTCTCCAAGCGCCATCAAATCATCCAGCGAACCGCGTTGAATGGACGCATGCAGTCCCCGCGCAGTGGCCTGGCTCACCACATCACTGTATTTACCGCTCTGACACATCTGGCTCCAGGTAACAACGCCTGCATCCTGCCCCGTCTGCTCCTCCCCAGTTGCTTTCGACGGCTGCGACTTCTTTTTATGCCTTGAACCTTCATCGCGCGACAGCATATTTTCTGCGTCGCCGGTGTCGGTAATCACAAACGTCAACGGTTTTTCCTGTGCCGTAACGACTTCTTCCAAATCGCCCTCTGACAATTCCATGCGACGTTCATTCACCCACGCGGCAAGCTGTTCACCAGCTTCAATCACTTTTCCCTCTTCCAACATGGGTCCGGTCACCACAACCCGCCCTTCGGTCAATTTCAGTGCGAACTTCTGCGCTTGCGCATCCCACGCAATCGCAAACGCTGTTCCGGTCACCGCTACAGTGTACGGCCCCGCCTCCAGCAGCCAGTCGGTTTGCTTACGGTGGGTCACCCTCACATCCGCACTACCCTTTTCGAGCAGTACCCGAACTGCCGCCGGGGCGGTTTGCAGCACCCGCGCCGAGGACCCGGGAGACAACACGATTTGCGACTTGTCCGCAAAGGTCAACGTTTCAAACTGTTTCTCCGACGCGACCAGCCACCGGCTCGGTTCCGAAACAGCCATTGAATCGGGTGCGTTCTGTGCCGGCCAAAAATAAACCAGTAGCACCAGCGCTATCGTCGCCGTTGCCGCCGCCACCGCCAGCCACCTGACATTGACATGACGCGCCGGTTTCGGTTTTTCTGAAACCGCCTCAAGTACATTCCGTTTCACACGTTCCAGCGAACCGGGACGCGCATCCAATTGCGTATCTTGTATTTCAGTTATTTTCACATACGGATCGGAGAAGCTCATGACAACCTCCAACGTCCATTCTCATTCAGCCAGGTTTCAAGCTGTTCATAGCTTTGGGCCAATCGCTCGAAACGTTGCTGCGCTGATGCAATTCGTCGTTTGGTCGTTGCCAACGACACATTGGTTACATTTGCAATATCGGCCAGTGGCATTCGCTCCATTCGTCGCAACACAAACGGAATGCGCTCTTGGGCCGGAAGTGCGTCCAGTATTTGATACACAGCCTCTACTGCCTCCTTATCTTCCAGAGAGGATGACATAAAACAAATATCGGGAATTTTTTCCGGCGCCCAGAATTGCAGCCAGCTTTCCCGATTTCGCTTTCGAATCGTATCCAACGCGCGATTAATCGCAATGCGCGTAATCCATGTTTTCAAATGCTCCGGATTCTTTATCTGTCCGGCTTTGTAAAACGCCGTGGTAAATGTTTCCTGCAGACAATCTTCCAGTTCCGCAGTGGTTGCACCCAGAATTCGTGCCAACACCTTGCGTACGTAGGGTGCGTAAATGTTGTAGAATGCTTCCAGCGCATCGGTGTCTCCCGCCTTCAGACCCTGGGCAACAGAAAGGCTGTCATCGAAATAAATGACACGATGAGCCGGCGCCAGGGGAGCATCACTGTTTGCGGTGCGAACTGTCATAACCCGAAAATCGTCCTTCCACCCGTTCGACGAGTTTCTCTTTTGGGGCGGCTCACGAAAATGCACTTTTTTTATAATCAGCGAATTTTTTCACAAAATCTAGAAATTCACCCGCCATCCCCAAAGGCACTTTCTGAAATTATAGAATAGCATACTCCAAAGGCGTCACGAACGCATGCACCGAAAATCTTTAAAAAATCTGGACGATTGGATCTCTATTCGGGCGTCTGCAACCCGGCACCCTCACCCAGAGAGCAGTGAATGACATCAACCACACCTGAACATGCGCGCAGACGCGCTTCCACCGCATTTGCATCTTTCCCCTGGCACAGTATTTTGGGCTGAGGACCCGCATCACAGGTGAAATAGGCTTGAATCCCCTCTTTTCGCAACGTTCGCGTCAGGTGAAAAACATCAATTGTGGCACCTTTAAGGAATACGATAGGAGGCTGCGCCGCCATCAGTGACGCATGCATCGACAATGCACTGTGTTCGGTCACCTCGCCCAACCGCTCGAAATCTTTTTTCGAAACCGCCTCGATGGCTTCATCCACCGCTGCGGTGGCACTGTCAATCCACGCCCGATAATATGGCGACGTGGTGCGCGTGTGCTCCATGGCGGACGTTGAGCCGATTTCCTTGGGCGCACGTGTTGTCACCCCGACCAAAATCCGCAAATCCCATTCTCCAGCCGGCAGAATCGAACGGGCAAATGAATCGCTGCCGTCCGCAGAGCCCCCCCGCTGCCAGTGAACGATGCCACCGCATACGGAGCGCGATGCCGACCCGGAGCCCCGTCTGGCCCAGGCGGACAGCTCAGATTCCGACAGCGACAACCCGAACAACCGTGCGGCACCGACGGTCAATGCGGCAAACCCTGCCGCCGAAGAGGCCAGTCCGGCTGCGGTGGGAAAATTATTTTCCGTATGTACCGTCAAAAACTGTGAGTTGCCGCTCTGTTGCCGAAACAGATGTAAAAAAGAACAGATGCGTCCGGCAAATTTCTCATCGGCCGCTACCCCGTTGGCGATGACGACATCTGCTTTGTCGTTGCTGAACATCAGCTTGGTGGTGGTCTGCAGCGGCTTCAGCGTCAGTGACAAGCTCGGTGCGGCCGGCAGATTCAGACGCACATCTCGCTTTCCAAAATATTTCACCAGCGCCACATTGGCGTGCGCAACCGCGGTTACCTGCTGTTCCATAAGTATTCCTATGAATCAATCTCGAAAAATCGTTGCAGTTTATTGCCGACAATACAGGGCACATTTTTCAGTTGCGCCATATCAACCGCCCCCACGCACAGCATGACGTATTTCAGCCCCACCACCAACTCCTCAATCAGTTGTTCCACTCCGTGACGGCGTTCCTGCTCATAGGCAAGTAAAAACGGACGCGCCATGGCAACCGCCTGCGCACCCAAACGAATCGCCCTCGCGGCATCCAAGGCGTTGTACACGCCGCCGGAACCAATTGTCTCAAACCCCAGCTCATTCATCCAATGAATGCTGGCAGCCGTCGGAATACCGAAATCCCACAGTACCTTCCCCACCGCGCGATTAATTCCCGTGGCACGCTCGGTCTCTACGCCTACCCAACTCGTGCCCCCTGCGCCGGCCGTTTCCACGGCGGTAACGCCCGCGCGTTTCAGACGAACCCCATCGCGCAGAGACAAACCCATTCCGGTTTCCTTCACGATGATCGGATGCCCCGACGCCCGCTCCACCAATCGTGCAATCGCATCGATTTGCCCGCTGAAACGAACGTCCCCCCCCGGCTGAATCAACTCCATGCCCGCGTTCAGATGCACCATCAGGCCGTCGGCCAACTCGGCCGATAAATCCAAAATCTGATCCGGCGAAAAACTGTTCAGTTGATTGGCCCCGATATTCGCGAACACCAGCAGGTCTTTCGACACCTGTTTCACCTGAAATTCGGGAATACAAGATGAATCCAGCAGAGCTGGGCGAATACTTCCCAGACACATTCCAATGTTGTACCTGGCGGCGCCCTCTGCCAGTGTCATGTTGAACGCCCCGCCGTCCCCGGTCCCACCGGTCATTGCACCGATAAAAAAAGGCGCCCCCAGTGGACGATCGAGAAACGTGGTTGCCAACGAAACATCCTCAAGGTCGCATTCAGGCAGTGCGCAATGAATGAGTTCCACCTCCTCGAGCAACGTACTCTTGCGGAATCGCACGTCCCGATTGGTGCATATCTCGATATGGCTGCGTTTTCGTTCCCGGGTGTCGTTCATTGGTTTTCTAACAACGGGGCAAATTTGTACGCGTACAAAATGGGTCCTTTGTCGCCTTGCGCCGCGATTCGCCTGGTAACCATTTCCACCGGCATCCCCGGCGAAACATCTTCCGGGTCCACATCGGTAATCATTGTCGCGATTGAAATCCCCTCCTCCAACCGCACCACAGCCGCGCAATAGGGTACGTGCTCCCCGAAATCGCGAGGCGCTTCATACACAATGGATGAAACCACCACTTCGCCGAATCCGGTGAACTGATACACGTCGAACTCCGCTTGACCGCACTGCCGGCAACGAATGGTCGCCGGAAACGCCAAATGGCCACAGGCGGTGCAGCGCGTACCTTCAAGTCGCAGGTTAGAGGGTTGTCTTCGCCATGATTTCGCTATCTGCATCATTTATCCTAACACATGTGTCACTGCCTGGGCGCCGAAACTGCCCAGACACTGCACCATTGCTTTGTCAGCGTTCAATACCTGATTTTCTCCCGCATCCCCCCGCAGCCCGAGTACGGCCTCCACAATCTGATAGATTCCCCCCGCCCCGGGAGCATGTCCCCGGCTTTTATGACCCCCGAAGGTCCACAGCGGAGATGGACCCTTCAAATGAAAATCTCCCGCTGCCGCACGCATCAATGCTTCTCCCGGTTCTGCCAGCCCCACAGCTTCTATCGACAAAATCGCCAAAAAGGCATTCGAATCGTGCAATTCAAAAAAAGACATCGCAGACCGATCACATCCGGACTCGCTCCACGCGGCCTTTGCACTTTCGGTTGCCGCCGGTAGAGAAAGCCGGGTAATCGGGTGAACAATCCCTTTTTCAACCGCCACGTTCGCGCTGCCTAAAATGCACACACGACTGGTTTGCGCTGACGCCTTTTTCACCACTAACGCCGCAGCGCCGTCGCAGGGGGGCGCGTTGTCACACACCGACAGCGGTGTGGCCACGATGGGTGATTTGTTGTACTGCGCCGGTTCCAGGGTCCACCGAAACATGGCGTTTCGATTGGTTGCGCCGTGCGCATGGGCCACTTTGGCAATATGGAAAAAAAGTTCCTTATCCAACTTATATGTGGAGAGATACTGCTGCATGCCAAGGGCGGCTGCAATCGTCGGACTGAATCCAAAACTGGTCTCGTTCGCTGAATCCAGTCCCGCCGCACGAACAGTTTCAAGCATATCCGGCAATGCATCACTCGTTTTTTCCGCGCCGACAACCAATATTGTTTCATGCATGCCTGACACAATCAACGCCGACGCCAGCCGCACAGCACTCCCTCCTGAGGCTTCATCGCAGCTCACACTAAATGTTTCAACCTGCTCAAGCCCCAACCCACTGGCCACATGCAGCGCCAGATTCTGCTGGTCGCCAAGTGCGCCGCCCAGCGCATTGGCCACCACCACGGCATCTACCTTATCACATTTCGCGTCATCCAACGCCATGCCGGCGGCCTTAATCGCGATATCGAGCAGACCCAATTCCCATTCTTCAGCGGCGCGGGTCATTCCCACACCCACAATTTCAATTCGATTCTTCACACACATTCTCCCTAGTGCAGTCGTAACTTGCCACGATATCGCGCATACACCGCGTAGTCGATTAATTTCGTGCGTTTCAGATACTTATCAATCGGCACACCCCGTTCGCGAATCTCCTTGATTTTGTCGGTAACTGTAAAACAGAACGCATCGGAGCCTGCTCCTGAGCCATACGACGCCAACAGTATTTTATCGCCCGGTTCGGCCTGATCCAGCGCTTTGGCCAGCCCCAGCAACGCCGCTCCCGAATAAGTATTCCCGATTTGACTGGTCAAAATAAATGGAACCACTTTTTCTTTGGGAAATCCCAGACGGTTCGCCACTTTCAGGGGAAACTGATAATTGGGCTGATGAAACACTGCGTACCTAAAATCATCAGGGGACGCCCCGGTTTCATTCAACAACTCTTTTACTGCTGCTTGGATATGGTGAAAATATGCCGGTTTCCCCGTGAACCGCTGCCCGTGTGAGGGGTACGGTTGGCCCTCGCGTCTGAAAAAATCCGGCGTGTTTGTCACATATGAGGTGGACGCCTCTAACACAGCCAAACTTTCCTCTGCGACGCCCAAAATAAACGCCGCACCACCGGCGCCCGTGTTATACTCCAAAATATCCCCGGGTCGCGCCTGCGCGGTATCTGCACCGCCGCACATGGCATAGGGTGCCATTCCACTTCCGACCATCGCGGTTGCCGCCTGCATCGCTTCCGTTCCCGGCTTGCATGCAAACTCCCAATCCGCGGCATTGGCATGAGGCAATGCGCCAATGGCATCGGCCACAATCGTGGAGGTCGGTTTCACGGCGTACGGTTTGGACTCGGTGCCAAACCAGATTGCGCGCAGTTTCGCCGGGGAAACCTGCGCCATTCGCATTGCGTTGCGCGCGGCCTGGATGGCAATCGTGGCGGTATCTTCATCCGGCCCGGGTACTGCCTTGAATGACCGACCGCTGGGCATGGCACTATCTTTCCAAACGCGATTCACCTCTGCTGCATCAATTCGATATCTCGGAACGTATCCGCCGTATCCAACAATTCCGACGGCCAAATTAGGCTTCATTACTGCCTCCATCACGCAATTCGTCTGGTGCGTCCTCGTTAAAGTTGCAACGATAATATGTTGGAATAAATTCCCCGTCCAGCTCAGACTGGACGAAAATCAGGTCGAATTGAATCATTTTCAAAAAAAAATGAAATATACCCAAAACAACCCGGGGTCTTTTACGAATCCCATTTCCAACCCACTTTTCACTAGAGCAACCAACCGAAAACACAGCACAACACGACATTAAGGGATGAAACCGACACCTCCCTAAGACGGATTACGCTTCGTCTAAAGATGCAATTGCAAAATGAATTCCGCAGCCACAAACAAAATTAAACCGCCCCCCCGACAAGTGAACCATCATCCCCACCACAAGAAAGTATCCCTTCGCTGCCAGAACGTTGTTTTCGAGGCAGAGCACACTGCATGCCACACTACGAAACGGTTTTGCTTCTATTTTTATATGTATTTATCAACACATATAAAACGTTGCGCCCATCAGTTGGCAGTTTCAAAAAAGTGGAGTAAACTTTCCACAATCTAGTTTTAAACATAGTTGCAGACACGAAAGAAACGCGGAACAGAACTATTGAGCGAATCAAGCCAAAGAATCAAAATCGGAGTGATTATTGATGCCATCCACGAACAATATCAGTCCGGCATCTGGAAAGGTATCACCCATCGCGCAAAAACGCTCGGCATTGACCTGATTTCATTTATTGGAACCAGCCAGGACGGCGTTGATCATTTTGATACACATTACGATGTAATCCAGCCGTTCGCCCCGAACAGCGATATTGACGGCGTGATCATTTTTTCCGGCTCCATTACCGAGCACCACGGCAAGGATTTTACCCGTAATCTGTGCAAGACATTCGGAAATCTTCCGTTGGTCTGCGTGTCGGAAAAAATCTCCGGGTTTCCATGTATCATCGTTGAAAACGCACCGGGAATAGAACTTACCATCGACCACATGGTGAGCCACCACAATCTTCACAACATCGCGTTCATCAAGGGGCCCAACGGCCACGCAGAAGCGGAAGAACGTTTTGAAGCGTATAAACGCAGCTTAATTCGCAATCATCTGGAACTGGATGAAGAATTGATTTTTGACGGCAGCTTCATTGCGCGTGACGGGGCCAAAGCCACACGGGAACTGATTCAAAAAGGCATTCCATTCGATGGTATTGTGTGCGTGAATGACCACACCGCCTTTGGCGTTCTCGAGGAATTATCTCGGCAGAATCTTCACGTGCCCGGTAACGTGTCAGTGGCTGGTTTCGATGACGTGAAAGAAGCCGCAATGCTTCAGCCCGCGCTTTCCACAGTACGACAACCCCTGTTTCGGATGGGGGAAGAAGCCGTAAACAATATTGTGGAACAAATCAACGGTGGACGCATTCCCGAAGAAACCGTCCTTCCGACCGAACCGGTGTATCGGCGTTCCTGCGGCTGCTTTTCGGATGAAGTGGAAAACGCCAAAGCAATCCATACCCACATCAGCGGTCTCTCCCCCGACGAGATCGTGAACAACATCTTTGATACCACGTATTCCCTGATTGCTACACACTCTGCTGCGTATCCCGGGGACGATAAATATCGGGAGAAATTGCAAGACCTGGTTGATTCGCTGGTATGGGACGTGAAGAAACCGCTGATTCGACACATCTTTTTAAACGAAGTCGACATTCTCTTGTTTTCGACCAGCAAGTTTGCCGACAGTGTGAGTCTATTGCAGACACTGCTTCGGGAGCTGACCGTTTATGTGACATCACTCTTCGACGACGCCAAAAGCATCGCGTCAGCGAACAATATTCTTCAGCAGGGCGCCGCCCTGATTCGCGAGCATCGCTCTGTGGTTGAACAACGCGTATTACTTGACGAGAAACATTTTCAATTGAACATCAACGTTACATCTCAGCGGGTAATCAGCTCGTTTGAACAGCGGGAGCTGCTTGAAGCCATTGCCAAGGGTCTGCCGACACTTGATGTTCAAAGTCTGGTGCTGGCCACTTTTCAGGAGGGCAGTATCAACCGAAATCACTGGCATTATCCCGACACATGCAACCTGCTGCTGGCCTACAATCAAACCCTGGGCAAAGTCATTTATCCGCGCGGTGTCACCCAAATCAGCAGTCATGAAATATTTCCGCGGGAGTTGAGAAACCCCGATAAGCCGCACAACCACATTTTCATGCCGTTGTATTACCGCGATGAATACCTGGGATACATGGTGCTTGAATTTGCCAAAGCCGCACCGCTCTTCATGTATGAGGAACTTCGTCTTCACGTGAGCAGTGCAATTAAAAGCGCGCTGCTGCTGCGCAAATTCAAAGCACAATCCATGATTGACGAACTGACCGGCGTGTACAACCGCCGGGGATTCGTTACCCTGGGAGAAAAAATGCTTGCCTCGGCGAAAGGCAGCAACATGGAACTGATGATGTTTTACGCCGACGTGGACGGGCTGAAACTTATCAACGATAAGTACGGTCACGAAGACGGTGACATTATCATCAGCGGCGCCGCATCTGTACTCTGCGAGACATTCCGGGAGCGAGATTTGATTGCCCGCATCGGAGGTGATGAGTTTGTCATTCTACTCGTCTCAAAAAAAATGGTCGATCTGGAAGACAAAATACGCGATCGTTTTGCCCTGTTCGAACAGAAGTTCAATGAAAATCTGAATAAGCCCTACAAACTCTCGGTATCCCTGGGGGCTGCCATCTGCAACATGGCCCGCAATGAACCGCTGGACAAACTGATGAAACGCGCCGACGCCGACCTGTTCGGAAAAAAACGCGCCCGCAAGCTGGCTCTGTAAATGCCCTTCGGGAGGGGATTCAGCCTGCGGTGGGAATGACCGTCATACTCTGATTCGCCCATTCCACTGCGGCGAGATAGGTTTCCGTAATCGAGCCGGCGATGCGAACGTTGGATTCCACAAATTGCCCGAACACCATCCAATCACCTGCTTCAAATGCGCGCATGGCCGACATCATCGCAGCGTACGGCCCCTTGTTCATCAAAAGCGCATCACGAATTGACGACTTCAATGAAATCTCATTAAAAATTGTTTCAAATGTCTGATCCGTCGCTCCGTCCAAAATGGAAAATATGCCGAGTAAAAACAGATCATCGCTTTGTTCCCCCATCTGAAATCCCTTTGCCAGCAATTCGAAGAATCGCGCCCGCACCAATCCGGTAACCAGCAGTTCCTCGGGTTTGTCATCTGTCAACCCGCTCATCGCTATCAGGCTGGCCCATTTCCTGAATTCTCGATTTCCAAGCAATACTATGGCCTGGCGAATGGAAGAAATCTCCACCCGAAAAGAGAAAAACGCCGAATTAATGTATCGGAGCAACCGATAGGACATAGCCACATCGTTCTTGATAACTTCCTCCAGTTCGTCAAGCGCCAGCTCCGCTCCCTGCAGCGCGGCAATCAGACGAAGAGAGTTCAACTTATTGGCGCGCACCTCTTTTCGCGAAAGCAATTCCGGCTTGGCGAAAAAATACCCCTGAAATAATGTATATCCCAACTCCACTGCCGCTTCGAACTCGGCATGGGTTTCAACTTTCTCGGCAAGCAATACCTTTCCCTCCGACAAAAACCGCTTTGCCAACTGTTGCTGTTCGGTTTCACTGGTGAGCATAAAATCAATTTTAATTATATCTGCGAGCACCACCAACGCGTCACGGGATTCATTCGCAACCACATCATCCATCGCGATGGAATAGCCCGATGTTTTGTAATGCGACAATACAGACACAACATCGATGTCTGCAGGAACATCCTCCAAAATCTCAATCACCAATGAAGATGAATCAAACGCCAACGGCACCTGTGAAATCAGCACATCCCGCGTCATATTGATAAACGCCTTTTTTCCCTTGGTGATATTCTCCAACCCGAACAACGTCAGCGCATTGGTCATCACATTTGACGTCGCTGCGTTTCCGTCTGCCGTGGTCTGCAGCATCGCCGAATTCTGCACACCGTTTCGAAACAGCAGTTCATACGCAACGACTTGTTTTTTCTGATTAAAAATCGGCTGACGGGCGATAAAAGATTCCATCGCTACCCTTCTTTGCAGTAATTCGGCTTCATGGTACGCCTCAATCGGGCACGTACACAATGTATCGACAATATCTTGAAAAATTAAAGAGACGAAAAAGAAGAGTCCTGCAAATCACACATTGCCGGATTAAACCCGCAACGCAATCTCAACTACTTGCATTCCCAGGCGATTCGACTTTTCTTGGTTTCCTTGAATTCCTTATCCCGCGTTACACGCCGAAGATTTTTCTGGTACACTTTTTTATCTGGAAAAAATCCTCGCGCCAACACACCCAATTCCGAGGCCTCGCTCTTTCCGTCTTTAATGCATTCAAGTCGAGCCGCCGTCTGTGCGATGTTATTTGTGGCATATTCACCGGATTCGAGCTGGTCAATATCCTCCTTATACCGCGTGTTGTCGGGCGACAGACTCGATGCCTCCCGCAACAGTGCAATCGCCTTTTCGGGGCTTCCGTTACGCATGGCGTTCACCGCCAGAATGCCCTTGGCTTCGGCTTTCACATCGTCTTCTGCACTGCTCTCCAACGCCTCTTCCGCCAGTTTTCGCGCATTACCGAAATCATCGCTGCGCAGATGGATTAGTCCGCGTTTCACCAGGGCCGCGCCTATGCCGGGTGCCATGGCATTGACCTCTTCGTATTTTTTCAGCGCTTCATCAAATTTCCAGTTGAAGTAAGCTGTCTCGGCCTCTTTGTATACCGATTCCAACGACTCCAGTTTCTGTATATGCCCCGCCAGTTCTTCGTTGAACGCAACACTGGAGAATTCCAGCGTTCGAAGCGTCTGGCCATACCACTCTTCTTCGATGTACACCACTTTCATATCCTGCTCATCGAAAACAACCGCTTTGCGCCCTAGGTGATCGGTTTTCGAATTCTCTTTTTTAAAAATTTTCTGCAGCATATCCGCATCCGCGAAACGCCCGATACGCAGTCCTCTATATTTCAATCGAATTTTAAACAACTTACCGTTGGCATACAGAAACTCCATCGACGGCTCGCGCCCCCCGATGGTTCCGCCGGGAAATACCTCAATGCGACCACCGTTGACAATCCAGTCGTAACCGGTAGGACCGACAATCGTCGCATCTTCGAATGCGCCCGACACCACCGAGGGATCGGTTCCGAACAGCTCGCACAGTTTTTGGGTGCCCTTCTTCTCAACCAGTTTTTCCAGCTGCCCCTTCCACGGAAATTTCTTGTAGAAACGCGACATGGGCAAGCAGTTGGTTGCCAGCGGCGTTTCCTCTGCCGGTTCCGCGTCTTCCTGCGGTGCATCCGTCGAAGTCTCTGCCGCATCGGAGAGCGGCTTCGCTTTCGGCTCGGAATTCATGCTGACCGGCTTCGGCTCAAGCTGCGTGGAATCCACCACTTCAATTTTCGACGGCTCCTTGGTTGCAAACACAATGCCCAACGCCACCGCCAATGTAATAACAAACGCAACGGCGCTGATAATTACCACCTTCGTTGTGGAAAGCCCCCCCTCCGGTTCGCTGTCGAGAATATCGGGGGGAACAGACCGACGAAATTCCTCCGCTTCGATTCGGGCGGTATTGGAATCCAGCGGTTCATCCAACTCAACCGACGGTGTTGCCGAAACGGACGGAGTCCCCATTGCAGGCGCACTCCCTCCCGAAACAACGCCGGGGGCGGCTGCCGGCGCGACTTGAACCGAAACCGAAGCAGGCGCAGTAACGGCTGCCGCGGTCTGGGGATTCGCCGATGAAACAGACGGCGTCATTCCCATCCCGCCGGACGGGGCGGGAGCCATAGACGGAGATACCGGCACCGCAGATTTAGGTACGACAATTCCCCCCAATGACGGAACCGCCGGACGTGCCCCGAAACCACTCGACGGCGCACTGACCCGAGGCGCAGCCGCTGGTGCACTCGGCGGAACATTCACCTTTCGCGCCACCGTTTCCTTCTCGGATTTGGGAGTCTCATCGTCGTCGTCCTCTTCGTCCTCATCGTCGAGGTCATCCACATCTTCCAGCTTGTCGAGCAAATCAATCTCACTGCTCGGTTCGTCCACCAGAACATCTCCGGTGTTTTGATCATCTTCTAAAGATAACGACAATACCGGAATATCATCGCGAGATGCGTCATCGAGTATGTCGTCCACATCGTCGTCGGAATCATCAATACTGTCTAAATCAATAAGTTCAGAACCTCCAATCGGCAATAGATCTGACTTTTCTTCGGAATCTGTCGAAAACAGCGCATTCTCTCCAGATTCCTCCGCACTCATCTGCTCCAGCACTTCGTCGGACATGGGGGTCACGACGGTTTTGTCATCAGAACTGCCGACGTCGTTATTAAAAAGAGACTCCGGTTCGGAATGTTCGGCGTCATTTTCGCCTTCGTCCGACAAAATATCATCTTCTCCGGTGTCTTCAGACATTGCATCGAGCTGAATCAGCTCCGACGGTTCCGGCATGTCGTCTAAATCTATCATGTCGGAGGGCTCATCCGCTTCTGGAATCCAATCGTCCCCACTTTCCGACACGGACAAATTCGCCGCTTGCTCTTCGGCCGACGATGAGGACAAGGGCACCACTGCAGCAGGCGGCGGCGGTGCGGACGGTGTTGAAGTTTCCGGCTCTTCATCGTCGAAAAGGTCAGGTGCAACGGATTTCGTTACACTCGGTGGGGCCGGCACACCGGGAGAACCCGGCGGCATGGGAGGTGAGGGAGGACTCAACACAGGTCCGTTCGGCGTCAGCACCGGCAGCGGCTGAGTCTTTCCGGTGTTTCCCAAATCCCCAAAGCTATCGAAAATGCTCGGTTGCTTCGCCTCCTGGAGAGACGCCCCGCAATATTTACAATTTGATGCCGTTACCGGCAATTGCTTGTTACATTGTGGACAGGTCTTCTTATTGCTGTTCATAAATACATCACTTATCGGAAATAAATGGGGATTTGCTATCCCAATAACGGCTCCCAGTTTTTTTCACAGCGAAGCCTACCAGTTTTATACAGCATTCTCAATTGCTTTTCGCGCCCCTATAATGGAAACTATTAATTAAAAGGAGATTCCGATGAAACCCACAGTAATTATTATCACTTTGATGTTTTTTGTTGGGGGGTGCAGCAAAAGCGCCGATTCTTCTGACGGTGTGGTCACCCAATTCGGCGAAGAAGTCAGCGGCGTTGCGACATACTACGATGCGGACGGCAGCGGGGCTTGCATGTTTGACGCCAGTCCAGATGATATGAACGTGGCCGCACTGAACGCGGTGCAGTGGTCAACCAGCGCATGGTGCGGCGCGTGTGCGGATGTGTCCGGCCCCGACGGCAGTGTACGGGTGCGCATCGTGGATTTATGCCCGGAATGTGACCACGGTCATCTGGATATGAGTCCACAGGCGTTTGACCAAATTGCGGAGCGTGCTCTCGGCATTGTGGATATCACCTGGCAGTTTGTCTCATGTGATGTTTCCGGACCGATCCGATATCTGTACAAAGATGGCTCCAACGAATGGTGGACCGCCATTCAGATTCGAAATCATCGCCTCCCGGTCGCTTCGGTGGAATGGTCCGCCGACGGAGAGACCTGGAACCTCACCGAACGAACCGAGTACAACTATTTTCTCGATGAATCCGGCTTTGGACCGGATGGGGTTCGTGTTCGCGTCACCGCCATCGACGGCCAAATCATCGAAGATGACCTTCCTCCACCCCAATCCGAGCTGGAAATCGCCGGAACCGCACAGTTTTGATGAATTTCGATAAGCCCCAAAAAGGAAAAACAGGCCAAAAAAAGCCCGGACTGATGAGGCGTATCAGTCCGGGCACGGCAAAAGAACCCCGGGAGGGGAGTTCTCTTTTCACACTTAGTAGTCGAAATTGAGCTCCGTTACTTCGGCATCTTCCTGCTCTTCACGTTCCAGTTCCAAGTAAAGATCCCGCGCCAGATTGTCCACACTCAATTGAAAAGTGGCCACTCGGCGTCGCTCAGACATTTCAAATTCTTTCCAGCTTCGATAGGATTCTTCTTTTAGCATCTGTACTCCCCGTTTCATTGTTGTGCTCACTTGGAGTCAATTTCTTACCTGTGAATACAGTGTAGGACAATAACCCACCTTGGTCAAAAAAACCGCCATAGAAAATTCATTTTTTTGAAAGAAAAAAAACACGCGCTTGACACCGCGTAACACGAACCTATAGATCGTAGCACATGAATACTTCCAACCCACTTCAATCAAGTACTCCAAGCTTTCCTGAGCTTTCCCACCGGTCGGTCATACCGGCAGTCATCGTCGCGTTCGGTTTATATGCCCCCGCCGCATTCGCCCATGACGGCAGCGGCATGGCCGGCGGATTCGCCACTGGATTCATGCACCCGATGGCCGGACTGGACCACATCGTGGCCATGGTGGCAGTGGGGCTTTGGGGTGCATTTCTCGGCATGCCCGCCATCTGGTTACTGCCGGTGGTGTTTCCAATGGTTATGGCGCTGGGCGGTGTGCTCGGCATCTTGAATATTCCGCTGATGGCGGTGGAAACATTGATTGCGGTATCGGCCATTGCGCTGGGGTTGTGCGTGGGGTTTCGCTTTCGCCCGCCGCTGGCGGTTGCCGCAGTGGTTACCGGTCTGTTCGCAATCTTTCACGGATACGCTCACGGCGCTGAACTCCCGAATGCGGCCTCCCCCATCGGCTACAGCATCGGCTTTGTGGTGGCCACGGGGCTGATTCACCTGCTCGGTATTTCGGTGGGATTTCTCACCAAACTCAAACGCGGCACCGAACTGGTTCGCGGCATCGGCTTCGCCATATCTGTGGTCGGCGCCCTCTTCTTATTCGGCATTCTGTAGGCCCCCCCATGTGCCTGTTCGCCGTACCCGCTCACCTGCCGATTGAAAACATCAACGAATTCTACAACGGAATCCTCCACCCCCTGCTCGTTCCCGCACACCTGCTCACCATCATCACCGCCGGACTGCTGGCCGGACAACAACCCAGTCACACCCTCCTGCGTTCCCGCATCTTCATGGGCGCCGCAGCAGTTGGACTGATTCTATCAGCACTGGGGGTACGTATCGCCACGCCGCTGCCCCTCATCGTTTATGTGCTGGTAATCGCAATTGCCGTTGCCGCACGCAGTGAGCGGTTTCCTGTGTTTATCGTCACGCTTGCCCCTGTACCCCTAGGCATTCTTCTGGGCATTGACAGTGCCTTCGACGGGCTCACAACCAAAGGACTGGTATGGTCACTGCTCGGCTGTCTGTTGAGCGTGAGTTTTTCATCGTTCTATGTGGCGCTGCTTGTAAAAAAGGCATCGCGACCCTGGCAGCACATCGCCGTACGTGTGGCAGCATCGTGGGTCACCGCCATCTGTCTAATGGTGGCGGCACTCCAGTTCGCACAGCGCTAGACGGAGTCAGTCAAATCGAATGGCCGGCGGCCAGCTTCCGGGCCAGCTGAACAAACTGCTCACCGCGCTCTTTGTAGTTTTTAAACAAGCCGAACGACGCACATGCCGGCGCCATCAGCAGCACCCCGCCGCGCTCCTGCAGATGAGACTGCGCATCGTTCATCGCCTCCGCAAGGGTTTCGTGAATGCGCAGCGAGAACGCGGGCGGCCCGTGGGATTGAATTTCGGCAAACATTCGCTCTGCCGTGGCGCCGATCAACGATATTGAAACAATATTTTTTCGTTCAAATATCAACGCAGTCAATTCCGCGAAATCGGCGTTTTTTTCGGAACCACCCATCACCAAAGCCAACGGCGCATCAAAGGCGGCAATGGCTGCTGCGGCGGCGTCGGGCCTGGTCGCATACGAGTCGTTGTAATACCGAATTTTTTCGGACCTGGCCGCCAACTCCAAACGATTGGGCAGTCCTTCAAAAACTTCGGCCGCCGCGCACACGGCTTCCAGGTCGCCACCGGCCAGATGAGCAAGCAGAACTGCCGATGCGATATTTTCAAGATTGAATCGACCGGCCAGCCTGACCTCAGCCACCCGCAGGGGCAGTGCGGTTTCAACGCCTTCTTTGGAATACATCAATCGGCCGTCTTCAAGGAATACCCCGTTGTTCACTCTGCCGTTCAGCGAATACGCCCATTTTGACGCGGCGCTGCATTCGGCGATTTGCGCAGATGCGGGCGCGTCGGCATTGTACACCACAATGTCTTCGGCAGTTTGAAACCGCAACAGCTGTGACTTGGCGAAGCGGTATTCCTCGGTATCCCGGTGCCAATCCAGGTGCTCGGTGGTCGTTTTCAAAATGCCCGCCAGCTTCGGCGAAACCGAAATATCCATGGTTTGAAAACTCGACAGCTCCAACACCACGCGGTCATCGGCTTGCACGTCATCTAAAAACGTCAGCGGACTCTTGCCGATATTCCCCCCCAGATGCACGGTGAACCCGGCAGCCTCCAGGGCCTTCGCCACGATGCTGGAAGCGGTTCCCTTGCCCACCGTGCCGGTAATGCCAATCACCTTCGCTGGGCAGTGTTCCATAAAAAAAGAAACCGCAGAGGTAATCTTTGTGCCCGCGTCGCGTGCGGTTTGCAACGACGGCAAATCGGGGCGAAATCCCGGTGATTTGAATATCACGTCAAAACGCGCCAAATCCGCCATATACAAATCGCCACTGCGGAATGAAATACCGGCGGGCAGCGCGTCAATTTCATTTTTATCCAATGCTTCAATTTGCTGTACACCGTGACGCAACAGATACTCAATGGTCGCCCGACCTTCCACCCCCACGCCCAGCACGCCGATTTTTTTATTTTTCAGTTGTTCAATGGTTTGTTCAATACGCATACCCGGAGCTTCCCCCAACCGCCTCAGATGTCAATGATTTCTGATGCGTTTTTTCCCACATTTGCTGGTTTCATTCATAGCCTCCATCATCACATGCAGCCAGAAGATACAATATGACCAACATTCCTGCATTGCAGTTCTGTTGTTTACTGGTTGTACCCTTTCAAACACTCGTAGGAGTTTACTTTGCA
>JAFGXQ010000205.1 GCA_016936575.1 Deltaproteobacteria bacterium
TACAATCAGATAGGGTTGCTGACGGGGATTGCCGATTACCGCGGTCGTTCTACAGATTCGACCCTGGTGGGCGCGGCGCATCCGAGCAGCATCGGTCATTCGGCGGTGGGGTATCATTATGCGTCGTTTCCCAGTGATTTTGACCCGTCGCTGACGGCCCCGGCAACGTTTAACGGCAACAGTTATAACGGCGTTACCACCACCGGCTGGCCCATTGCGGCAGCGCCTTCGGATGCACAGTTTGCCTATGACGGCCGCTACCAACTGGTGGGCGAAGACCGCGATTACATTACCGCTTCGGGCGATGACTTCATGGACGCCACCGACCCGAATTCGAAACGGGCGCGCTCCATTCACTGGTCGTTTGATACCCGCGGTTCGATGACATCGTGGACAGAAGAGGGCGAGGGCGACGACGATGTGGCGGTGAAGAACCTGGGCCGCGCCCTGGGCGGCACTATCAAAAACGGTTGGCAGCTCAATCAGGAAAACGGCAACGCCGACTGCATGCACGCGCTGGAAACCAGTACTGCTGTACCTGGAAATTGCTTTATTCCCGACGCAGTGTACTTTGCCGCCAACGTGGGCGACCCCGATTTGCCCGCCGATCGCGGCACGTGCATATGGGCCGCCTATGACGCCATGGGCCGCATGACATCGCAAACCGTACGCACTGCCTGCAGCAGCTGCACCTATGCAGGCGGCCCGAACAGCGCGTCATGCGCGGATAGAGACCCCTCCGGCGACCTCCCGGCCATGCTGACCGAACGCATCGACTACACCTACACCTGGGATGCGCACAGTCAGCTCATCGGCGCCGAGAAAGTAAGCTCTCTCAACCCCAACGAAAACATCGTAATGTCGTACCAGTACGACGCAGGCGGCGGCCGCGTGATTCGCGAAAAGAGCAACATCCTGAACGGCAGCATCGCCGATGTATACCAGGACCTATACTTAGGCGGCACCGAACGCCGCCAGGTACAACTGCAAAATACCGCACAAGAAGCCATTTCAATCCATTCCACCGAGCAGAACATCGGCTTTCAGAACGTGGCCGATACAAGAGAACTGCATTACGCCGGAGGCGTTCGCCTCCAATGGAATTTCGACAGCACCGGCGCAGTTGCGCCCGCACCGCAGATCTTCTTGAGCTTCAATAATCATTTAGGCAGCACCAGCGCCGTCATCGATTTCGAAACCGGCGACTTAGTGGAGTGGAATACCAACTACGCCTACGGCGCCGATGAATCCAGGTGGAAGAATAGTGATGCGAAGTACGAGGACTCGGAAGATCCCTACGGATTTACTGGGAAAGAAGAAGACAAGGCCGTGGGGCTCCACTACTTCGGCGCACGCTACTACAGCAGCTACCTCGGCAGATGGCTCAGTCCCGACCCGCCCGTCATCCACGGAGGTGGCCTGAGCAACCACTACAACTACGGCGGCAACTCCCCGTACATCTATGTCGATCCGGACGGGAACTTTATACATGCGATCATTGCAGCGATCGTGGGCGGTGTCGTGGGTGCTATTTCGGGTGCCATACAGGCCGTGCGACAGGGCAAAGGGATTGGTGGTGTTTTACTGGGAGCGCTGTACGGTTCATGGAAAGGATCGACAATTGCATTTGCCGGGGCGGTCGGTGGTCCCTGGGCGGGTGCGGGTGCCGCCGCGTGCTTTGCCTCCGCGGAGACACTTGCACGTGGCGGCAGCGTAAAGGATGCATTTATCCAGGGTAACATTGCCTTTGGTGTGAGCATGGTGAGCTGGGGTATAGGAAAAATGGTAGGCGGCGCCACTCAGGGAATTACCAATTCGATTACGTCGGAAACTGGCAAGGCCGTGGCGGCGCATGCGATTGGATATACTGCGAGTCTGGGCATGGCGTATGGGACAGCCGCTCTGATGGGAGGTGTGAACGGTGAAAACTGGGATGATATTCTGCTGGACTCCACTATTGGTTATGTGGCTGGGGCGATTGGCGGGAGTATTGAAGCGAAAAAAATGCAGGCGGGGATGGGGGGAAGTGATGATGATTCTATGGAGGAATTTGCTCAACCCAAAGGCACAAAAGGAGGCAATTCTAAAGGGCGAAGCGGTGCACCGATTTACAACAAGAATCAACGTGTGCCAAAAAGATATATTAAAACCGGAATTACAGTTGATAACGGACAAGCAGGAAGCCTCTTTTTAGGCTCTTTCAACGGAAATGACAATTCAGCGATAGCGTTCAAAGATGCTGGACACGGCAAACTGACAGTTTACTACGATAAAACACACAAATCTGATGATTTCAGGTGGAGTCGATTTTTAGATGTCGCGAATTCCGGGCATAAGGTAGCTATTCATAATCCATCACCAATGTATACCCGAAAGGACCTTGGAAAACCATGGCCTTCCAGAGATTATCGAATGGATGCAAATGGATATACTCTTGCTCCGCAAAGCATGTCGTCCGCTACCGATACAAAATTTAGTCATAATGAAACAATCAACATATATTTAGGACGAGCTGCATCAACACAAACTGTCGCGCATGAATTATATGGGCATGCCTACATTGCAATTGCAAATTATGAAGCAGGCAACCTTATTGGTGCGCCAGGAACTCAAAATGGATACGGGCATAGTTCGCCAGTGTTTAGAGCTCCAAATGCTGATGGTTCATGGTATGAAGGTGGAACCTTAAGAGGATGGATGGAAAAAAATGGAATTTGGTAGTAAATGGAAGAATCATTCATTGTGCGGGTTGTTTTTTGCTGCGATGGGAGTAGCAAGCTGCAATTTGGCGAAGACTGAACGCATCAATACAGTTTTAAACAACGATTCAGAGACTTTTTTTGAGAAGGAATTTGTAGTTACAATTTGTGCGACCACTTCTGGTAACCCCGGAACGATTAGTTTCACTTTAAGAAATTCCGCTACTCAAAATGAAATTGCATCTTCTCAATTTGATAGTATTTCGATTTCACCGTGCCATGACAATGCCGGAGGGGATATTGAAGAAAACAGTGATGGATTCGCCTGCAAGCCGATTTCTGAAATTTCTGAATGTAGGATAGTGAAAATTGACAGAAGGAAATTATCAGAAACAATTTTCGAATTTAAATATTCAAAAAGTGAGGATGTTGACGCGTTCAAGTATAGCCCGCAAAAATCAGATATTGGTTTGGATATCGAGGGTATTTTATCTTTTAATCCGAATAAAAAAACGGAGGGGAAAATTCAACGCCAATTTCTGATGAAACGGATCAAGAACAGAAATCGCTTTATATCAATAGAACAGGAACCGAATGGTCAATTAAATGAAAATAAAATATGTGTGAATTATCGAATAGAAAATCGGAGCTCATCAGTTATTTGGGGCACTGTGGATAATTTCGACCATGGCCAAAATGTTTTAGGGAGTCAATATCTGTACAAAATTGGTGAGAATTGGCTGCACCCATCGAGTTATATTAATCAGCAAGCCGTAATACGTGATGAAACTGATTCAATTGGAAATAGTTTTGTAACATTACAACCAGGACAATCAGGTATTGCTGCCAAATGTATTTCTCTTAAACGATTGTCCGATGCGATTAATGCCAATCCTGAAGCGGTGCTCTTTTACGTTGACTATGTGTTGGAAGATATTGAGGCGTTAGAAGAGGATTCATATTCCAAAGCAATTACGCGAAAACAAGGCTTTATGATGACATCATATGATGTTTATCGAATCTTCGGAAAGTCTGTTTATGTCGAAGAAAATGAAGGGGACGCAACTCGACTTTTCGATTAATGGCCGGATTCAGCGGTTCGGCGCGGGCTGACGCCCGCGCAATCAGACAGCGCAGAGAGTGTGACAGAGGCACGGGCGCAAGCCGGTGCCGGCAGGCTGCGATTGCGGGCAGTTGACATAATACCGGATGCATTATGTCAAGCGGGA
>JAFGXQ010000206.1 GCA_016936575.1 Deltaproteobacteria bacterium
TAGCTTTCCTGGGTATCGGTGGTTTTGGATCCGTAGTAGGAACCTCGGTAGTAGTGGTAGTATCCGCCTTTTCGGCTGACCGCGCCGTTTACCACCAACCCTTTAATCAGAGTCATTTTGCTGTATGTGCTCTGCGCCATTTTCAGCGCGGTCCGCCGTACCACCTTGGGACGAACCACGTACAGCAGCAAATCGCACAATTTTGAAATCACCAACGCATCAGCCACCAGCAGCGGCGGTGCATCGAGTAGAATGTAATCATACTCTTCGCGCCATTTGTCGAGGAGCTCCTGAAACGCGGTTGAGGCGAGCAGACGCTGGGACTCGGGTGGTTCATACCCGGCGGAAACCACTGTGACTCCCCACTTCTCGAGATCGTTGCGCTTCAACTCATCCCGACCGGACAAAAAGTTCGATATGCCCGGCGAACGCAGCACCCCCCACACCCGATGCTGGGTGGGACGACGCAAATCCAGGTCGGCCAGAATCACAGAATTTCCCGCTTTGGCGAGGGATACCGCCAGATTAGAGAGCACGGTTGATTTCCCTTCGCCCGCTTCGGACGACGTGACCTGAATCACTTTCACCGGCTTTTCCGTCGTCTGCGAGAACTCGATATTGGTACGCAGCGTACGAAATGACTCGGCACCGGGCCCCTTGGGCGCGTCCCAAATCTGGTTCACCATCGGACCTTTTTCTTCATCAAAACCGAGAATCTTCAAATTGGGAATGGTACCGTATACCGGCAGCGATACCGCGTTTTTTGCTTCTTCCTCATCGCGCACTTTCGGGTCGATGGCGCGCCGCACAAACACCGCTGCCACACCAAGGAGAATGCCCAGAAACGCCGCCATCAGAATGACCGTTTTTCGTTTGGGAAACGACTTCTTGTACGGCGTGGTAGCCCCGTCAATGATGCGTTTATCGGTGGTGGTGCTGGCCTTCATGATTCTGGACTCTTCGAGCTTGGTCATTAAAAACGTGTACAGCTCCTGCCCCACTTCCTGGTTCCGGCGCAACGTGGACAGCGCTCGCTCCTTTTCAGGAAACTGCGCCAATTCCTCCTGAATGCCTTCCAACGAATCGTCAATTGCTTCCCGTCGCTCGGTAATCCGTTTGCGGGAGCCGCGGACATAATTGGAAATCTGGTCGTGTACCCTTTGAATCTCGGCATTCAACCGCACAATCTGCGGGTGGTTGGGGGTAAAATCAGCCAGCAACGCTTCCCGCTTCAATTGCAGTTCATTCAAAGTGGACACCGCACGCACCATCAGCTCATCTTCAAAAATAAAATCACCGGTGAGGGACACACTGTTTCCCTTTTTTTTGGCCTGCTCAATCTGAAATGACACCTGCTTCATCAGGTCTTCCTGAATGCGCAGTTTTTTCAATTCGATATCCATCTTCGAACCTTCCTCGATGAGCACCTTTGCCTGATCGGGGAGCATGACCGCGCCGCTTTCCTCTAAAAACTTCTGCAGATGTTCTTCGGTGTTCTCAAGCGATTTGCGAATGGAATCCATCTGTTTTTCGATGAATGCCGCGCTTTTGTCGGCGCGATCGGTCTGCCAATCGAGCGCGAAGTCCATGTAGGCGTCCATCAGATGATTGACATACGCCTTGGCCAGTGCACGGTCCACATGTTCAAATGTAATTTTCACCAGACTGGTGTCTTTGCGCCCACCAATCGTGGTTACCGAAAGTTTGGTTCGCAGGCTGTCGACCAACTGATCGTTGGGAATGATGGCGACGCTGATTTCTTCACCCACCTGCATCTTTCCGTCCCCCCGATACACCATACTCACCCCTTTGGCGCTGAACATCTGGTCTTTCGCCAGTATTCGTTTCACTCCGTCCAGCTCCACCTGAAGCCGGCCGTTTTTGTGCAGCTGAAACACCGCGCCCACCGGCTGCTCCACCCAGTCGGCAATCCGCAATCCGCCGATACACTTGCGCAATTGGCGCACATCGTCGTTCAAAGGCGATTTCCCTTTCAGGGTAACCCCCAAATCCATGGTGTAGCTCGAAATCGGTTGATGAATATTCAGATTCAACTGATTGGCCGCATGCTGCATAATGCGCTGACTTTTTAAAATCTCCACTTCGGTTTCAGAAACCGAAGGCGCCGACATGCCCGAAAGTTCCAGAATCGCACTGGCCGAACTGGTATCTTCAGTGCTCACCTGTAAAATACCGAATGCCTGATACCGCGGAACCGCCATAACCAGGTACACACCGGCAAGCAGAATCACCAGCACCGCGGGCCCCACCACCAGACGCCAGTCGTCCAGCAAGATAGCCAGCAAATCAGTAATCGAAAGCGCTTCAGAATTGTCGTCGTGAGTATCGTACGAATTGCTCATGGATTCATTCTCTTGTAAGTCGCAGTGGCGCTATCCGCACCCACCAGGAACGGCAACAGCTGCTGCATGTAACGAGTCAACGTGGTCAGCCCGGTGGGTGCCACAACAACGCGATCTCCGGGCTGCAGTAATATGCGATCTCCGTGTACCAGAATAGCGTCGTACTCCACTGTGTACACCACGGGGTTTTGCCAGTTGCCGCGAATCACCTTGATGTCGTTCTTTTTCGCCTCAACGTGCAAAATGCCGCCCGCCTCCGCCAGCGCCTGCGCCAACGTCAGTCGGTTCGACACAATCTGCACGGTTCCGGGTCTGGGCACCTCTCCCAACACGTACACCGTTTGATCTGCGGAGCTGGGCACATACACCAAGTCGCCGTCCATCATGCGAATATTGCGACTTGTATCTCCCCGCAGAATTAAATCCGCCAGGTTAATCGGCAGCAACCCGTTGTTCCGTACGATATACGCCCGTTCCAGATTTCCGGTCTCGTCAATTCCACCGGCCAGGCCGATGGCTTCGAGCAGCGTGACGCTTCCGTCCACGGCAAACGCGCCCGGTTTTTTTACCATTCCCAGCACAAAAAATTTCTGCGATTTATACTGCAGCACATCAATCGACACCTGGGGGTCTAGAATAAATTGCTGCAGGTACTTGGTAAACACATCGATAAATTCTTCAGCGGTGTAACCTTCTGCCTTCACCTTTCCGATAATCGGAACATAAATGAAACCGTCTTTCTTCACCACCGTCCCCACGATTCCCTTGTTGAAATCCCGCGGCGACGAAAGCTCGTCGTGCCCCAGCACAATAATGTTCAGCACGTCATTCGGCCCGATACGATACACATCTTCCTGACTGGGAAGTTCAGTGGTGATTTCTTCGACCATCACGCCTTTATCGGCCAGCGGCGCATCCTGTGTCGCTTTGAGCAAATCTTCAAAATCTCCCTCCACCACACCATCCTGAGATTCCGGATGACTCCTGCC
This sequence comes from Deltaproteobacteria bacterium, assembly GCA_016936575.1. Lineage (GTDB taxonomy): Bacteria > Myxococcota_A > Polyangia > JAAYKL01 > JAAYKL01 > JAFGXQ01. The sequence continues at coordinate 3,353 of JAFGXQ010000206.1, forward strand.
CGCGCAGCTGCAAACAAGTATAAAAATTAAAAATGATGCCATTCGTACCGCAAAACGCATGTACACCTCATTCGTCAAATCGCGTTTCATCGTTCTTCGTTTTTTTGAAACACCGCTTTTTACATAAGATACATACAAATTCAATGTACTAAATATCACAAAGTCCAACAAAATCCGAAAAAGCGGCTCAACTATTCAAAAATGCCCGTGCAGCATACATCGAAAACGCCGTGCGACAAGAAAACCATCTGTGTAAAAAAGGGAATGCCGGTTATTCGTCTTCGTCGCTGGTATCGATGGGAAGGGTATCGATGCTAAAGTGCATTGAAGGTTCGTGTGCGGAATCCGCGCGATCGCTATTCACAATCACGCTCTCCATAATCGCGTCCACCACCTCGTCATCAGTGAACACCGACTGTGGTTCATCGATGAACTCCACGTCGTCCGACCAACTGCCTCCCTCTTCCTCAATCAACCGTTTGATATCGAGCGTCTGCAACGGTATCAGCGCCTCACCCAATTTGCGGCTCACCGAATGTTCATGATGCTCCCGCTTCAACAACGTGGCCAAAATCCGCATGTTCTTTTCGCGATTCAGCAGCGACTTCTTCAGCTCTTCATTCTCCCGACGAAGCGCCTCCCGCTCATCACTGACACTCTCAATCAGCGCCTCCTGCTCAATCAACGTTTTCTGAAAGTCCTCGTTAATCCCCTTTTGAGCCGCCGCAGCCGCCGTCGCAGCCGCCTGCGCCTTCATCCGGATCACCTCTTCGCGCAGTTCCCATATTTCCTGTTGCGCCGCTTCCAGTCGACGGGAAGAATGTCGCAATTCCGTTTCCAGATCTTCCCGCACGCACAACAGTTCGGTTTCATTTTCGTACTTCAACCGAATAAGCTCATTGCGCATATGCTTGATTTTCTCCGCCGCTGTATGAATCTGCAGCTCCGCGCCTTCCTCCCGCTGGGCCAACGCTTCCATCGCGGTGGTCAAGTCCCCCTCCAGCTTGGCCATTTTCTCACGGGCTTCCTGCAGCTGGGCGGTTGTTTTCTGATGGGCCAGCTGTTCGTCCGTCACCTCAGATTCCATCCGCGACAGCCGCCCTTCCGCATCGAGCAGTCGCGTGCGGGTTTTCTGGTGGGACGCCTGCTCTTCCAGATATTTCGACTCTGTGGCGTCCGCATGCTTGCGCACCGCCGACGCCGCCTTGGCATTAGGGCGAAGTTCCTCGACCTCCTGCTGCAACAGCTCAATCTGCTCCAACGCCGTCCGATGACGCTGTTCCAACTGATCGAGTCGCAGGGTCTGCACTTCAAGTTCAATGCACTTTGACTCCTGCTCCTGCAGCATCTTCTTCAAATCCCGCACCTGCTGCATCGCTTCTGTATAGCGGCCTTCCAGCTCCGCGAGATGCTCGCTTTTATGAGCCACCACTTTCGATCGTCCGTCGGCCAATGCCAAAGCCTGTTCCAGCTCCGACGACTTCTCGAGTGTCTCATTATACCGGGTTTCGAGTTGTCGCAGCCGGTTTTCCTGCAGCTGCAACTCCTTGCAGCGCTGTTCCGCGTCCACAAGCTCCGTCTGCAGCACCGACACCCGCGATTGCAACGCTTTGCTGCGTTGCTCCGCATCTTCCGCCCGGGCGGTAAGAATGCTCACAAGATGGGTGGAGCGCTCCAAATCGTCGCTGCGCATCTGCACTTCCTGGCGCAACTCCTCCATTCCCCGATCGCTCTCCCGCTTCTCCTGCTGCAGTTCCTTCTTTTCGTTTTGCAGCATTTCCACCCGAATCATCAACGCCTGAATATCTTCGGTCTGGGCCTCAGTACGCGTGCGATCGGTCTGTGAGGTTAGCTCCAACTCCTTGACCTGAAGCTCCAGCAGATGGGCTTTGCGCCGCATCTCCTCTTTGCGTGTAATCTCTTCCAGCAGCTTCCGATGCTCTTCTTCAAACTGCTCTTCCAGTCGATCCCGGTCCTGCATCGACTGCACCCGAAACTTTTCGAGCTCTTTTTCAAGCGCAGCCAGAACCGTCCCCCGACTTTCCTGCTCCTTGGCGCGAATGGTCAGCATACGCTTTTCTTCGGTCAGCGAATGCAGGCTGTCACGCAGCATTCCCACTTCCGACCGCAGCGACTCCAGTTCCGCCTCCCGCGACGCCACCTCTTCAATCTGCTCGTCCAGCTGACGCTGCTTCGCTTTCAACGCCGACTGCGACTCGTGCAATGTAGACAGCAACTGATTGCGCTCTGCGTCAATATCGTCGCGTTCCTTCTGCGACAGCGCACTCATGCGTTCAAAATCAGAAATCTGCTGTTCCAGACGTCGAATCACCCGCTGGTAGTCGAGCACCGACGCCTCCAGCTCCAACTGACGTTGTGATTTTTCTTCAGACTTGCGCTCCGCATCGAGCACCAGCTGATCTTTTTTAGACAACTGATCGTCAAGATAAGCAACGCGCGCCATCAGCGAAGACCGCTCTCGAGTTTCGAGTTCCGCCTGCAGCAACTGCTCGTTCAGTTCATCGAGTTGGGTGCTCAATTGCTCCAGTTTGCGATCGCGCACCTTCTTTTCGGCCTGCACCAGTCGAATCGTTCCCTCAAACTTCTCGGCCTGCAAACGCAGGGAATCCGCCATGGGCTTGAACGGCAATTGTGCGATTACCGTGTCGTCCAGCCGATGATACTTGGCCGAACAAAGCGCCAGAAAGAAATCAGGGGCCTCCCCTTCCTCGGGCAACAACCGATCATCGAGCAGAGGTGCGTCATCCTTTACCCGACGACCGATGGGCGACAGTGTGGCGCCGAACAGCGGCTGCTGCGCGAACATCATAATATGCGGAAAAAAGCGTCGCAACAAACGCTCTAAATCCAAAAAATCAGGCACACGCGACAGATCGGTTCCCGGCACCGCGGCGTCCGCATTGGGCAACAGCAATGCCAGAATACCCGACGGCGTCAACAGAGACCGACCGGCACGCAGGTACTCGTCCAACACAAACGCTTTGCTCAGATAATCGAGGTTGAACATCAGCACCATGTCGAATGTGCCGTTCTGAAACGGTAATTCAGCGCTCGATGCCACCACCCGACGCACCGGAACCACCCCGGGCTCGTCCACTGCATTCAGCCCCCCCAGTCGGTGATCATCGAGGGTTCGCTGCACCAGCGTCATCGAATGAACAATAGGCACCAGCACCCCGGTTCCCTGTTCGTCCGGGGCACACAAATCAAGCACATCCCGACCCTTGGCAAATCGCTCAAGCAGTAGGTATGGGGGAATATGTGTACCAACCTGCATATTGAACGGATTATATATTTTTGGTCCAAGATAGAAAGGGTTTATCTAAAATAGATCAATAACTTAGCGAAGACGCCCGAATTTCGTGACTTTCAGCAGAACTTTCCTGAAACCGGTGGCTCGAGCGCGTCGTCACGTCGTCAGTGGCCGCAGAATCTGTGACGCAAAACAGCTAATATTACAGCGTCTCGAACCACAACAATCGTTAATCGATTTTAATTTCAGCCACGAGGAATATCAATAAATGTACCACCGTCTAGGGGTATAAATATTCTGAAAGGTGGTGGCAGCGAACGCATCGGTCATACCGGCGATAAAATCGCGTACATCGTCTTCGGGAATCCCGTCCCGCAGCGCTGAGGGCCAGTACTCTTTGTAGAACAAATCCAAATCGCTCATAAAAAACGCCCACAAACGCTCCACCAGCTTGGTTGCTTTTTTAAATTCGCAATGCACCGTGTCGTTGTAGTACACCCGTTGGTACAGAAAATCGCGCACCTTCTCAAGCGCATCGGCCGCCGCCGGGCTCATAGTAATACGGTGAGCGGTTTCCAACGCGGTGGCGCGCACCACATCATTCACCAGAAACGTCAGTCGACCGGAATGGGTATCCCCCAATATATCATTCACCGCCGACGGCAGTTCATCCGGGGAAATCACCTTGCCGCGAATGGCATCATCCAAATCATGATTCACATATGCAATCAAGTCCGACAAGCGTACAATCTGCCCTTCCAACGTTCGCGGCAGCGTTTCCTCCGGCACATCCAACAACGGACCGGCGCCTTTGGAATGATTAGCGATCCCGTCTCTCACCGCCGCTGTCAGATTCAGCCCCCGGCCGTCCCGCTCCAGATATTCGACCACCCGCAGCGACTGGGCTTCATGGCGAAACCCATTGGGGTGCAACTTCTGCAATATGCCCTCCCCCGCGTGACCGAACGCCGTGTGCCCCAAATCATGCCCCAATGCGATGGCTTCGGTTAAATCTTCATTTAGATTCAACGCCCGAGCCAGTGTACGTGCAATCTGGCTCACTTCCATGCAGTGAGTCATGCGCGTGCGATAATGATCGCCCTCCGGCCACAAAAACACCTGTGTTTTCCCCCGCAGCCGTCGAAACGCCTTGCTGTGCACAATCCGATGACAATCCCGCTGAAATGCCGTGCGTACCTCACAGGGCGTCTCCTTCACCGACCGTGTATCCAGGTGTTCCGCTGATTTCGCCGCATGAGGCGATAAAGACGCTTCCCGTTTTTCCGCTTGCTGTCGCAACATGAGTTATTGAGCCTCCAAAAAAACCACATTTCCGTTGTCTGCTCCCACTATTAACTTTTCTCCATAAGCCACGGCAACGGTCGAATCTATTTGCGCCCCCAGGTCCATCCGCCAGAGCACGTTGCCCACCTCGGAATCCACCGCGTACAGATAATGATCCTGCGACCCTACATACAGTCGCCCCGCACTATCCAGCATAGGGGTTGCCCGTACGGGTCCACCGGTCTGAACTTCCCACAAAATCTTGCCGGTTTTGGCATCCAACGCCACAACGGTTCCCTTTTCCGAACCCACATACAGTGTGGTTTGCGCCGCCGATACGGCAACGCCGCCTTTCACCGCACCGCCGGTTTGCGTTTTCCACTTAATACCGCCCGCGGGAGTCAACCGAATGACATTTCCGTCATCCACCCCGAACACCACGCCGTCATTTTTCAGAATCGCCGGTGTGCTCAGCACCGGAGCGGTTGCCCCGTAGGCCCAGAGCCCGATTCCTTCCGCGTCAAACGCATACACCCGATAATCGTGGCTGGTAATCACAATCGAACCGTCGCTGCGAATGGCCGGCGACGAGCTGGCATGGGCGTTGAGCAACGCCTTCCATTTGCGCACACCGCCCGATGTCACCGCGTGAAGACCGTCTCCCCCCACATAGATGGTACCATCCTCGGCAATCACCGGCGACGAATCCAAATCGTGTGTGATCCGATAGGTGAACCGCAACATGCCGTCCGTAGTGAACGCCAATAACGAATCGTCGTCGCAGCCCACATAAACTACTCCGCTCTGACTCACCGCCGCAGTGGAAAATATCGCGTCGCTGCACACATAACTCCAGCGCAGGGACCCGTCTGATTTCAACGCATTGAACGACCCGTCCACACTTCCGATATAGCAGGTTCCGTCCGGACCGATTACCGGAGAGGCGAATACCCGATCGCCGGTGACGAATGTCGCGGCGATTCTGGGCATGGTTTCCGGCCCCGGCACCGTTGCCCGATGATGATGTGTCACCCCGCCGCCGAACATGGTAAACGGTACATTGGGCACTTCAGTGGTGGTGGTTCCCCGCGCCTCATCCCCCTCGACGCCGGTCCCCAGTTCTTTTTTTTCATCATCAGAGCTGCGCTCCGACTTGGGTGCCTGCTTCCCCGGCCCGCACCCGGCCGCCACCATCAGCAGCAGTATGAAATAATATTTAAAACGCGTCGTCATCGGCAAGAAGATACCACAGTTCCCCACCTCATAAAAAAAAGCGGCAAAGCGGAGTTCTCAGCAAAACAACACAAGCAGAAACCGCGTCTTCAAAGATACGTTAAGAAAACGCTGGCGCGGCCCCCAAAGCTGGGGTATATGGCGTGCGTAGTGAGCGTTTGGCGTTTCGCAGGGACGAAAGCCGGAACACTTGTTCAGCGTGTGTCTGTTTTATGTGTACAAACGGTTCAATTTTGTTCGTTTGTTTCTTGACACCTTCGGTCCGGTGTGGTTTGGTTCATCGCTCGAATTTTGACACCACTGATTGTGGTATTAGCATATTTGGAGGTTCTCCGTGAAAAGAACATATCAACCCCACAGACGTAAACGTCGCAATAAGCATGGGTTTAGAGCTCGTATGGCAACTGTAGGTGGACGTAGAGTACTTAACGAACGTCGCCGCAAAGGACGTCGTAGACTCTCTGTTTCTACCTACACAAAGTAGTAGATAACGGACCCAATGGTCCACGAGCAAACAAAGCGATTCCCCAAGGCGCACCGGCTGCGAAAACGCTGGCAATTTTTATCTGTGCAAAACGACGGATACAAAGTCACCAGCCGTTTTTTCATCGGACTTGTTATGCAATCAGCTCTGCCATCGGACGATTCGAATCACGCTCGCATCGGCATAACAACCACAGGTCGCTACGCAAACGCCGTTGTCCGAAATCGAACAAGGCGTCTGGTGCGGGAAGCGTTTAGACAAGGGTGCATGGCAATTCCGAGCGGAATTGACCTTGTAATTATCCCGAAAAAGCACGCGAAGTTCGAAAGTAGCACATCGATATTTCAAGATTTGGCTACCCTCGGAAAACGAGTGCGGGGATACGTGGAGAAAACAAGTTGCTGAGCAAGCTGTTCATACTTGCGATTCGGTTTTACCAACTGGCCATTTCTCCTTGGCTCGGCCCAAAATGCAGATTTACGCCCAGCTGTTCTCACTACACCATACAGTGTATTCAACGTTTCGGTGTACTCAAGGGATCATTCCTGGGGCTCAAACGACTGCTTCGCTGCCATCCATTCGGCGGTTTCGGATATGATCCGCCGCCAGAACCCCACACTCACATTAATGTAAAGGAAATATAGATGGACTGGAAAATCCTCGTTGGCGTTATCCTATTTTTGTTTGTATTCATGATTTACAGAAGTTGCTCCGACGAAGGTCCGGCCGACTACGATAAAGTTCAGGCGGAACAGCAGAAAGCAAGAACCAAGGAATTTACTCAGCAGCAGTTGGCCGATCAGGCGCAGAAACGCACTGCCCAGTTGAATGAAGCCCGTAAAAGTCGCGGCAAACGTCAGCCCGAAAAAACCGCAGTCATTGAAACTGAATTGTTCAGAGCCGAATTGACATCTCTGGGCGGCGCGCTCAAAAGCTACACCCTGAAGGACCACCAGTACATGGAACCGCCGCGCGATTGGACCACAGGGTTGAAAGACGAAAACGCCAAATTGAAGCACATCAATCTGGTGACCACCAATCCCGATAAAAAATACTGGGCAGCGTTTCCTTTGCGCTTTCACATCTACGAAGGTCTCGACGGACTGTTGCCGGACGCGGATTTTGAGATTGTAAAAAACACCCGAAAAACAGCAATCTTCCGATATGAGCAGGAAGGTATTCCGGTAGTTATTTACAAAAAATTCGAAGTGGCAAAAGCCGAACATCCCTACCAAATCTGGCTGACTGTTCGTGTGGTGAACAAGGGAGAACAGACCATCTCGTTCAGACCCGGCATTATTCAAAGCGGATTTCAACCGGAAGAAGAGGCCGAAAGCGGCATCTTTGCGCCGCAACCAAATCTCATGGTGGGAGAATGCCTGGCCAACGACGAGATGTTCGCGGAGCCATGGGAAAAAATCGAAGAATCGCACGTGAGCACAAACGTGAAATTCGCAGGAGTCGGGAGCAACTATTTCGTCGCCGCCATGATACCCGGTGACGAACACCCCACCACCTGCCGTGTCAGCCAAGAAAACAGCCGCGTCATCCGCGCTGATCTGCAGTGGGGTGAACTCGATGTCAAACCGGGCAAAGATATTGTCCTGAAAGTGAAAAACTACATCGGCCCTAAAAAATATCAGATTCTTGAAACCGTGGGACACAATCTGGAAAAATCTGTCGATTACGGATGGTTCGCGCCGATTTCTCGCGTCCTGCTGTGGCTGCTATTTAAATTCCAGGCGTACGTGGTGAACTGGGGTATTGCCATTATTCTCCTGACGGTTCTCATCAAACTGGCGCTCATCCCACTGACCAATAAGAGTTTTAAATCATCAAATGCCATGAAGGCCCTCAAGCCCGAAATGGATAAACTGAACGAAAAATACAAAGACGACCCACAGGAAAAACAGAAAGCCATTATGGCGCTGTACAAATCTAAAGGGGTTAATCCGCTGGGCGGCTGCCTGCCGATGGTACTGCAGATGCCCATTTGGTTTGCCCTGTTCAGAACACTACGAAGTTCGCCGGAACTGTACCGCGCACCGTTTTTCGGATGGATTACCGATCTTTCCGATGCGGACCCCTACTTCATCACACCGCTGGTGATGGGGGCGATGATGTTCGTGCAGCAGAAAATGATGCCCGTCGCAGGCGATAACGCCCAGGCCAAAATGATGCTGTACTTCATGCCGATTATGTTCACCGTAATGATGGCATTTTTGCCCTCCGGACTCACGTTGTATATACTCGTGAATACTGTGTTGTCGATTCTTCACCAATGGATTCTCAAAAAGAGAAGCGACGCCCAGGCCGCAGTGCCGGCGAAGTAGCGAGCGTTACTGTCCTCGCAGCATGAAGGAGTTCCAATTGTCAACCGAAACCACTAATACCGACTTCGATATCTGGCTCGAAGAATTTTTAACCGGATTGCTTGATCGCACCGGACTTGACGTGTGGGTATCTGAAATGGATATCGACGAAAATACTCAAACCTACACCGTTCAACTCGACGGCGACGACAAAGCTCGTGCCATCGGCCGCGAAGGTCAAATGCTCAACTCACTGCAGCATCTGGCCATATCCGCGGCCGCCAACCGAGGCGTACATGAGGTGCGCATTGTCATCGACGTGGACGGCTACCGAAACCGGCGCGATTCCAAACTCATCGAAGATGCTGAATATCTGGCCAACGAAGCCATCTCCACCGGAGAACCCATCGAAATGGAGCCTATGTGCGCCCGGGATCGCCGCTTGGTTCATATGATTGTCTCAAAAATGGATGGGGTAAAAAGCGAAAGCTTCGGTCAGGGACGCGACCGATTTGTGCGACTCATTCCCCGTCGATAAGTCGTCGTCCCCTGGTTGGACGCAAACCGATTGCCATGACTGACCTGACCAAAGATGCCCTGTTCGGCGCCGCTGTTCTGAAACTGTCCTTTCAGCTGAAAGATATGTTGAAAACACCCGGATTCACCTTCGTGTACAACGGAACGCTCCGAGAGTTAGGAGTCACTGACAGTCAGGTGGACCAATACATATCAGAGAATCGCGACGCTCTCATCGCCCACATCGAGCAGTCAGGGATCAAATGACCGATACCATCAGTGCCATTGCCACGGCGACGGGGAATGCCGCATTGGGCATCATCCGCATCAGCGGACCGGATGCGAAAGCAGTGCTGCGACGAATTGTTCCAGGCGCAACGGCACATCGCTTTCCACGTAAGATTCGGTACGGCAAAGCAGTTGACGTCGATACCGGTACCCTCATCGATGATGTCCTCTGCTTTTATTCGCCCGGCCCCAACACTGCCACCGGAGAAGATACCGCGGAAATACACGGCCACGGCGGAATGCTGGTGTTGAACCGGTTATTGCAACAAACGTTCAATGCCGGTGCGCGTCTGGCTGAACCCGGAGAATTCACACGCCGAGCATACACCAACGGCAGAATGGACCTGACCCAGGCAGAGGCGGTTATGGCGCTCATCGGCGCCAAATCCGAACGCGCCGCGCAAACCGCCGCCAGGCAGTTGAACGGTTCCATCGGCCGAGAGCTGGCCGCCGAGTATGAACAAGTCACCACAATTGCAGCGGCGCTCGAAACCTGTCTCGATTTTCCGGACGAAGATCTTCCCGATGAACAAAACGCTGAATTTGTGTCACAACTTGACGATGTATGCGAGAAACTGACTCATGCGGTTCAGTCCTATCGCATGGGGCAATTGCTGACCAAAGGTGCCAAAGTGGTTATTGCGGGCCCATCGAATGCAGGCAAATCCAGTCTGCTAAACGCACTCATCAGAGAAGACAAGGCATTGGTGGACAGCGTTCCGGGTACCACCCGCGACATTGTTGAGGCGTCTTATGAAATTGATGGTATTCCCATTACCTTCCTCGACACCGCCGGTTTGCGTTTCGGCGCACAGAAAGTGGAGCAGATGGGAATGGCGAAATCGAAGCAGGCGATTGACACCGCCGATCTGATACTGATTGTGTTGGACGGTGCGGAAGAACTCGAAATACAATCCGACATACAGCAGATACTCGACGCAAACGCCGGTCGCACAGTTATCGTACTTAATAAAAGTGACAAGGCGACATTTTCTGCCAAGCGTTTTTCCTTTATTGATCAGCCGGTTGTTTCCATCAGCGTGCAGAAGCATCATAATCTGGAAGCGCTGCAGCATCAGATGCGAAACTATCTTGTATCTGAGCAGGTCTCACCCGACCTGATTCTCACCACCGCCCGGCAGCTGAACGCGGTGGAAACAGCGCTGACTCACACCAAGACTGCCATGCGGACTCTTGCCGAAAACGGTGAACCCGAACTCGCCGCAGCCGATATTCGCTGGGCGCGGGAAGCGCTGGCAGGCCTTTGGGGAAAACACGCCATGACCGACGTCATTGACACCATTTTCTCCTCTTTTTGTCTGGGCAAATAGACAAATCGTCGGTGTCTCAACATTCAGCGCTGTCGCTTCTTCTGCAGATAGCGAAGGTTCTGTCGCGCTTCAGGATTGTCCGGTTCCAGCGTCAGTACACGTTGATACGCGGATGCCGCTTTGTCATACTGCTGAACAGCAACATACGTGTTGGCCAGATTCATCCATACCATCGGGGACTGCGCATTCAATCGGGCTGCCCGCTGAAAATGCGCCAGGGCGTCGCTGTACCGATGCACCATCGCCAGGGCGTTTCCCAAATCATTGTGCGCCTTCTCGTATTCGGGTCGAAACTGAACCGCTTTCTGAAACGCCGCTATCGCCCCATCGGGGTTTCCAAGGGACAATAGACTGCTGCCCAAATTGTATTGATACGAGGCGTTTTCGGGTGCCTGTTGGACCGCTCGCTGAAAGGATGAGGCCGCCGCCGCCTCGTCTCCCAGCGCGCTATACGCGATTCCCACTCCATTATGCGCTCTGGGGTTAAGCGGCACCTTCTGAACCGTATCGCTCCAAATGCACATCGCCGAAGAATAGTCGTTGTTTCGGCTTACGGTTCGAACCATGAGCAGCGGAGCCAGACACACCACTGCAATCCACCATCGCCGTTGCAGTACGTAATGCAACAGCAGCACCACAGCGACAATTACGGAAATGAGCGGAAGATACATGCGATGTTCCGCAAGGGTTTGCGACGTCAGCGGCAGAATGCTGGAGCTGGGGGCCAGAATGACAAAAAACCAGATGCCCAAAAATCCGAGCTGCGACTTTCGAAAAAGTACCCACACGGTTGCGCCGACCAGTGCGACCAACAATACAGCCCCGGGAATCACTTTGATCGGAGATACGACAATCGCATTTCCGTAATCAAACACCAAATTCACCGGCCAAAACGCCAGACCCAAATACCTCGGAATACCGGCGCACTGCGTGCACAGATACTGCCACCACGATATTCCCAAGTCAAAACCAACCGTCTGGTTGCGACCTTCAGTATGAAACACCAGGTACAGCAGCAGTCCGTATGTTGCAAAGAGCGAAACATAAAACCACTTTCGTTTCCCCCACAATTGCGACGCCCGCTCCGCGACAAACAACCGGTCATAAATAACAAGTAACACCGGACATACCGCCGTTATTTCTTTACTGGCCGTTCCGAGCAGACAGCTCCCCACAGCAATACCCAGCCAGAGTCGTATGCTTTTACTCTCCAGCGAACGGAGGAAACCATAGAAAGTTCCCAGCATGAACATTCCCGCCATCGATTCGTTTCGTTGAACCACCGCGGTGACCGACTCGGTCAACAACGGATGCACCGACCACAGCAGCGCGACAGCCCCGGCGAGATGTGCTGCATGACCGCGTAAAGGCACGGACGACGCTCGCAAAAACGTTCGGCGCAACACGCCAAACAACAGCAACGATGCAAACAGATGAATCAACAGATTGGTTGCGTGGTACCCCCTGACATCCGTATCGAATGCAGCATGATTCAGCGCAAAAGACGCATTCACCAGCGGACGGCCGACGGCGCCGGTAGCACTGAGGGGCGGAAAAAAAATCGCGGACACATCCGACATATCCTGTATAGAAGGATTTTCCACAATCGCCTGAATATCGTCAAACACAAACGGCCCGTTAAAACTGTTGTAATAGGCGATGCACGCACAAATACAGATAATTGCAGGTATTGCCAACAGATGCCGCCTGCTGCTGGAAATACGCCGAGCGTCAGGGGCTGGATTGAATACCGATTGGGTGGAAGGCGAAACCGCCTCTGTTTCTCTACTAGGACGCGAAGTACGCTTTTTTTTTTGTTTACCGGCCATGAGCTGAGCAGTGTCCAATCTTTTGCCAAACAGGTCAAGCGAACACATCAGGGCAACCATATGGTTTTATCCCAAAAAAAATTACAGTTTTTCCAAGTACCGCCGACAATACCAGTGGAAACCGGCTGCGGTTGCAGTTCACATTGGAAGTGAGCGCTTATCGCAACTGCGACACGAACGTCTCGCGATTCTTCCCAGCCTTTCATGTATATCGATTTGAACAACCCAAAGGGACCCGTACATGCAAACCGGACAAATCATTATTGGAAACCGCAAAGATACGCCCAGCAACGCCATTTTCATCCCGTTTTCAGGCGCCGTTGCATTGTCACAGGCGCCTCAAACCACGGAGCAACGCATCACCGACCTGGTGTCATTCGTTCACAAACAGACCGGACCGAACTACAGCGCGCAGGAAATCGTCGCATCGCTACTATTTCAACTGGATTTCCACTCCACCCACACGGGAAGCCACTCCAGAAAAGTCGCGTCCGCCAGCTACGCGTTATTCAGCGCCTTTGAAAACAACGAATTTCGACTGAATCAACTTTACACCGCCGCCCTGCTGCACGATGTGGGCAAGCTGGCGGTCTCCACCCAGATTCTGGAAAAAAAATCGAAGTTAACTTCCGCAGAACGCAAATACATTCAAAACCACCCCATTTTCACCGAAATCATTCTGGCGGCGTTTCCGATTTTCGACCCCATTCGAAAATGGGCCGCCATGCACCATGAGCATCTCAACGGCACCGGATATCCCTACGGACGGATGAGAAACAAAATTCCGTTTGAAGCCCGAATCATCACCGTTGCAGACATATTTGTGGCGCTGACCGAAGATCGCCCGTACCGCCGCGGACTGGCAGCTTCCACTGCGATTCACAAATTGCACACCCTGGCCAACGAAGACATACTCGATTCGAAAATCGTTAAAATCGCATCAGAAACACTGCTGTCGTAGAAAGAGTTTATTTCGAATTCATGCGGGCTATCTATACGCCTCCCGCAACGTGTGCTACACTATGCGGCAACACATTCCAACAAGGGAGGTCTCATGAAGTACTTGGTCATCAATCTTTGTTGTATCGCTGCTTTGGCCGGTTGCGGAGGTAATGCGGGGAACACCGCGTCAACTGCCGACAACGCCGGCGGCGACGGAACAACCGGCGACCAACCAGTGGCCGGCCAGGACGATTTCGGTATGCGGGAAGGGGATGCTTCCGGTGGCGGCGTCAATGGATCAAAACTCACTCCCACAACCACCGAAGCCGTGCTGAAACTCATTGTAAAAACCGAAACCGATGAACCGGTTACCGGCATTGTGGTAAAAGGCGTTTCCACCGACGGTCATAAATTCTATACCCCGGAAACTGATTCCACCGGCTACACAGAAGTGATGGTTCCCATCGGCGCCCAGTTCACACTGACGTATCTATCTCTTTTTCAGGATGAAGTCAGCAAACAGACCTCCATCCCGAACGAGCCGCATGTAACTATGAAGCTGACATTGACGTACACCCCACTCAAGCCCAAACCGATTGAGGCGCCCGATGACGGCAAACTCATAGAACAGAAGGAATACAGCGAGCCTACACTCATTCTTGAAGGGGTTGAATTTGATACTGCCAAAGCAACGTTGCGCCCATCGTCCTACGAGCACCTGGAGCCGGTGATTGAATTCCTGACGTACAAACCCAGCGCCATGATTGAACTGTCCGGCCATACGGACAACGAGGGCAAACCCAAAAAGAATCTGAAGCTGTCCGAGGATCGCGCCAACGCGGTACGCGACTATCTGATTTCGAAAGGTATCGACGGAAATCGAATTATCGCAGTCGGATACGGCCAGGAACGCCCCATTGCCAGCAACGACACCGAAGCCGGACGTCAGCTAAATCGCCGTACCGAAGCCAAAGAGATCGGCAAATAGATTCGTTATTAACATAATACTATACCAACAACACAAATCTCGTTCTGAAAATCGTGGCATCTTTCAAGGGATGTCTGTTCAAGAACATTCCTGTTCAAACTGTTTCTATTTTTAACTGTCTGGATGGACCAGGGGTGTGGACGCGTCGGCTACGAACTTATTGAAATCGATTCAGCCACAACGTATCCGTTCCGCCCGGCGAGACCGGATGATGGAAACCGTCTATCGCAGTACTACCTGCAGATACGCGACCCCTGGAGGGCAACGAGCAGGACTATCCATTTACCAGTGAATCGGTTTTCTGTACAGCGACGCTGCGCCCCTGACCCGCACAATCGACCCAATATTCCGGTTTCAAAAAATCACTTCTTTTCTCGGATACTCAAAATTCATCTGCATCGTCCAGGCGTCTGCCACACAGCTCTGAATATGAAATACACGCATCATTCTGTAGCCGCGCTCTGCCACCCACGGTTTCAAAAATTCGCGACCTGGTGTATTCACAATTTTTTCTTTCAATGCCTGATCATCCAATTCCACTGCACATCCACGAACCCGTATCTGAATGAAATTTTTCATATCTACAAAAGATACTTCCACTTTCGGCTGATGCTTTAACTGCCTGTACAAATCTTTGTGTTCAGCTGTATGAAAAATAATTCCGTCTTTATCTGCGGAATACATCATCATACCTCGGGTGTGCGGTTGTCCCTGTTCATCCACCGTAGCAAGTTGCATCGCGGGATTATTTGTCATCAGTTGAATGATTTCATCTTTTGTCATAAGCGCCTCCCAACGCAATTCATTAATTAGTATGCATACCTACTATTATTCCTGCGCCACGTCAAGGGGAAAATTGCAGCGCCCCCCGGTTATCATGCGCTTCCTCCAGCTATTTCGCGAAGACAATCTTTTCGAGAAATCGTCGTATTACCTTGGCATCCCGCTCACTGCCCACCATCGATGTGATAATATCGTTGACCCGCTCATCCACTCGATACAGTTTCTTGGACAATGCATTGCCCTTTTGGGTCAATGCGACTTCTGTGCGCCGAGCGTCTTCCGCTGTTTTTTGAACAGTTACCAGTCCCGCAGTCTGAAGCTTCTTGACCATTGCGTTGATATTGGTTTTTTCCAGATGAAGCAACGATGCGATCTCAACCTGAGACCTGGGACCGACCAAACTCAACACCCAGACAATTCCCGCCTGCGACGGTGTGATTCGAAGCGGCGCACATTCCCGCTGGTAATGCTGCCCCACCACGCGTGATGCCTTGGTGATCAGATTGCTGATCGACATGGAAACAATATCCGCATCGCTCATTGCCGACTCCACATTCAAAAATAGTTGTGATTTACAAATGAAACCGTCTCGCAGGGACGACAAATCGCCGTCGGCAAGCCGGAGTTACGCCGCGTGCGACCGGATACGGTTTTAAACACCGGGCCGCTGTTGTCTTCATCGCACTGCAGACATTCATTAATATTGCCATTCTCCATGTGATATGGCGCATTCAACGCCGCTGCGCAAACATCTAAACAAAGTGTACGCGTATTCAGCGTATTATAGTACCAAATCTGTGCGCAATTTTCGCTAAAACCAAGCGCCAACAAACAAGACATATTGGCGTCTTCACCACCGGCGATTCCTTCAATTCCGCATTGCCGAACAGGCGTTGTCAAATCCGGGTAGCGCATGTACACCGCCAAATCAGCGAGAGAGGAGCAGAGACCGCATGCACCGTAATGGGTAATCACCGCTCCGGCGGAAGACGCTGCGTCGGCCGTATCATATGTTTCCAACCGATACGCGTTTGTATTCTCGACATCCATCGATAAACCACACACTTTATCCGGCGTCTCAACATATGCAGCAGGCGTCTCATACGGATCAACGGTTAGGGGCGGCAGCGGATTCAACAGTTCCATTGCGCTCAGTCTATCCAATTCTGCCTCGGTCAGTTGAGAGGGTGTGAACATTCCTTCACCGCAGTCGCACGACGGCTGACACTGTGAAGCATCCAGGCCGGTTTGTTCGTTGGGTGAACCGAACAAGGCGCCGCATACCGTTTGCGGCCCTGCATCTGTGGCACTATCGGACCCGACAGTACTGTCAGATGCAGTATCGTCACTCGTATCGGACGGCTCTGTTGCGGTGTTTTCTTCCCCGCAGCAAACCGACAGGAATAAAATAATCATGCAGAATATCGACGCGTGTTTCATGCAGGAAGTAAACAACAGTTCGGCCGGAGGGTCAATTCGCTTATTCGATGAATAAGCGCGAAGAGTGAAAAAAGACACGTGTTGCTGAGTCTACGAAATCAAAGGAAGAATACGCGTTAAATTCTTTTCATGAATTTCCACATCGCATACCTCTGAAAGTGCCCGCGATTTGCAATTGAATGCAATCGCATACCCCGCTTCTTTGGCAATCCAAACATCATTCTCGTTGTCTCCCACAAACACCGCCTTGTCGCTTCCGATACCTTCCATCGAGCACAGGTGTCGCAATCCATCCGCTTTGGCTTCGATGTCAAAGGGGGTATGAACACCGCCGCAGATATTTCCGGCATTGTCGAATTGAATGTGATTAATCAACACGTAGTCGAAGAAATTCGTTGGGAACAACACGTCAATTACCAATTGAATCGATCCCGAAATCACCGCAATTTTATGACCGTTCTGTCTAAGCGTTGTCAGGGTTTCCATCGCACCGTTCATCACCTGTAACCCAGCGCACATCGCAGCCATCGCATCTCTATTTGCCCCCGCATCTCGAAGCAATTTCAGGTCATGGCTAAACCACTGTTCATACGTAATTTTTCTGTCAAAATAATCATGATACGCCTTATTTCGTTCCACAGAATCGGTGCGAAAGCCTTCGTGGAGCGTTTTCCAAATATAGATGGTATCGTCCACCAATGTACCGTCCAAGTCAAAACACACCAGCGGAAACCGCACATCCAAAAAACTCATGCAACATTGTTCCTTGCAATAAAATCTTCAAATTTAAGAACCAGCAACGTGGCATATTCAAGCGGCAGAAAATGGGTTCCTCCCTTTACGAGCAAAAATTCACTTGTCGGCTTTTTGCGAACAAACTCTCTCGTCCGTTTGGCAGGAACCAACTTGTCCATATTTCCCGACACCGCCAGGACCGGCGTGTCCAGCGTTTTCAGATACGGCTTCGCATCATGTGACACCGAAATCTGCAGGTAGTAATTATAATGTTTGGCAGGTATATCAATAAAGTCGCGGATGATGGCATCCATCACCAGCTCATCCACACCAGGCGCGACCAACCCGAGTCGCTTGGCCCAACGACTTGGATGCTCGTTCTTTTTTATCATGCGCCGTAATCGCGAGAGCGACTCTTCCTTCTTTGTCAGCCAGCCTACTGTCTGCGACAATTTGGGGCGAATGCCGATGCTTTCAAAAATTGGGTCACTTAAATGCTGAAACGGATTTCCCGCCACACCATTCATGACCACCAGCGCGGCAGTTGCCGATGGATTCTGTCCTGCGAATTCGAGCGCCACCTGAGTGCCGTACGACCACCCCACAACAATCGCTCTGGAAATATTTTTCCGTGCCATCACCTGTGCCTGATATTCCGCCATTCGCGGAATACTGACCTCGTTATTGAAAAACAATGGTGAAGTACCGCTCCAATCGGGATAGTCGATCATTAGCAGAGAATATTTTTCACGCAATGCGCTGGCCAGCTGCGACCAGATTAGATATGTGCCGAACATACCGCCCCACATTACAATGGGCAGTCCGCCTTCGTTGTCAGAAATAGAACGGACGCGAAGTTCGCACCCGTCAGTCATTCGAAGGCGTTCAATTTTCATAGACTATTTCATTGTACGGAGCGTCGAAATGAACAAATCAAGTTTTTTTCGATTCATCAGTTCCGTCACCGCAACTAGAAATGTGCGGTCATCTCTGTTAAAGGAAGAAAGCGAAATACCGCCAAGAATACCTTGAGTCTCAAGATGGGCCAAAACCTCCGCAGCCGGCTGTTTCGTGCAACGTACCACAAACTCATTAAACGTCGGACCGGAAAAACCGAGTTCAATCCCATCAATTTCTCGGATATTCGATTTCAGATACTCGGTCAGCGACAAACAGGATGCGGCCACTTTTTTGTAACCGGATTTACCTAGCAAACTAATATTCACCACAGCGCTCAATGCGCACAGTCCATGATTGGTGCAAATATTCGAAGTTGCTTTCTCCCTGCGAATATGCTGTTCCCGCGTTGCGAGAGTGAGCACGTATCCGGTTTTCTGCTGTACATCTTCGGTTCGCCCCACCAGACGGCCGGGCATTTGCCGCAGCAACTTTTTATCATCAGCGATGGCGAACAATCCCAGGCCCGGCCCACCGAACGATGGGGGAACTGCAATCGACTGCCCCTCGGCGGTTGCCACATCCACACCGAAATCTCCCGGGGGTTTCAGCACACCGAACGCAAACACGTCCAGAGTAGAAGTCACCAGACGAACCTTTGTGTCATGACACACCGAGGCCACATCATCCAGACGTTCCACCACCCCATAAAAATTCGGATATCCCACCAGAAAACATGCGGTGTCGTCATCTAACAGTTGCCGCAGTTGAGCCGAATCCGTCTGGCCGGTTTCCGCATTCAGCGGTACCATCACAATGGCGACATCGTTTCCGTCCAATGCTCGAATATACGTTCGCAACGTGTCAACGTATTCAGGATGAATACCCGCCGAAACCGCGATCTTTGATTTTCGCGTCACCCGTCGAAGCATTAACGCCGCTTCCACCAACGCGGTCGCGCCGTCATACATCGAGGCATTTGCCGTCTGCATATTGAAAATACGCGCTACAGCGGTTTGAAATTCAAAAATCGCCTGCAGGGTGCCCTGGCTGATTTCCGGCTGATATGGTGTGTACGCTGTATAAAATTCGCTGCGTTGCAACAGTGAATCCACTGCACTGGGAATAAAATGCCGATACGCACCTCCGCCTAAAAAGGAAAGCATCCCTTCAGCGGGTGTCGACGCCATATCGCGCAACAGCTCCATCAATTCCGGCTCGCTCAGCGCCGCGGGCAAATCAAGCTCTCCCTTAAATCGAGCGGACGCAGGAATCTGGTCAAACAACTCGTCCACATCGGAGATGCCGATCTTCTTGTACATGATTTCCAGGTCTTTGGGAGAGTGGGGAATGTATCTCACAGCGACTCCTAACTCTAATCGAGGCTATCCAGGTATTCTTCGTACGCTGTGGCGTCCATCAAGTCTTCCTCAGACGCGTCATCGCCCAACGTGATTTTCACAATCCAACCGTCACCGTAGCAGTCATCGTTCACTTTCTCGGGTTCATCTTCAAGTGCCGCATTCGCATCTGCAATCTCACCCGAAATCGGACAATACAAATCAGAAACGGCCTTTACAGATTCAATGGTTCCCATCGAATCACCCGCCACCACTTTATCGCCCGCTTGCGGGCACTCCACCAGCGTAACGTCTCCCAGCTGTTCCACAGCAAACTCGGTAATTCCCATTGTCGCGGTCTCACCTTCGATGAGCACCCATTCGTGACTTTTGGTGTACTTCAACTTCTCTGGTAAATTCATGGTCTTCCTCTATTTTTGTCCCTACGACCGGGACCGTTTATAAAAAGGCGTTTTTACAATTTTCGCTCTTTTAATGTTTCCTCTGATTTCGATTCCGATTTCTGTACCCACTTTAAACCCGCTGGTGGGCACGTACGCCAACCCAATATTGGTACCGAGTGTCGGCGACGGGCACCCCGATGTCACCTCCCCTACGACCACTTGTTCTCCTGCCAATCCGACAACGGGATATCCATGCCGGGGAATGGCCTTCTCGGTCATTTCAAACCCCACAAGCTTCACCCCGATCCCCTCCCGTTGTTGTGCCACCAACGCTGACTTGCCCAAAAAATCGGTTTTGTCCAACGCCACCGCCCACTTCAACCTTGCCTCCAGCGGCGTACGCGACAGACTCAATTCATTTCCGTATAGCGGCATTTTCGCTTCCAGGCGCAAGGTATCTCGAGCGCCCAGTCCGACCGGCTGCAGCCCGTGCGGTTTTCCGGCTTCCACAATCGCCGAAAACACAGACACCGCACTGTCATTGGCGCAATAAATTTCGTAGCCGTCCTCACCGGTATACCCCGAGCGAGATACCAAGCATGCATGCCCGGCTATCGTTCCTTCTGTGAAATGCATCGACGCCAGCGAAGAAAAAGCTGCGGTCACATCGTTCATAATCTGTACAGCCCGCGGCCCTTGAAGCGCTACCTGTGCGGTGTCAAGTGACCGATCTGTAAAAGTGACTTCTACGTTTAAATTGGCCTGGATATGTGCCAAATCCTGCGCTTTACAAGCGGCATTCATTACCAGCAGAATCTTCGTTGGAGAAAACCGATACACCATTAAGTCGTCCACCACCGTACCGTGTTCCGTACACATCAGCGAATACTGCATCTGACCATCAGACACTGCGGTCAAATCGTTGGTGACCAGATAATTGGCGGCCGCCAGAGCGTTTTCTCCTTCCAGCCAGAATTCTGTCATGTGACTCACATCAAAAATACCCGCTGCATTCCGCACCGCGTTGTGTTCCTCTTTAATCGAACCGAATCGAACCGGCATTTCGTATCCGGCGTAGGAAACCATTTTGGCTCCCAAATTTTTTATTTCTTCATTCAGCGGGGTTTTTAATAGCGCAGTATCCATACTAACCATCCTGTTTTCATCACCATCAGAACCGGCGGAATATCAGACCGGCACATCATCGTAAACACGCGCTAGAATATGCCTCTTGCAACGACCACACAAGCATAAATATATACGAAATCCAACGTTCGGGCCGTTTCCAACGAACCCTGAATCAGCCGTTCAGGAGGACGGTTCTGGAATGATGGAAGACAGCGTGGTGTTGCTCAATGATTTTCGCAATTTGGCAATCGACGGCATCGCACCCAAAACCACCAGCGTGCTGTCTTCTTCGAGTATGGTATCAGGGCCGGGATTATACGTAAACGCACCATCCTGCCTGCGAATGGCGATAACCAGAATATCGGTGGCTTTGCGGATGCGTGAATCCGACAGACGTCGTCCGACCAGCGGTGAATTGGCCGGCAGGGCCACTTGCTCGATACGATGATTCTGTTCTTTATCGCGCAGCATAATATCGAGAAACTCGGTTACATCCGGACGAATCATTTCTGAAGCGATACGCATGCCGCCGAGAATATTCGGCGCCACGACTTTGTTGGCCCCCGCGCGAGCCATCTTCTGCGGGGCGTCCTTTTCTGTCGCACGCGCCACGATGCGCAACCCGCTATTGATCTGCCGCGAGGAAAAAATCAGGTACAAATTGTCCTTGTCGTTGCGCAGTGCGGCCACCAATCCCGAGGCGCGCTCAATTCCAGCCTGATATAGTATTTTGTCATCAGTAGCATCCCCATGAATAAACAGTGGAACGCCGCGCGTTGAACTGCTGGCACGATAGGTTTGCGCCATGGCCTCCAACGATTCTTCATTCACATCCAGTACCACGAACGAAGTGTTTGTATCCATCAATTCTTCCACCACTCGACTGCCTGTGGTGCCGCATCCACACACGATTACATGGCCGCTTAACGCATCTATGGCCTTTTGCATTTTTTTCCTCCGCCTGATTTGCTGCAAATCCGTTTCCACCCAAAGCGCAACAATGGTGGAGCCGAAATAAATAAGCGATCCCATACCGATCAAAATAAGAAAACTGGCAAACAGATGCCCGGCGGTATCGAGTTCAACAACCTCTGAATACCCCACCGTCGAAAGGGTGATGATAGTCATATAAAAACAATCAAATAACGACGCATCATTTTGGGCAAAAATCCAGAATCCGATGGTCCCGATGGTAATCGCAACAAGCACTACAGACAGCGCTTTCATCATCCTTTGGGTCCGAATTTCCATAAGGCGGGTATTTTAATGCCTTTTCCTCTGCAGAAGAAAGTTTTTTTGCCGACTATTTATGGGAAATGCATTTTTTTTAAAAATAAAACTTGAACTATCGAACCGGGGCTGGTAATAACCGCGCCCGAACTTCGAAAACGAAGAAACTTTGAAAATTATTTTTTACGGAATATGGACGGGCCGCTAGCTCAGTTGGTAGAGCAACGGACTTTTAATCCGTGGGTCGAAGGTTCGAATCCTTCGCGGCTCACCGTTCTTTCAGGAGAAAACGTTTCCTAACCGGCGTTCCTGATTGTTGCCATATTCTTAATTATGCTGGCCCCGTCGTCTAGCGGTTAGGACACCGGCCTTTCACGCCGGCGGCACGGGTTCGAGTCCCGTCGGGGTCACATTTTTAAAGCGTCGTTGCATCTGTGCAGCGACGCTTTTTTTTTGCATAAGTCCTATACCTCCCATAAACATAAGTCCTATACGTCCCATACGACCTATGTTATAAATGTTTCATGCAAAATACGTCGTCAGAAGCCATCTATATGAATCTGTTTATCCTCGCCATCGCAGACGGGCGACTCGATATCAGAGAACAACAATTTCTCGAAAAATATGCGGATTCCGTCGGTTTGTCCGGCGCTCGCCAAGAAGAATGCCGCCAGCAGTTGTTCAAAGATCGGTTGTCTTTCGCACCTGTGAATGACATCGCTGCACAAGGGGAAGCATTGGCATTTCTGGCACGAATGGTTCGCGTGGACGAAGAATTTCATGAGAAAGAACAAGTTGCGTACATTTCAATGGGCAAGGCACTTGGATACACAGAAGAACAACTGGGAGCAGCGCTTCGCAAGTATTGGAATCAAGATCCTGCATTTTCGACTCCACCGCCTGCATCATTATCCGCCGTTCAAGCACCGATCCCCTCTTCTTCCGATGCAACCGAGGCGCAGCCGCCAGAAACTGCCACGATTCTCGTCATCACCGATGATACCGATAACACAGAAAAACTCGAAGCATCAGCCAGCAATTGTCACATTCAATATGTTTCATTGAGCGAAGCTGACCACGTCACCCAACAAAACACATATGCAATGATTCTGTTCCAGGCGGCAATTGATGAAAAAGCCTCGAAAAGCCGGCTGGAACGACTGAAATCACTCTTTCCCTCCACTCCTGTGGCGTTCACCGCGCGGAGGGATCAGGCCGCCCAAATCGGCTACCTGCTCGAATCGGGCGCAGACAAATGTTTTGTGAAACCATTATATGTGAATGAAATAAACAAGGCGGTTGCCGTGCTGTCAGCTAAATAACAAAAGGCGCCCGGAATCAATCCGAACGCCTTTTCAAAACTCGTCGGTCGATGGACCGGGCGATTACATCATACCGCCCATGCCGCCCATGCCGCCCATGCCGCCCATGCCACCGCCCATCGCTGCAGCGTCGTCATCTTTTTTCGGTGCTTCAACCACCGCACATTCGGTGGTGAGCATCAAACCGGCAACGCTGATGGCGTTCTGCAGTGCGGAACGAACCACTTTGGTCGGGTCAATGATCCCCGCTGCAACCATATCTTCGTAGGTATCTTTCGCAGCGTTGTATCCGAAGTTCTGTTTTCCTTCTTTTACTTTCTGTACAACAATGGAACCTTCCGCACCGGCATTGGCTGAAATCTGTCGCAACGGTTCTTCCAGTGCGCGACGAACCAAAGCAACACCGGTTTCTTCTTCTTCTGCCAGTCCCTCCAATTTGTCGAGCGCGGAAATACAACGTAACAGCGCAACACCACCACCTGCAACAATTCCTTCTTCAACCGCGGCGCGAGTCGCATTCAATGCATCTTCTACACGGTCTTTTTTCTCTTTCATTTCAGTCTCAGTAGCCGCACCCACTTTGATTACCGCCACACCGCCGACCAATTTGGCCAGACGCTCCTGCAGTTTCTCTCGGTCATAATCAGAAGAGGTCTCTTCGATTTGTTTGCGAATCTGCTCCACCCGGGCTTTGATGTCGGCTTTTTTACCGGCACCGTCCACGATGGTGGTGTTCTCTTTGTCTACCGCGATTCGTTTCGCGCGACCGAGATCTTCAATCGCTACTTTCTCAAGGGACAGACCGACTTCTTCCGAAATTACCGTACCGCCGGTGAGAATGGCGATGTCTTTCAGCATCTCTTTGCGACGATCGCCGAATCCGGGTGCTTTCACTGCACATGCGGTAAAGGTACCACGCAGCTTATTCACAACGAGTGTGGCCAACGCTTCGCCTTCCACGTCTTCAGCCAGAATCAACAGCGGTTTGCTCATGCGGGCGATTTGCTCCAGCACGGGCAGCAGATCTTTCATATTGGAAACTTTGCCCTCATGAATGAGAATAAACGCATCTTCCAGAACCGCTTCCATTCGATCGGCATCGGTAACAAAATAGGGAGACAGATACCCGCGATCAAACTGCATACCTTCAACGGTCTCCAGAGAGGAATCCATGGATTTGGCTTCTTCCACCGTGATAACGCCTTCTTTGCCCACTTTATCCATAGCTTCAGCAATCATTTCACCGATAGTTGCATCACCGTTGGCAGAAATGGTTCCGACCTGTCCGATTTCGGTCTGTGATTTTACGGTTTTGCTCATTTTTCCTAATTTTTCGACAACCGCCGCAGACGCTTTGTCCATTCCGCGCTTTACCGCCATGGGATTGTGACCGGCGGTAACCAGCTTGGTGCCTTCGCGAAACAACGCTTGGGCAAGAACCGTGGCGGTGGTGGTGCCGTCACCGGCAACATCCGACGTTTTCGAGGCCACTTCTTTCACCATCTGGGCACCCAGGTTCTCAACTTTATCCTCAAGTTCGATTTCCTTAGCTACCGAAACACCGTCTTTGGTCACTGACGGACCACCGAAAGATTTTTCGATAACAACGTTGCGGCCCTTGGGACCGAGAGTGGTTTTCACTGCATTCGCCAGTTTGTTCACACCGGCCAGCATTTTACTGCGGGCACTTTCACTGAAATATATATCTTTGCTCATGATGAATCTCCTGCATGTTACTAATACAAAGCCGGGCGTGCGGCTTCGGGTTCACGTATTACTTCAAGTTATTTTTCTACAACCGCGAGAATGTCGTCTTCGCGAAGGATAATCAATTCTTCTCCATCCACTTTCACTTCTGTTCCCGCATATTTGCCGAATAGAATGATGTCGCCTTCTTTAACATCGATTCCGGTCGCCTTGCCTTCATCTGATTTTTTACCCGGGCCGACGGCCAATACTTTGCCTTCGAGCGGTTTTTCCTTTGCTGAATCGGGGATGATGATTCCACCTGCGGTTTTTTCCTCTGAGTCCAATCGTTTGATAATTACGCGATCCTGTAGCGGCTTAAGTGCCATAGCATCCTCCATTTTCTAAACCATTTCGATAGGTTTGGGTTATTTTAGACAACCGGCAAAATCATGTCTCAGGCGCCGGCGATGGTCATAGTAATCACATTCGAAATGTTGTCAATGGCCGGTCAAAACAATTTTCACATGACAATTACATTCGGGTTTTAAACGTTTTAAGACAACATCTATCCAACTGCGATTTTTTTAGGACGCCAACACCAATGATGCTGATGAAAAGAAGAGGCGAAACAGAAAACGGCGGCGGCTACTCGGTCAGGTGACCAATCGCAGAACCATCAACCGGCTGGTAATTTCCAAGAGTCAGCGCATCTGCATCGCTGTCAAACATCCAGGGGCCGATTATATCGTTGCCACTGGCATCGACTATCGTAATGGAATCAAGGTAGACCACGGTTGGATTGGCCAGGGTCATTGTTCCCTCCTCATTGTTGGCGCCGGCGGCCAATTGAATAATCACCGACTCCACAACCGTCGGATCAAAAGTATCCGAAGCAGCGGTCTCTTCGTCAATATCGATAACAATGTCTGTCCAATCCGTAATATCCGTGAAATTGGTCCAACCATAAGACGTGGAAGCATATGCATTGTCATCACCGGTATCGCCGATTTGCGCCCATGCCTGAACGCCGCCAGCATCGGTCATATGCCCCATTACCCTGAAGGTGATAGTCGTACCGGTTAGATCGGTTGGTTCCATATATATTGCGAATTGCTGAGATGTTTCCCATTCAGTGAACGGAACTTCAAATCGTGCGCATCCCGGGCAGCTTTCGTCGCCGTCGGAATCAGAGTCTGTATCGCTGTCGGTATCTGCATCAGAATCAGAATCTGTGTCAGAATCTGCGTCCGTATCTGAATCGGTATCGCTATCTGAATCCGTATCCCCGTCGGTTCCGGCATCGTCGTCATCATCGCCGCCGCATGCCGTTGCGCCCATGCCGACCAATAACAAGCTGAGCAACCCGAGTAACAACCAATGTTTTACTAATCCATTCATAATTCCTTACCTTGCCTTTCGTTTTCGAGCGAGTGCCTCTGCACGCTCATCAAAACTTTGTTAATAACATTTACTAAGCATATGCAAAAAACAATTCGATTTCAAAATATTTTCCAGAAATCGCCCATATACCGACGTCTTCGGCCGATGCTTTTGTAAAGAACGTTGATTATCATATAGGAAAAGAAAAAAAATTGCCGAAAAATTGCGAAGCCAACCTAAAAAATCATACAACTGAACATATAGGAGGCAAAACAATGACCAAAGCCAAATCCATTGAAAAACTCCGTAAACATCTCGCAAAACTATTCGATGCACGATACGAGGGGACTTCCCGTGTGTGCTACGCTGAAACCCAGGGCTTCATCGACGGATACATGGAAGCCATGGAGGACCTGCATTTCGTTAGCAACAAGGAGCTGTTGCGAATCGTCGCCGAAGAGCGACAACTGGCTGCAGCCAGAGCTGACGCGGCGTTACCGTCTCTGGCGTCGCAAATCGCGGTGGAACATTTCGCCTAGCCCGCATTTACGAAAATCAATCTAACTTCCGGTATTCCAATCCACCCCCGAATCGCCGTTTTAAAACTTGCTCTAAATTGCGTTGAGTGGTAATAGACCCGCCTTCGGCAATAACGCCGAAAATACACACGCTCTATCCGAAACACGTTTTCGGCTCGTTCAGGGTGTTTTGCAGCAGCAAAATTGAAACGAGAAAAGGAGCGGAGGTGGATTCTGTACCCGATATGGAATCCTGTTTCAACCCGGAGGAAAACATGTCAGAAGAAGCAGCCGTAACGGCCAAGAAAGAACTCGTCAGCTTACGTGAATTGTTGGAAGCGGGTGTTCACCTGGGACACCACACCAAACGCTGGAACCCGAAAATGTCGCAATATATTTTCGGTGCGCGCAACAACGTGCATATTATCGACCTGCGCATTACCCAGAAGCTGTTCAACCAGGCCTACGAAACCATTGAAAACGTCGTTTCCAAAGGCGGCCAGGTATTGTTTGTGGGAACCAAGCGTCAGGCAACAGAAGTTATCGCCGAAGAAGCCGCCCGCTGCGGCATGCACCACGTGACCCATCGATGGCTGGGCGGCACACTCACCAATTTCGCCACCATCCGTAATACGGTTGATCGCATGAAAAACATCGAAATCATGCGCAAAGACGGTACATACGACGGTTTTGTAAAAAAAGAGCGTCTGCGCATCGACAAAGAATACGTCAAACTGGTGAAGTTCGTCGGCGGTATCAAAGACATGGAAGTGCTTCCGTCTGCGATTTTCATCGTTGATCCGCACAAGGAATACAACGCGGTAGCCGAAGCCAAGCGCATCGGAATTCCGGTTATCGCGCTTATCGATACCAACAGTGACCCAGACGAAATCGACCTGCCAATCCCCGGCAACGATGATGCGATTCGCACCATCAAGTTGATTACATCGAAAATGGCGGACGCGGTAAATGCCGGCGTCAAACGCCGTCGTGAAGGAGCCAAAGCTTCGGCCACGCAGAGTCAGGGAGATGGCCCGAAAGTGGAAGTCGCAAGACGTCCGAGAGCCGCGAGCAAATCCAAAGCGCCTGCAGCGTCTGAGCCCAAAGCAGAGTAACGATACGCATAAATTCACTGATTGAAATGACTGCCGCCCGTATCGCGGTTTTTTGAAAGGATACTACTATGGCAAAAGTAACCATGGATATGATTAAAGAGCTTCGTGAACGCACCGCAGCCGGTGTGGTTGATTGTAAAAAAATTCTCGCCGAAACAGACGGCGACATAGAAAAAGCCATTGAAGAGCTGCAAAAACGCGGTATCGCCAAAGCAGCGAAAAAACAGGGCCGTATCGCCGCAGAGGGAAAAGTGGGAATGTTCGTTGCGGAAGACGGAAAAACCTGCGCGTTGGTTGAAATCAACTGTGAGACCGACTTTGTTGCCAAAGGCGAAAAATTCCAGGCGCTGTATGACGGAATTGCCAAACAAGTTGCGCAAATGAAAACCAACGACGTTGCCGCAGTAGCCGCAGCCAATTTCATCGACGATGAAAAAATCACCGTGGAGCAGGCCATCACGAACTTCACCGCCGCAACGGGTGAAAAAACCACGTTGCGCCGGGTTGCATTTTACAGCACTGAAACCGGACGTATCGGCAGCTACAATCACGACAATGGACGCATTTGCGTTATGGTCGATGTTGCCACATCGGACGCCGGTCTGGCCGCAACCGAAGACTTCGGCCAAATGGCGGATGATCTGGCCATGCACGTCGCCGCAATGAACCCCTCGTACGTTCGCGCGGATGAAATTCCTGCTGCTGACGTTGCAAAGCAAACAGAAATCTTCACTGCGCAGGTCATCGAAGAGGGCAAGCCCGAAGCGATTGCACCGAAAATCGTTGAAGGTAAAATTGCCAAATGGAAAAAAGAGAACTGTCTGGTCGACCAGATTTTCGTTAAAGATAACGACGTTACCATCACCAAACTTCTGGCCAAGTACGGCGATGACGTCTCCATTGCGAAATTCACCCGCTTCGAAGTGGGCGAAGGAATGGAAAAACGCGTAAATGATCTGGCAGCGGAAGTTGCCGAAATGACCAGCTGATCTCATCTGTTTTTGCCCATGTCAAACAACACGGTAAAAGTGGTTCTGAAGTTGTCCGGGGAAGTCCTTGCCGGTCCTGCCGGCAGCGGGCTTGACCCGGCAACTCTCAGCGCTACCGCAGAACAATTAGTACGCGCCCAGCGTGAAGGTGCTCGCGCCGCGCTGATTCTCGGCGGAGGAAACATCTTTCGAGGTCTTGGCGCCGCCGCGGAGGGCATGGATCGGGTGACCGGCGATGAAATGGGAATGCTCGCCACCGTTATCAACGGCCTGGCGCTCAAAGATGCCATTCAACGTGCCGGGGGAATAGTTCAATTGTTTACCGCCCGACCGATGAGCCCCATCGGCCAGCCGTATGTTCGCGACGATGTGAAACGGGCAATGAATTCCGGTACATTGGTTATCCTTGCGGGCGGAACCGGAAACCCCTTCTTTTCGACTGATTCGGGCGCCGCACTTCGTGCTGCGGAACTGAATTGCGATCTCTTTTTAAAGGGCACGAAAGTGGACGGCGTGTATGACAAGGACCCTGCCAAACACGATGATGCCCAAAGATATGACGCTCTCAGTTTTGATGAAATGATCGAAAAGAAATTGGGCGTTATGGATCTTACCGCTGCCACATTGCTGCTGCAAAATAATGTGAGTGCACTGGTTTATAAAATGACCGAACCAGATGCCATTTACCATGCGGCACTGGGTAAATGCGACGGCACCAAAATTCATCCCTGACGGGGATATCTTCGCGCTTCAAAAACAACAGAGCTGCCGAAAATTTATTTAGCCGCCAGCAGTGTGATTACAAACACTGTTCCCACACCGGTTTCGCTGTCGACTTCAATGCTGGCGTTGTGATTTTTTAAAATATTTCGAACAATGGACAACCCCAATCCGGTACCTTTTCCCACGTCTTTGGTTGTAAAAAACGGCTCGAACACTTTTCGCATATCAGATTGCTCAATGCCGCACCCCGTATCTCGAATAGACACGGTGATGTAGCTGTCGTCGGCGTGATTGGCAGTAATCACAATCTTCCCACCCAACGTTCCAAGAGAATGGCATGCATTGGTAACCAGGTTGACAAACACCTGTTCCATTTGCCCTTCGATACCGAAAAAAAGCGGTAGGTCATCATCGAAATCAAGTGTTACCTGCGCTTTCGCTTCGCTGATCACATGCTCACAAAACGAAACTGAACGCTTGATAATCTGCTGCAGGCTCAATGTCTCGGGCGTGTCTTCAGAGGGCCGCGCATACGCGACAAGATCTTTTGTGAACGACTTGATGCGTTCCGCCCCTGCCACAATACTGTCAATTTTCTGCAAGTCAGACGCATCCACAACCGTTTTCAATTTTTTCGACAGATAGTTGGCATACACCGAAATAGAAGTCAGCGGATTATTCAACTCGTGCGCCACCCCGGCTGCCACCTGCCCCAGAGTCGCCAGCTTTTCGGAGTGGATTACCTGCCGTTGCAAATCTTTCACCAATGTCAAATCCTGTCCCACAAAAATAACCCCCTCAATCTGCCCCATCGAATTGTAGATAGGTGCGGAGTTGAACGCGATGTGGGCCACTTCTTCGTCTTGGGAACGAGAAAACTTCATCTCAATATTGGTTGAGGACTCCCCACGAACAGCGCTGATAACATACGGAAGCAACCGAGCCCGATTGGCGGAAGGCACCAGCGCCAAAAACTCTTTGCCCATGATTTCCTGTCGGGTCAGACCGGTCAGTTGCTCGAACGTTTTATTCAAAAGGTAAATTTTTCCGTCTCTATCCACGACCACAACCGGCGCATTGGCGTTGTCGAGCAACTTCTCCCAATAACTTTTCAATACCAGTGTTTCACTCATCAATTTAGTGTTTCTTAGAGATGCAACCAACAAATGTACAAATGGAAGAGATGCACTGCGATAACTTTCGAGCTTGTCCGTTGTCGCTTTAAACTCGAGATTCATCATGCCGTACAGATTTTTCCGATCGCATAGCAGAAAACAAAACCCGACTTTTCCGTCTTCGAAAATATTCACGTAGGAATCGTGTTCTGAAATCGCCGCCTGTGAAAACACATGCTGACGCTCGGTGTCGGTCAGCTGCAATCCTTCCAATGCCCGCTGCGTGATCTTGAACAGCTCTCGTTCAGATGCTTTCAGCCGCCCGTTGGCATACACCAAATCAAACTTGCGGCTTTCTTCCTTGAGCAGTCGAAAACTGAGTAAACACTCCGGAAATAATTTTTCAAATGTGGTGGCGAACAACTGAAGCAGTTCGTCCTTAGTCATGGTTACGTGAATTTCCTGGGATACGGTCACCAGCGACTGAATGAATAAAGGGCTGGAAGAAAAGGAAGGTTCCATCAAGTGTCCTCGTTACCTGCATCAGCTCCACTAGAGCGTTCCAAATCAATAATTTTCGACTGACCAACGTAATCTTTCGTGGTGTATTCTGTCAATTTACTCAATTTTCTCACAATTGAGGTCATTCTGTCCACTTCCTGTTCCATCGCATCTAACAGTCGTGTAGTATGCCCTTCAGAGTCATTCAGCACTCGTTTAAACATGGCAACGCTCGTCAACACAGACGTCAGCGGCTGATTCAGCTCATGGGCAGCAGCACCCGCCACTTCCATAATCGCCGCCTGTTTTTCCGACTTAATCAACTGTTCCTGCGCCTCGATCAGTTGCTTTGCCATCATGCGCTCTTCGGTCACATCACGCATTGTAAGCAACGTCATCCCCTCTGTGCCCAGCAGCGCCGCTGAGGTGCTGACAATTTTGTGGACCTTCCCCTGATCTCCATCTGCGAATATTTCCAAATCGATGGAGATGCGGCGACCTCGTTCGCTTTGCTCCACCAGCGATTCAAATCGCGCGTACTGATTGTTCGGCAACACATTGTAAAAAGGCACCCCCTTGATTTCCGCCACGCTATGCCCCAATATCGCCGCGCCTTCCGGGTTGATAAAAACCACCACGCCGGAATCACTGAGCACCACCATTCCGTCGACTGCACCGTTAAAAAAATCTTCATATGGCTGGAGCGCGGCCAGTCGATTCTGTGCCTCACTCTGCACCGCCCGTATCTGCTGATCCTTTTTGTGGAGCGATTCGGTGATTTCATGGTTGCGCAACGCTATCGCTGTGGCATTGGCAACGGTCTGACAAAACACCAGCTCCCGCTGATGAAACGCATCGCGCTTATCTGCATATCGAAGGAATATCACACCCAGCACATTGTCTTCCTCAACAATCGGAAACAACGCCACGGACTGCACCCGCACACTTTTCAGGGTCGGCAGCACACCCTGAAGCACCTGGGAATCGCTCACATCCTGTACAATCAGCGGTTTTGCCGAGTGGACCACATTTTTAATCTCGGGGTAGCTGTCCAAGTTGATGATCAAATCCTGTATTTCGGCATCGTCGCTGGAGGCGATCACCAATCCGAGGTCGCCTTCGGGACGAACCAGCACCACCGACCCTCTGTCGGCATTCAGCTCCGCCGAGAGAATGGAAATCATATCATAAAGACTATCAAGCAAATCGCCGGTTCCCACCAGTTTGGAGGTAATCTCTATCAGCATCCACGAATCGCGCACTTTAAACGCGAGCTGGTCGGCCGTCGAAATCCGCTTCGCCTGTGCGCCGACACGAGCCAACAGGCTGAATACCGTAAATGGCGACACCAGCACGTCATCAACCGACGCATTCAACAACTCTCCCACCACCTCGCTGTATCCGTCGATAATCGCAATAATACCCACCTGTCGGGAGTCGTTTTCCCGCAACGCTTCGCACAACGACAGCACCTTGTCCATCCCGAGCTGTGTATCAATCAGAAAAATGCGACACAGTCCCAAATCGACAGCTTCAGCGGTCTCCTCCACGTTGTTTATTGTCACCAGCGAGCACTCTGCCTGAGATAACCCTTCTTTCACTTTTTGTTCGAGTTTCGAGTCTGAAGTGGCGAGACATATGGTTTGCGGTGTTATCATTCGTTTCACTATAGCTGTTATTTCACAAATGCACAATTAAAGACATTGACGAGAAACACCCGTGATCACAAACTTTTTAGACACCCACGGAAGAGTCTCCCCCGAGCCGCAACAAAACGGCGTCAATTCGCTGCCTGATACAGTTTTGTTACACGCGGTTAAGAATATTCACAACATGTGTGCTCAATTCTAAAAAAAGATTCGCTGGTCCACAAAGAGCGAACATTGACAGGGCAGCCGATTCTTTCATACCGGGCGGCGGTTCGATATTTGTACCGTGAAACCCTCCTCCATGGTACAGATATTGCTTAATAGCTCGTTGTGACATTGAGACAGACCTGTAAACCGTAAATCGAGACGGGAGAAAATTTATGACCCACATTGCGAAAAATATCACAGAGCTCATCGGCAATACGCCGATGGTCCGCATTAATCGCATCGCGCCCGAAGGCGCTGACATTCTGGTTAAGCTTGAATCCTTCAATCCTTGTTCCAGTGTGAAAGATCGCATCGCCGACAACATGATCGCGGCCGCGGAAGCAGCCGGCAAGCTGACCCCCAAAACCACCATCGTTGAACCGACTAGCGGAAATACGGGTATCGGGCTGGCATTCGTCTGTGCTGCCAAAGGCTATCCGCTAATTTTAACAATGCCCGACACCATGAGCATCGAACGACGCAAAATGCTCGCCGCACTTGGTGCGCAACTGGTGCTGACGCCGGGGTCTGAAGGTATGAAGGGCGCAATTGCCAAAGCCGAGGAGCTGACTTCACAAAGCGACACTCATTTTTTACTGGGACAATTCTCCAACCCGGCAAACCCGGACATTCACCGTAAAACCACCGCTGCCGAGATTCTTCGAGACACCGGCGGCAACATCGACATCTTCGTGGCGGGCGTCGGAACCGGTGGCACAGTGACCGGCGTGGGCGAAATGCTGAAGCAGCATAATCCGAACATTCAAGTGGTGGCGGTGGAGCCGAGCGATTCACCGGTGATCTCCGGTGGCGCCCCGGGACCGCATAAAATTCAAGGAATCGGTGCCGGTTTTATTCCGGACAACCTGAATATGGACATTATCGATGAAGTGATTACTGTCGATCATACGGACGCGGGTAAAATCGCGCGTGCGCTTGGCAAAAAGGAAGGTATCCTGGGGGGAATCTCGTCCGGCGCCAACGTATTCGCCGCCATCACATTGGCGGAACGTCCGGAAAACAAAGGAAAGACCATCGCCACCGTGATATGTGATACCGGTGAACGATACTTGAGTACATGGCTGTTTGAGGAATAGCGAATAGGCGCTGTCTTCATCCCGCATACAGGAGAAACCGAATGAGCCGTCCCGAACATACCGAGCATTCCTGCTGCACAATACCCGCTGCAACCAGTTCTCGACCGAAGGAAAACCGTATCCAACTCGCATCCATCGTGAATGAATTGTGCAGCCATTGCAATGAATCCAGTTCCAACGGGTTTTCGAGTTTAAAGCCGATGCCGCTGCCCAAACGCGACGAAATCATTAAAATCGTGGAAGAGCTGCGAAGCGTGCTGTTTCCCGGATATTTCGGCACTTCCAATATCAACATGGAGAACATGCGGTTTCATGTAGGTTCCGCCCTTGACCATCTGCTTCGAATCTTTGCCGAGCAAATTCGCCGCGGGCTCTGCTTCCGGTGCCCCCAGGTGAATGCCGGAGACGCAAAATGCTATGATTGCGAACAGCGCGCCATACATATCACCAACGAGTTCACCTCCCGCCTGCCCAAAATTCAGCGTATGCTGGCGGCAGATGTGCGAGCCGCATTCGAAGGTGACCCGGCGGCAAACACACCGGATGAAGCGGTGTTCTGCTACCCCGGTATATTGGCCATCACCAATTATCGCCTGGCCCATGAGCTGTACCTGCTCGATGTTCCGGTTATCCCGCGCATCATCACCGAGCACGCACACAGTATCACGGGAATTGACATCCATCCCGGCGCCACCATCGATGAAGGGATTTTCATCGATCACGGCACGGGGGTGGTCATCGGCGAAACCTGTGAATTCGGCAAGAATGTGAAACTCTACCAGGGTGTCACCCTCGGGGCTAAAAGTTTCCCGATGGACGAAAACGGAAATCCCGTAAAGGGTATTCCGCGCCACCCGATTGTGGAAGATAACGTCACCATTTATTCCAATGCCACCATTTTGGGTCGCATCCGTATCGGCCGCGGTTCTGTAATCGGCGGTAACGTGTGGCTCACTCATGGTGTGCCCGCTAACAGTCATGTCACCCAGGCCAGACTGCGCGAAGACGCCTGGAGCGACGGCGGCGGCATCTAGGAAAGAGGGGCGCACATGCCCGACTTCTCAACACCGGCTCTTTTTATAGAAATATTTCGAGAGGCGTTTCGGCTGTTTGCGGTGATGGCCCCCTATCTACTGCTGGGAATGGTCGCGGCCGGTATTATGCACGTATTGCTGCCGGTCAATTTTGTATCGCGGCAATTGGGACAAAATACCATTGTCTCGGTACTGAAAGCCGGTGTGCTCGGCGTTCCCATTCCCCTCTGCTCTTGCGGCGTGGTTCCGGTGGCCGCCTCTCTAAACAAAAACGGCGCCAGCAAGGGCGCCACCGTCAGCTTTCTTGTCACCACACCCACTTCCGGGGTGGACTCCATGTTCGCAACTTACTCCTTGCTGGGGTGGCCGATTATGGTGTTGCGCGTAGTCGCATCTTTTATTTTGGGCATCATTGCCGGAAGCATCACCGCACTTTTGGATAAATCCACCCCCGCATCTTCGGGACCGGCCGCAGCCGAAAAAAACGCCACCGGAAACATTGCCGCCCGTGTGGTAAATTATGCTTTTTTTGAGTTATACGAAGGAATCTCCAAGCCGCTGCTTCTGGGCAGCCTGCTCGGCGGCGTTGTCACTGCCCTGCTCCCGCCCACCTTATTGTCGGAAACCGTCAGCGACGGTCTGGGCGGCATGGGTGCGTACCTGCTCATGCTCGGCATCGGTATTCCGCTGTACGTATGCGCCAGCGGATCCATACCCCTGGCTGCGGCGCTTCTGGCCAAAGGCATCAGTCCCGGTGCCGCGATTATCTTTCTTATCGCCGGTCCGGCCACCAACGCCGCCACCGTTACCGTTATTTCCAATATGCTCGGCAAAAAAAATCTGTTCATCTATCTCACTGTACTCACCCTCGGCACCCTCGGCGCCGGAATCGCCACGGATACACTCTTCGGTGTATTTGAATTGCCGCTGCCGGAGGCGATTCATCAGCACCAGCACGGCGGCGAAACACTCACATGGCTGGAAATCCTGTCCGGCGCAATGCTCCTCGGATTATCCGGCTATTTTTTAGGTACCCCCATCGTACGTAGGTGGAGGCGCCCCAAAGGAGACTCAATGATTGAATTCACCGTGAACGATATGACATGCGGACATTGCGCAAAAACCATCGAGAATGCGATCTGTAATCTTGAAGGCGTCAAATCCGTGCAAGCCGATCCTGACAATAAAAAAGTGCTCATTGATGCGGCACAGAACACGGAAGAGATCGTTCGAAAAGCCATCGTAGACGCGGGCTACACCCCTGAATGACCCTTTCACTCTCTTTCGCAAATACGTGTCTCAGCCCCCCCGTTTTGTTCCACCGAGACACTGCTTCTGAGACACACTGGGATTACCCAGACAAGTAACTAATTATAATCACTTCATTTTCTGATTTTGGCACAACATTCGCTCTATGGTGGCACATCGCGCTGCGAGAAACGTAGTAATACACAGCAAACGGATGCCCAGATGAAAAAACCGTACAACGAAAATTTAATGAAAACGATTCAGCTCAGCCACGAAATGCTGGCGCTGGCGGATGAAGGTGACCGTGACCGCGATGATGATTCATGCGGTGTGATTTACAGCGTTCTTCGCGATACGGCGTACAGGTTGATTAAACTGACCGAAAAGGAATGTGAAAAACACAAAATCTCCGGGAAGTGGACCGGATGACATTGACATTACGCGTATACCCATTAATGATGCTAGTCGCATCTTTTAAATAACTGATTGAATTGAGGAGAATCACGATGAAAAAGTACATTTGTACCGTATGTGGGTACGTTCATGAAGGAAATGATGCACCGGATGCATGTCCACAGTGCAAAGCACCGAAAGAAAAATTTCAAGAACAGACCGACACCGAAATGGCGTGGGCCGATGAACATCGTATCGGTGTCGCCAAAGATGTTGACCCGGAAATACTGGAGGGACTTCGTCAGAACTTCATGGGAGAATGTACTGAAGTGGGAATGTACCTGGCCATGAGCCGACAGGCGGATCGCGAGGGGTACCCGGAGGTCGCCGAAGCGTACAAACGCATTGCATACGAAGAAGCGGAGCACGCGGCAAAATTTGCGGAACTGCTCGGCGAAGTGGTGGCACCCAGTACGAAAAGGAATCTTGAGATGCGTGTGGCAGCGGAACACGGCGCGTGCCAGGGCAAGAAAGATATTGCCACAAAGGCAAAACAACTGAATTACGACGCGATTCATGATACGGTGCATGAAATGTGTAAAGATGAGGCGCGACACGGGCAGGCGTTCGCCGGTCTGCTGAAACGCTACTTCGGATAGAATAACGGGCCCGCACCTGAAAACACATTCCGGTGTGGAAAACGCAACAAACAACGATCGAGCAATAGAAAATGACTGAACCATTAACAACCCAAAAGATTCTTGATTATGCGATCTCTCTGGAGCAACGCGCAGTGGATTTGTACACAGACATGGCGTCTCGCGCTAAAAACAGTGCGACCAAGAAAGTGTTTCTCGAATACGCGGAAGAAGAAATGGGGCATCGAAAAAAACTCGAAGATGTTGTTGAAGGGGACCAAAGTATCGGTGAAGACGAAATCGTGGCGGATTTAAAAATTTCAGACTACTCGGTTGATGTGACGTTGGGTGAAAACCCCACGTACCAGGACATTCTGCTGTTCGCCATGAGCCAGGAAAAACAGGCCTTTCGTCTATACACCGACTTGGCGGCCCGTGTTCCCGAACCCGAATTTAAAGAACTGTTTTCTGCATTGGCGCAGGAAGAAGCGAAGCACAAACTTCGTTTTGAGGTTGAATATGACGACCACGTGCTGACAGAAAATTAGCGCCCTTCTCAGCCTTGCCCCGGGTTTCGATTGGTGGAAACGGGAAGAGGAAGCAGGAATTGGGTGTTATTCATTTGTGTCAGCAATTGGCTTTAACGGTAACAGGCATTAAAGGAGTTTAAAAATGGACCGGATTTCTTCTGTTAAATTTGCAATGGACAATGAGCAACGTGAAAAAGATTTCTATCTAAAAGAAGCCGCGCGCTCGAACAACCCTGTCGTAAAACGCCTTCTGGAAACTCTCGCTGCAGAGGAAGAAGACCACAAAACCTGGATTGCGCAGCTGCATTCCAAACTCATTGCGGACGGCGCATGGCCGGAAGATGTGGACCTGGAGATGAAAGACAGCAACGTTAACGAAGAACTGAAAAAACTTGACTACAAAGCGGAAGAAACCAAAGCGCACGACGACAACGATATAGAAGCGCTCACCGCTGCCGTTCAGTTTGAAAAAGACGCAGCCGAATTCTATGCGGAACTCGTTCAAAAATGCGACAATCCCAAAGAGCAGGTTTTCTTCAAATTTCTGTCGAAAATTGAGCGTGACCACATGCTTTCCATCGAAGATTCCTTATCATATCTAAAAGACCCGGAGGCCTGGTTTGATGCAACAGAGCGTCACGGTCTCGACGGCGCCTAAATAACGACAACACAATAAACAAACCAAATGGAGCCCGACAATTCATGA
This sequence comes from Deltaproteobacteria bacterium, assembly GCA_016936575.1. Lineage (GTDB taxonomy): Bacteria > Myxococcota_A > Polyangia > JAAYKL01 > JAAYKL01 > JAFGXQ01. The sequence continues at coordinate 42,645 of JAFGXQ010000206.1, forward strand.
CTGACATTAGTATTCGATTGGCAGGAGCGGCGGGACAAGGACTTCAGAGTGCCGGAAAACTACTGGGGAAGGCCTGCGTTCGCGCCGGCTACCACGTATTCGCGGTACAGGATTCCATGTCCAGGATTCGCGGCGGCCACAATTTCTTCCAGTTTCGCATCTGCGATACGCCCGTATGGGCAATGAAGAAGCAGGTTGATTTGCTGGTCACCCTCGACAGAGAAGGCGTTGAGAGTGACATTAGTGAACTCAAATTCGACGGCATTGCGATTCTCGACAATGCCACGCTGAAAGCAGATATTCAGGACAGCCGTGTCATTGACGTCCCACTGCGACAGATAGCGATGGACACCGGAAAAAAACCGATTTTTTCCACGTCAGCCGCCATGGGATTCACATTCAGCGTTCTGGGACTTGATATTGAACTTCTGACCAAGCAGTTTACCGAACGTTTCAAAGACGAAGCCGTTGCCAAGGCAAACAGCGATGCGGCCAGAGAAGGATTCGCCAAAGCGGTTGAACATGCCGGCAAGGTGGGTCCACTACCCACCATCGCCAACGCCCCGAAAAGATTGTTTCTGAACGGCAATGAAGCCGCCGCACTCGGTGCGATTTCGGCAAACATGAAATTCATCAGCTGTTATCCGATGTCCCCGTCCACAGGTATTATCACCTACATCGCCGGAAAAGAGGCCGAATGCGGCATCATCACCGAACAAGCGGAAGATGAAATCGCCGCAGCCAATCAGGCAGTGGGGGCATCGATGGCCGGTGTTCGCGCAATGACAGCCTCGTCAGGCGGCGGCATGGCGCTGATGAGCGAAACCATCTCTCTTTGTGGCGTTGCGGAAGTACCGCTCGTGATTGTGAACTGTCAACGAGGTGGTCCGGGTACCGGATTGCCCACACGAACGGAACAGAGTGATCTGCTGTTTTCGACATTCACCGGCCATGGTGATTTTCCGCGGGCGGTGCTTGCTCCGACCAATGCGGAAGAAGCGTTCTATCTGACCGCCAAGGCTTTCAATATCGCCGACCGGTACCAAATTCCGGTGATCGTTCTATCCGATCAGCACATCGCCGATTCGTTCTTTACGGTGGACCCATATAATCTCGATAAAGTCCCCACCGAAACATCTGTGGTTTCCACCAAAACGCTGGAGCAGATGGCCGAGTATAAACGCTACGCCATTACTGACTCGGGTATTTCGCCCCGTTCCTACCCAGGGCAGAGCAAACATCTGATGCTGACCGACAGCCATGAACACTACGAAACCGGTCATATTGCGGATGACCCGGTAACCCGTAACGCCATGGTGGAAAAACGGGGGCGAAAAACAGCAAAGCTGAGCGCGAGTTACACCGTGCAGCAGAACGGATCCGCCGAAGCGGAAACCGCAGTTATCAGTTGGGGATCGACCGGCGATACGCTGAAAGAAGCCGTTTCCCTGCTCAAGAACAAAGGGGTTCATTTGAACCATGTTCATCTGACCGAAGTATGGCCTTTCCCAACCAGGCAATTTGAGCAGGCGGTCGAAAAAAGCAGCCGTCTGATTGCGGTGGAAGGAAACGCCACCGGTCAGTTGGCCGCCATTGCGACGCAGCACACGGGCAAGAAATTTGAGCTGCTTCCCAAATACGACGGAAGACCGTTTATTGTTGAAGACCTCGTCGACGCGCTGCAGGAGGTGGTAAAATGAGTGAATGCAAATCTTTTGACATCTGTTCGGTTGCGGAAACCGCTTGGTGTCCCGGCTGTGGTGACTTCGGTATTCTGGCAGCGGTGAAAGACGCCCTTGAAACGATGGGAAAACAACCCCACGAGGTGCTGATGATGGCGGGAATCGGACAGGCAGCAAAGCTTCCCCAATACATCACCGCCAACGGCTACTGCGGCCTCCACGGTCGCGCGCTGCCGGCCGCAACCGGTGCCAAACTGGCAAACGATGACCTTACCATCATACTGAATTCCGGTGACGGTGACAGCTACGGCGAGGGTGGAAACCACTTTTTGCATACGGTTCGCCGCGATATTGACGTAACGCTGATAGTGCACAACAATCAGATTTACGGACTCACCCAGGGACAGGCATCCCCCACAAGCGACATCGGTCTGCAGACCAAATTGCAGCCACGTGGCGTGATTTCTTACCCGCTGAAAGGACCGGCGCTGGCGCTGATGCTCGGTTGTCGTTTTGTGGCGCGTAGTTTTTCAGGTGACCAGAAACATCTGTCCGGTCTGATTCAGCAGGCGGTACAACACCGCGGATTCAGTTTTATTGAAGTGTTGCAACCGTGTGTGAGTATGAATAAAGTGAACACGTTCAAGTGGTATAAAGACCGCATTTTCAATGTGAACGATGACCCGAATTACGTAACCAATGATCGCGTCAAAGCCATTGAAGCGGCGTTTGCCTGGGGCGACAAGATTCCCACCGGTTTATTTTTCCACGACCCCAAAGGGGACGCGTTCCACGACCGAATTCCGCAAATTAAAACTGAACCTCTCGTAAAACAAGCCCCCATCTCTCACACTAAGATGAACGACCTGTTTGCCAAACACATGTAAGCGCGTTCATCGATTCGTACCCTATTGAAAATAGCCGAACCTGTGACTCCCGCAACCGTTTGATTATCTTCTGAATGTTCAAGAAAATTGTTGTATAATGAATCCCCTGACGCGAAAGGAAACCCAATGAAGAATACTATTTTACTTTTACTCAGCATTTTTCTGTACGTAAGTTCTTTCACAATTGCCTGCTCCGAAAGCACGTCCGATGGGTCAACGGATGCCGACGCTGACGCCGATTCCGACACAGATTCCGACACAGACACGGATACAGACGCTGACTCGGACGCAGACACAGACACAGATACCGATACAGACGCAGATACCGATACGGACACAGATGCTGACGCAGACACAGACACAGATACTGATACTGACGCAGATACCGATACGGACACAGATGCTGACGCAGACACAGACGCAGATACTGACACAGACACAGACACAGATACTGATACTGATACTGACACAGACGCAGATACTGACACAGACGCAGATACTGACACAGACGCAGATACCGATACGGACACAGATGCTGACACGGACACGGACTGCCCCGCACCGCCGGCAACGGAAACCGGTTTTTTGTGGTTCTCGGGGTATGAAGAAACCCCATGGGATGAAGAATGGGGGTTAGAATGGAGCGACCTCGATAATCACGAAGTCACCACCGACAACGTCCTGTTCGGCACCCATGCGTCGAGAGTAACGTACCCACAGGGGGTTGCTTCCAGCGGCGGCGGCGCGCAGTACCGGATGGGCTTCGATTTACTGAACCCGCCCATCCCCTCCAGCGACGAAATGTATGTTCGATATTATCTCAAATTTGATGAAGACGTGGACTTTGTGCTCGGCGGCAAACTCCCCGGCCTACTAGGCGGTGAAGGCAACACCGGCGGCGATGCCCCCGACGGAACAGACGGCTGGAGCGCACGCATCATGTGGCGGGCGAACGGACGAATTGTCCAATACGTGTATCATGCCGACCAGGAAGGGGACTACGGTGAAGATCTGGACTGGAATGAAGGCGGCGGTTCCCGCTACTTTATTCCCGGTCAGTGGCACTGTGTGGAAACCTACATCCGAATGAATACCGTAAACGGCGCCGGAGGCGAAGCGAATGCCGAATACGACGGAGTGGTTCGCTCCTGGCTCGATGGTGAACTGGCATTGGAGCGCACGGACCTTCGCTTTCGCTACATAAACGATTTCGCAATCGACGGTTTCTACTTTTCTACATTCTTCGGGGGCAGCACCGAAGAATGGGCGCCGGTAAAAGACGAACACGCAATGTTTGATAGCTTCGTCATCGACGACGAGCGCATCGGCTGTTTGGATGCGTGCATGATTCCCGAGGTCGAGCTTCCCGGGCCGGACCCCATCACGGTCACCAGCAGCACGTTGGTCTTCAATGCCGATGACAGCGCCTGGTCCACAAGCAACTGGAGCAACAGCGGCACCTACGACTATCAGGCTGCAGAAAACCACACCGCCGGCGGCAGCTACAGCGCATATATCGTGTTTGACCCGGCAGCCTGGGACGCAACCATTTTCAATGCGCCCGCACCATTCAACCCCAGCGAGTACACGCATCTTCGATTCTGGATTCGTCCGGAGGGAACCGGCGTTCGATTTCGCACGCAGCTTCGCGGCGACAGCACCAATGACAGCACAGACGTTATCGTGGACGGATCGCCCACGTACCATACCGGCACCTGGACCCCGAACGCCTGGCAGGAAGTGATCATTCCCATCAGCGATTTCGCATCAGAAGACGAACAACAACAATTGCTGATTCGTTCCGACACCAACTCCCCCACCGACGGCTTCTGGATTGACGACATTGAATTGGTGGTAGCCACGAAGTAACCCCCCTCCAACAACGTCCCCCGCCCCAACCAACTATTGCGATTGTGCGAAAACTATTTTTAAAATCTCCTAACATTCAGAAACTACATCGATCTCAGAGAGTGATCCAGACCCCCATCCAACTTAAAAGTGACTCAAAGAAAAGGCTCTGATTTCTGCAGGTTAAAACGATTGAAACAAAGCTATTAATCCGATATAAAACCATTAAAAAGGTAATACTGAGAAATGGTTCTCATTCTGATTCCGAAGCAGAGCAATTACATATTTTCTGCTTTATGGAGGTAACTGCAATGATTAATATCCCCCCCCGAAATAATATACCCACCCCGATTGGGCTGTTTCTTCTCATCACTTGCCATGGACAACAAAGGATATCTGGGAAGTTGGGCATGGAATGACGAAGATTCAGGAGAGGAGCAAATAAAAGACGCTGTGAAAAATGCCAAAGCGTTGAAATATATAACCGACACGGATTTTCTGATCAATGCAACAAAATTGGTTTCAAATTCCAGTGGTGCAGCATTGGCTCTGCTGATGTCCGCAGCAGCGATGACCCAGTCAAACGGTGAATCAAATTCGACAACAGAATGTCCGGCGGGATATAGTTATTGTGCAACCTGGGAATGCGGGTTTCAATGTGTGGGAGGCTATTCCGAAACTGATCCTGTTTTTATATGGGATGGACTGGAATGGATATTCGAGTCGACGGAAAACTCAGGAGAATGCGCTATTCAATCTTGCAACAGTACCGTAGACTGTCAGAATCTGCCGGATCAGCCCACCGGAGGCGCAATATGCTCGGAAAAAAAATGTTGTGTATACATCGCTTCTGAATAGCAGACAGAAATAGCCAAGAATGGAATAATGGTGAATTAAATGTATTTATTTCTTGCTCGTAGACCAGTTGTCAATTTTGCCAACGGCATTATCACCACAGTAGCGGCTCTGATTATTGGCGGTTGTTCCGCTAGAGAAGCGACATGTATAAATGATTTGAACGATGAACATCGAAATTGTGAATATTTCAACAGTATGCCGTCCTCCTGTCATTCGGATGGCGCACCGTATCCGTTTTTGTCCAATTGCCATCAGGTGGAATATTGTACGGATTACTCTGCCGTTGACAGCAGTGTGTCGGCAGATACGGCGACCGATTCAAATGCATCAGTCGACACGGATTCCTCGATGGATAGCGCGTTCGATACAGAACCGGATAGTCAGACAATTCAGGATACGGAATCTGATACCGGAGCGCTGACCGGCATTGTGTGCAAAACGGTTTGTGAGGGAGAGTTGATCGATTGTGAAGAGCTGGGCAACCAGACAGAATGCGAAAGAAATCGTCATTGCAGCTGGTATGCAGAAGCCAACACAATTTAAGAACCTTTGTTTTTCACGATTTTGGATAGGATAACAATATGAGAAATTATTTGGCGATGTGGGTGATGATTATTGGAACCGTTGCACTGATCGGATGCGACGACAATTCAGATGATTCGGGAAACCCGTGTGTGGAAATGTTACCCTACTTCGAACAAGCAATGGAAACGGTGTGCCCATCTTACGAAGGGTGTACCTACTGCGGAGAAATCGATTACGCGCTGGTGGAACAGCAGGAATGCACGGGGCAAGCAAGGGAGGAGGCGGAGATGGTATTGGATGATCCGGAAGGAATGATGCCATCGCTGGAGTACACCATTCAGGTATTGTGCGAAGAAGAGGCTTCCAGCGAATAAAGAAATCGAAAACCGCACAGCCCATGCCCTTCCATGCGGAGAGAACATTTTCAGAAAAAAACGACCCTTGCGAAACACGATCTCACACCGATTTCGAGGTAGCTACGAGAACATGGTGAGAACATGGGGTCACCCATTCCTTGACCCATTCAATACGCGCTTGCTCATTCGTAGTGCGTCCACATTCGGATAACTTTTACAGCGTTTTCTTCTTTGTACACTTGGTACACCAAACGGTGCTGAATATTAATTCTTCGCGAAAACGCACCGCTTAAATCACCAACAAGTTTTTCGTAGGGAGGAGGATTTTGGAATGGATTTTTTTTGAGAATATCGAGTAAGACCTCGGCATTCTTCTTTAAGCCGGCCGATTTTAATTTCTTTGCATCTTTTTGTGCATACCTGGTGAAATACAGCTTCCACATCACCAATCAAGTTCCTCGGAACAATCTTCTAATTTTTCGTTCAGACCATTTCGAATGGATTCAACCATTCCCGGAACTGAAAAGAAGTACAGCGTCTCGTTCATTGCCTTCCAATCCGCTTCACTTATCAAAACCGCATTACCGCGTTTTCCCGTAATCACAATCGGCTCATGCGTTTCGGATGTTTCATCAATCAAGCTGTAAAGCTTCGAACGAGCTTCTGTCGCATTCAGTGTTGTCATTTCAACCTCCGGCTAAAAACGTACGCATTAACGTACGAATGTCAAATGTAAAAATCGGGGGTTCCATCACCACCTTCCTTAATTGTTTCATTCGTTCGCCGAATTTATATTTTGCAGTTTGATTATTTGTTGAACTGTAGGAGGAACACACAAATGAAAAATACGGTTCGGAGAGCGCTGCTATTTCTATTGGCCGGCGTTTCGTGTTCTGTATCACGGCCGGTGGAACAAGATGAAGAAACGGATAGTTGCGAACCGTCCAGCGGCGACTGTCGTGTTGACGAGGAAGTAACGGTATCAGGTGACGTTGCAGATACCGCGATGTCATCTGACGATGCGGAAGATGCGAACGATTCCAGCCCCGATTCCAGCCAACCCGATACGCTCCCCGAGTGGTGCAATGAAGCGGTGGATTGCTTGCAGAATACGTGGTATCCGCTGCCGCGCGCCACACAAGCGGTGAGCATTCGGTGTAACCTGGATGCTACCGATACCTGCCCCGCAATCGATTGGGACTCTTCAGATCCCGGTGTGACTTCGAACTTTTCGTCCGCCATTTCAGTGTATGACTCTCTCGGAGCGTCACATCGAACCGATGTGTACTTTCGAAAAAACTGCGACGAAGACCTGGCCTGGAACTATTATGTTACCGTCGATGGAATGGAACTGACCGATGGCACCGCCTACGCCAACCATGTCGTATCAAGCGGTCTATTGCGTTTCACAACCGACGGATACCTGCTCAGCGAAACCGTTGTCGACGAGCCTGTGTTCAACTTCCAAACAGCCACCCAAGGGCAAATTATCGATTTTGACTTCGGCGAATCGATTGAAGACGGCGGCACCGGACAATATGGAACCACCAGCTTTGCGGCACAAAGCATCATATCGCATCAAGTGCAGGACGGGTACAGCACTCAAGGCCATTGGTCATGTGTGGATAACACCTGTGAGCCAGTAATGGGTATTTGCAGCAACGGCGTTGATGCGCCGTGTTGCGGTGACGGTACATGCAATCCGGCGGATGGAAAAAACATCGACACATGCCCCGTTGATTGCAATTGGCAATGTGAGCTGGATGCTCATTGTATCGGCCGACCGTGGAATAACAATGTAAACGCCACCTCCACAATACGCATCCATGTCAATTTAGATGCAAGTGACGACCCGCCCACGCTCCCTTGGGATGACCAGGATCCCGATTTTACCAGTAATTTCAGCACCCCCACAACCGTATACGATGCCGACGGTGCGCCGCACAACGCAAGCATCTATTTTCGCAAAGAGGCAACCGCCAATACATGGCGCTGGTACGGCCTGGTGGACGGCGCTGAACTGCTGAATGGAGAAGAAGGAATCAACCAACCGTTTTGTGCCGGAACACTTACGTTCGACAGCAATGGATTTCTTCAAGAAATCGACTCTTTGACCTACACCGCGATTCAATTCACTCATTCCAGCCCGCAGCAATACATCACCATTCAATTTGACGATGAGTTGTACACCGGCGGATTCGGCTTTCGCACCACGCAGTACGCAGCATCCAGCGTCGTTCGACTTATCGAGCAAGACGGCCACAACGGCACCGGACATTGGCTATGTGACGCGGCGCACCGGTGTATCCCTCACTACGACGCCTGCGATACACCCGACACACCGGGCTGCTGTGGAGATGGTGAATGTAAAACCGACTTCGGCATGGATGAACACAGCTGCCCTTCAGCATGCAATTGAAACAACTGTCAGCACCCTTATCGGGGAACCGCCGCATCCCGACGTAAGACTTGACGCAAATTGTCAACAGCGTCCGGCACAGCATATATCTCAGGAAGAATCCGGCAATCACCGTGAAGCAGAATGTGTACCTTGTGGGGTGAACCAAATTGCCGTTGAAAACTATTGTGATGATTGTGAGCGGAACGAAATTTCAGTCGGTGATACATGTGAACCGTGCCCATACGGAGAACATTTTGACCCAAACACATTAGGCTGTGAACCGTGTCCGGAAAATATGGGGCGGAATCCGAATACGGATGCGCTGAGATACGAGCGTTGTCCGATGGACGCAACATCTATGATGGCAAATGTCACAAATCGATGCGAGGTTCAAGAGTTATCCGCTTCCCAGGGGACTGCCGCAGACGAAATCTGGATCAGCATCTGCGCCCTCATGTGGAAAAGAGTATTTCTCATACAGTTCTTTCACTTCGGCAGTTCGTCTTGGTGTCATGTTCTCTCCTGTTTGAGCACTTTGACTGCGAAAAAAAATCGTTATGTATTCGTTTGTACAAATGGGGCATTGCAGTTCTGCGTCATTTGGAATTCATTCTGCATGACAACGGAACGATGTTTTCTTTCAATGAAATTAACTTAGTAGGGATACCAGCGAATTCCCACATTGACGAAAAAGCCGTTGGAATGAGATGGCTTGCCGCCGAGTTTTTCGGATTGACCGTTTGTCCCCATTCCACCCGCTTCTATAAAGTAGGAAACCGGAGACGCTACATTCGTAAAGAACTCGAATCCAAACAGTCCAAAACCGCCAAATGCGACATCATCACTGAAATCACTATTGGGCAGTACCAAAATCCCTCCGGCTTCAGAATAGAACCGACCGAATCCGCCAACCTCTCCAACCGATAGAACAAAACCCAATTGGACTGAACCATACGGCATCCATTCAAATTCAGTTTCACCTGCAGGCACGCCCTCCAGCCAGGACAGTGCGCCGCGTACGCGAAGCGCCATGAGACCATTGGCAAAATAAGGCGTATTCACATCCAGCCCCAGCCCATAGTCCCCGTTTGTATCTTTAAGTTCAAAACCCAGCGCCAGATGTTTCGCTCTGGGGTGAGAGTCACTTTGAGTGTCCTGCGCGGCCACATAACCGCCTGTCAACATTACGCTGAAAAGTGCTATTGCAAACATCAACTTCTGCATCGCTCAAATCCTTTCCGAACAGGGGTTCCTGGTTGTTCATGTTGTGCACAAACTCTTTAATAGGGAAATTGGCGCCGCAAGTTTGTCGACTGTCTACCAGTTCCAGTTGCCAAGTATGTCCAACGATACAATTCCAAATATTTGACAATTTGATTTCCGCGAAACTTTTTTTTGTCAAACGAAAATACGTTGGGCAAACCACCGGTAGTTCTCGATTCACCTCTAGTCAAGATGAGATCCGAAACACGCGTGCACCATTTCATTCGAACGAAAAATTTTGGGGGCAACTGGGGTCAGGTTCTTAAGACCATCCCCATGAGCATCCCTGCGCAACAATATTACGAAATACAGTTCTCAAAAATTGAGACTGGGGGTTTTACTTGCCGTCAATTGAACAATTAACCACATCGCCGAAAACGGACGATGTATAAAAAGATGGAGTTTCGGAATGAAAAATGTAGCGGTTATGATTTTATTATTCTGCCTTGGCTGCGAAGCCCCAAAAGGAGAGTCTCCTGATGCCAATGACGAGTTGCAAGGTATACCTGACGAGGACACGGAGGCTGAGGTCTCTAAAAATCTGATAGCGACGGTAGAGCAACCGGGGGGAGGCGCAGTTTATTTTTACGATCTGGGAGATGACGGCATTATGGTAGCGGGAACATCCCTTTCGGGTGCTCCGACACTTCCGGCACAGGTCGACATCTCGGATATGAGCGTCACTGACATCTATACTGCAGCAGGCGGGGATATCTCCTTGATTCCGCAAAAGCTGGTAGACGCGCAAATACGTGCTGACACACTTTCTCAGTCGGAAGTTTTTAATATCGCTCCGAATTCCAAAGTTTTGCAAAATACTGAGGAAGAATATGTCGAAGACGCCCCTGCCGAAGTCCAAACGAGCATCGGTGTAATGCGTGCCTGGGGAACAACGCCGTCGGGCAATGGTTGCAATGCGAATTGGTTTTTGGACGAAGTGGATAACGCTGGCTGGGGAGCTGCCTGTGATTGCAAGAAACAGACCGCCACGAATCGTAGCGGCGGCGGAACCTGGTATTATTACGATGTCCATTGGACATATGCTGCTGTCTGTCCTTATCGGGGACGAGTCAGATTGAGGTTGCATTACAGAAAAAACTCTGCGTATGATTGGGAAGCAGTGAATGGCGGCAGTGTTGTTGCAGCAGAAGGCTATTACGCATGGATGAGCCATTATTCAGGTACATGGGACAAGGACTACCGGATCACCATCGCCTACGCTGATCCGGGTGAAGCGTACCATCGTGGATTCAAACATGCCAGCGACCCCAAGATATTGGGGATGTTGGCCTCGTGTGATGATGACAATTGCGATTAAAAAACCATTTGGAAGGCGACGTGGTGTCGAGTTGGCACCCCTAGTTTCCCACTGGCGCCCCTCACCAGATCCGGACCACTCCTCATTCGTGTTTGCAGGCACAATCGAGCCATTTGTTAAATATGGCATGAATTTTATACAGGGACTGTGGTAAGAAGCGATTTGAAAAACAGGGAACAAACAAGTATGTGGTTGAGAAAAATTTCGATATTGGTGTTCGGATTCGGAATGCTGTTTTTGGGGGGATGTTACGGCGTTCAGTCCATTGCTGTTGATAGCGAGTGTTCGGTTTATGAATCCGATGAGAAATGCGATACCGACATCGAAGCGGTCCCCATGGATTCTGACGTTGCTTCTGATTCTGGAGAACCGTTTGATTCAACGTATTCGAGGGATACAGAAGAAGGGGTAGATACCGCGAGCGACACAAATGCGGATGACACCGAAACAGCAGCCGACTCAGACTCCGAAACAACAGCCGACTCAGACTCCGAAACAACAGCCGACTCAGACTCCGAAACA
>JAFGXQ010000207.1 GCA_016936575.1 Deltaproteobacteria bacterium
CTCACGTATCGACTGCAAAACTGATCGCAGCAAGGCGCCCATGATTGTTATTCGCAACATCAAAATGGTCACCTTGAAAGGGATGGAGTCTTTTACCGAAACTGCAAGAGATGCTGGCATCGATATGACCTTGGGATACTAGGAATGGAACAATTTAGGAAGATTACATTTATCTGTGTATTTGTGATGTTGAGTGGTTGTTCCTGTAACGCCAACAATGGAGCTGTGATTGACGCGGACACGGATAGTGATACGAATGAAACAGGTGGTTCAGATAGTACAAATACTGACACTGGGCCAGTTGTTATAGATGAAATTATCGATACAGACCCGTCTCGCGAAATGAAGTGGATAAATGTGGAAGCCGGTAGTTTCATTTTTGGATCCCCTGAAGGAACGCCTTGCCGAAGCGCCTATGCGGAAGACCAAGTGAATGTCACGCTGACTCATAACATTGAAGTGGCTGAAACTGAAGTAACGCAGCATCAGTGGAAGCAGTCTGGATTAAGTCTGCCGCCACAAAGCGTTGATGGGGATAACTTTCCGGTAACGTGGATAAATTTTTACGAGGCACTAGCGTTCTGCAACGCACTATCTGAGAAAGCGGGCTTCAATACCTGCTATGATTTGGCTACTTGCTCAGGAGAATTTGCGACCGCTTGTCCCGAAGGGGAATTATACGAAAGTGGTTGCGGATGTTCCGCAGATGATTGTTCTGATTCTCCGAACATTTATTTCTGTGCAAATGAAATTCACAAGTACGAAAATTGGTATGAGTGCACGGGATATCGATTGCCGACGACAGCGGAGTGGGAATATTTTGCAAAGGCCGGAACGACAACAACGACATATAATGGGGATGTCCTCTCTGATGCAAAATACTCATGTCATGATCAACCGGTTTTGAACGATATTGCTTGGTATTGTTATAATTCTGGGGAGCAATTACATCCTGTAGCCTGGAAGCAGCCAAATTCCTGGGGGATATACGATATATTGGGCAATGCCAGTGAATGGGTAGACTATTTTACTGATGGATTGTCGTTGGATTATATGGACGGCCATCCTGGGGAGGATTTAGTGGATCCGATTGGCCCGCAGTCGGGACAAGGAAAAGATCTCCGTGGATACGATTTTCGAAGTATTGGTTGTCGCATGCGAGCAGCAAGACAGAAAGCAGTGCCTCCTGATAGTCGTGGAATATATGTTGGCTTTCGTCCTGTACGAACACTTTCTAAGTAAACGGTTCTCAGTTTTTCGTTTGAAATGATTTTGTTGCAAGTCAAGCGCGTCCCCTTTTTTCTCTTTTTCTCCCTGGGATATCTCTATGTACGGGTTGGAAGGAAATGGTAAGATGAAGTCGATATTTCAGGAATAAAGGAAGGAATACTATGTTGAGTACGTTGAAAACAAGGATGATAGGCGGCGTTATTCTACTGTTTCTGCTGATTGCTTGTGGGAACAACAACAGTGATCAGGAGGACGCTACGATGGATGCTGACACAGATACAGATACAGATTCTGACACGGACAGCGACAGCGACGTGGATACCGATACCGATGGGGACACCGACACAGATGCTGACACCGATTCCGATGCAGATACGGACGCTGATGGCGACACAGACACCGACACGGATGCGGATACAGACACTGACACAGATACCGACACGGATGCGGATACAGACACCGACACAGATACCGACACGGATGCGGATACAGATGCCGACACAGACACCGACACGGATGCGGATACAGACACTGACACATATACCGACACGGATGCGGATACAGATACCGACACAGATACCGACACGGATGCGGACACCGATACTGACACAGACACCGACGCCGATACGGATACCGATACTGGCGAAGAAGGAGAGTGGGTGACCATCACCAATGGCGGCTTCTGGCAAGATGTGGAAGGAAATCGCATCGAGGCCCATGGGGGCGGTTTTTTGAAGGAAGGGGACACTTGGTATTGGATCGGCGAGGACAAGTCTCATAATTCCGGCAATTTCAAGGCGGTGAACTGCTATTCGTCAACGGATCTCGTCAGCTGGACGTTTGAGAATGCCATTATTACACGAGACACCCACCCGGACTTAGACACAACAGATAGAATTATCGAGCGCCCCAAATTCATTTATAACGAGGCAAACAACAACTATGTAATGTGGCTGCATTGGGAAGGGGCGAATTATGCCGACGCGGAAGCGGGGGTTTTCAGTTGCGATACCGTTTGCGGGGATTACGCGTTGCACAAGCATTTTCGGCCCAATAACAACATGTCACGAGATGACATGCTTTTTAAAGACGACGATGGCATCGCCTATTTTGCCTCTGCGGCCAATGAAAACCGGGATATGATGGTGTACCGGCTGACCGATGACTATCTTGATTTGGACGCTCAAATCAACATGTTGTGGGAGGGAAATTCGCGGGAAGCACCTGCGATTTTTAAAGACGACGGTCGTTACTTTATCATCACATCCGGCGCCACCGGCTGGAATCCCAATCAGGGCAGATATTCCTCCTCTACCGATTTGGCGGGTACTTTCTCCCCGATTGCCGATATTGGCGACAATACCACCTATGACTCCCAGCCCACCTATGTTATTCCGATTGTGGGAAGTAAAGCGACCACCTATATTTACGCCGGAGACCGGTGGCAGGACCCGGATTTGTTGAGTTCCAAATACATTTGGCTGCCCATCAAGAAAAATGGCGATACCTTGTCCCTTGACTATTACGACCAGTGGCAACTCAACTTGCAGACGGGCGAATGGCGGGCCTATGATGAATTCATTCCGCAAACGGACTGGACCCTACTGTATGTTGACAGCGAGGAAACCGTTGATGAGGATGGTCGTGCAGTCAATGCCTTTGATGATTCTCCATCGACCTTCTGGCACTCGGAATGGCAGGCGGGTGGGCCCGACGCCCCGTTGCCCCACGAACTTCAGATTGATATGGGACAACTCTGGGATATTTCGGAGTTGCGGTATCTGCCTCGTCAGGATGCGGACTCCAGTGGCATCGTCGCCGACTATGCATTTTATGCCGGCGAAACCAGTGATAATTGGGGAACGCCGATTATCACCGGCACGTTCGCTTCAGACAAGACGGCGAAACGGGTGACGTTTGATACCGTGCGCGCCCGGTACATTCGTTTTGTTGCGTTGAGCGAGGCGAGCGGCGCAGATTGGACATGCGTCGCTGAATTGGATTTGGTGGGTGAAGCCGCGAATTGAGATCCCCCCAATTTCAAATTTCTTTCTCCGCCCAGAAATCACTCGCCCGCTATACCGTTGACACTGGATGGTTGCGCTGACAGGCATACAACTGTGCTCATTTGGCCCCTACCATTTGCCTCTGCAATAGGTGGTTTGGAACCCCTGTGACAATTGTCACCTGTTGACCTTTTTCTCACCAGAGTGAAACAGCGGTGTTCGTAGGTTTCAGAAGGTTTTATTCCGATTGCACGGCGAACGGTGTTCCATCTGTCACATGGGTTCAGTTTGAGAAAGTGTTGAACTTCGTGGGTTTTCCGATTGGTACACCGGTTGCATTTGCTTTGCGCGAACTGTGAAACCACCGCGATTTTTCGCGAGCCATGAATGCAAGGAGCAACTATGTCTAAATCTCTACTGAACCCGAAGTCCGTTGCGATTATCGGCGCATCCACCAAGCCGGGAAAGGTGGGTTACGAAATATTATCCAATATGGTGGACGGAAAATTTGACGGCCCTATTGTGCCGGTGAATCCGTCTGCTGCCGAAATTTGCGGCGTTCCCTGCTACTCAAAATTGTCGGACTATAAAGGAAAAGTCGAGTTGTCGATTGTGGTGGTTCCGCCCAAGGCGGTTTATCAGGCAGTGAAAGATTCAATTTATCAGGGAGCCAAAGCGATTATCGTTATTACTGCGGGATTCAGAGAGGTTGACAAAGAAGGTCTCGCCCAGGAGGAAGAGATTGCCGCTCTTTGTAAAGAACATCGCGTCAAACTGCTCGGCCCCAACTGTCTTGGAGCGATTAACCCCCATCACAATTTAAATGCGTCCTTTGCCAATCACATGCCGCAAAAAGGAGGCATCTCGGTAATCAGTCAGTCGGGCGCGCTGTGCACCGCGATTCTGGACTGGGCAGCGGCCAGACATCTGGGGCTCTCTAAATTGGTCAGCATGGGAAATAAAGCCGATTTAGATGAAAGTCATTTCCTGGACTATTTGTCGAAAGATGACGAAACGAAAGTGATCGTGGGGTATCTGGAAAGCATCAACGACGGCAAGCAGTTTATTCAGGCGGCGAAAAATGCATCCATGCAGAAGCCGGTGGTTATCTTCAAGTCGGGCGTTACCGACGCCGGTGGCAAGGCAGCCTCGTCCCACACCGGAAGTCTGGCAGGAACCGACATGGCCTATGGCGCAGCATTTCGTCGTTCGGGCGTGGTACGCGCCGATACTTTTGAGGCGATGTTCGATTACGCCATGGCGTTTGCCATGCAGCCTTTGCCCAAAGGTAAAAACGTGGCGATTATCACCAACGCGGGCGGACCCGGAATTATGGCGGCGGATGCAGTGGAACTCTCCGGGATGCAGGTGAGCCCGTTAGCCAAGGTGCATGCCAGTGCGCTGGCGGCCAAATTACCCAAAGCGGCCAGTGTGTCCAATCCTATTGATGTGCTCGGCGATGCGGATTCCAGCCGATACGTGGATGCGGTAAAAGCCGCCCAGGAAGATGAGACCATTGACGCCATTGTGGTGATTTTAACCCCTCAGGCCATGAGCAACCCCAACGATACCGCCATGGAAATCGCCAAGGTGTCCAGTTCTACGAAACCGATTCTGGTATCGTTCATGGGGGGACTCGATGTGAAATCGGCGCGGGAATATCTGATAGAGCACAACCTCCCCGATTACCCCTCTCCGGAGCGGGCCGTCAATGCGTTGCGAGCCATGTGGGAATACACCCAGTGGCTGCGCCGTCCGCCGAGAGTACTGACCCGGTTTCCGGTGAATCGCAGGCGCGTGGAACGAATTATCAACAGGCAGAAGAAGACCAATCAGTTCCAATTGGGAGAAGCGGCGGCGAAAGAAATTTTGAAGGCATATGAGTTCAAGGTGCCGGTGGGCGCATTGGCGCAGACGGCTGAGGAAGCGGTTGCGGTGGCGACCCGTGCCGGATTCCCGGTGGCTATGAAAATCGCATCTCCCGACATTATTCATAAATCCGACCTGGGCGGGGTGAAGCTCAACCTGAGCGACCCGCAGGCGGTGGAAGATGCCTTCGATCTGATGATGCTGCGCATGAAACAGAAAGTGCCCAATGCAAATATTCACGGGGTGTATGTGGAGAAAATGTGTAAACGGGGACGGGAAGTGATTTTGGGGATGACCCGTGATCCGCAATTCGGTCCCATGCTGATGTTCGGACTCGGTGGGATTTTCGTGGAAGTGATGAAAGACGTTACCTTCAATATCGCTCCGGTTACCTACGATGAAGCGATACAGATGCTGGAAAGCACCAAATCGTTCGCGCTGCTGAAAGGCACACGGGGACACAAAGAGGTCGATTTGTCGGCCATCGCCACTGCGCTGCAGAGAATCAGCCAGCTGGTTACAGAGTTTCCGGATATTATGGAAATGGATATAAATCCTTTTATGGTCGGTGAAATCGGTGAGGAATCCATCGCGGCAGATGCGCGGATTACCCTGAAAAATAATGAGGTGCAAAAATGAGTAAGGCACAATGGCAGGAAGAATACAGCAGCATGGTGAAAACCGCTGACGAAGCAGTGAAAACAATCAAGTCGGGACAACGGGTGTTTGTGGGCACCGGATGTGCACAGCCCGAGGAACTGGTGAAGGCGTTGGTGAATCGGGGAACAGAGCTTGTCGATACTGAAATCGTTCACCTGCTCACCTTGGGGCATGCTCCCTATGCGGATGAAAAACTCACTAAGAATTTTCGAGTGAACAGCTTTTTTATCGCCAAGAATGTACGCGATATTATTCAGGAGGGGCTTGGCGACTATACACCCATTTTTCTGTCCGATATTCCCAGACTGTTTTCGAGCGGACAACTGCCCATCGATGTGGCGCTGGTGCAGGTGACGCCTCCCGATGATAAGGGAATGTGCAGTCTGGGTATTTCTGTGGATATCGTGAAAAGCGCCATCGCCAATTCGCAATTTGTCATTGCCCAGGTAAACCCCCAGATGCCGCGAACCAACGGCGAGAGCAGCATCAGCATATACGACCTGGATGTGTTGGTTCCCTCTGATCAACCGTTGATTGAAGTTGAAATGAATGAACCCACTGCGGAAGCGGAAAAAATCGGGGAATATGTGGCGGCGCTGGTGGAAGACGGGTCCACCATTGAATTCGGCATCGGCGAAATTCCCCAGGCGGTGGTTCCGTTTTTAAAAGACAAAAAGCATTTGGGAATACACACCGAAATGTTCACCGATGCCATTATCGATTTAGTGGAGTCCGGCGCAGTGGACGGCTCCCGAAAGAGCATCGACAAAGGAAAGGTCGTGGCGTCGTTCTGTATGGGTACCCGGCGTTTGTATGAGTATATAAATGAAAACGAGCAGTTTCAGTTTCACCCGACCGAGTACGTGAATGACCCGTTCATTATCGGTTCCGGATACAAGCAGGTGGCCATCAATGTGGCACTTGAAGTGGATTTAACCGGTCAGGTGTGCGCCGACTCATTGGGCAAGCGCTTTTATTCGGGAATCGGCGGCCAGGTTGACTTCAATCGGGGCGCGGCACGCAGCGAAGGCGGCAAATGCATTATCGCGCTGCCCTCCACTGCGAAGAACGGAACGGTGTCGCGTATCAAGGCGATTCTCGATGACGGTGCCGGCGTGGTAACAACTCGTGGTGACGTACAGTATGTGGTGACGGAATACGGGGTTGCGTATCTGCACGGCAAGAGCGTTCAGGAGCGGGCCATTGCATTGATTTCGATTGCGCATCCCAAGTTTCGTGCGGAATTGACCCGTGAAGCGGTTGCCGCTCGGTATTTGCGCCCGGATCATGCGGCCATCGAAGGCAAAATTGTGGTGGGTCCCAAAGATTACAACACCGTGCACATCATGGATGACGGTACCATGTTGTCGTTCCGGGCCATGCATCCGACAGATGAGCCGCGGCTGACGGATTTGATACACGCGCTATCAAAAGAAACCATGTATTATCGATTTATGCATCAAATGAAAACGGTGGAACGTAAAGAGATACAGAATTTTGTGTACATCAACCATCGCACCGATGTGGCGATTGTAGCGACGTTGCCCGAAGCGCATGGCGATGAAATAGTCGCCATCGGCAGATACTATCTCGACCAGAGTACTAATAAGGCGGAGCTGGCGTTTGTGGTACGCGACGAGTGGCAGAACAAGGGGATTGGCTCGGCATTGTTCAAACACTTGTCTTTGATTGCCATTCGAAACGGTATCGCCGGATTCACCGCGGAGGTATTGCGGGAGAATATCGCGATGCAGTCGGTCATTAACAAGAGTGAGTTTGACGTTACCAGCAAACCCAGTGGGAATGTGTACAGTTTCAATATTAAATTTTAAAACGAGGCAACCGTGGAAAATCAAATTGTTTTTATGCATTCACCTGATTTGGATGAAGGCGGATATCCCGAAGAATGCCCGTTCAACAGCAAACGGGGCGGGAAAACGTTGGAAACCGCGTCGTCTTTGGGATTGCTCGATGAACCCAATATACAAGTGACGTCTCCACGTGCGGTTACCGTTGACGAGGCGCTGACGTTCCACACCCAGGAATATATTGATATGCTGCGCGAGGTAAGCAGTGGAACCCATAATTTTCGCGCATTGAAAATGGGGTTGGGAACACCGGATTGTCCGGTATTTAAAGATATGCTCGATTTTTCACTGTTGGCATCCGGCGGTACGCTCAGTGGTGCGCGGCTTCTGATTGAGAAGAAAGCCGATATTGTGTTTAACCCCCACGGTGGATTTCATCATGCTCATCCGGGTACCGCGGGTGGATTCTGCTATATCAATGATGTGGTAATCGCCGCCAAAGAGCTTGTGGCGGCAAATAAAAAAGTGGTGGTGCTCGACCTGGATGCCCACCATTTGGATGGGGTACAGGATGCATTTTATGACAACCCTGATGTGACGACCATTTCAATGCACGAAAGCGGGAAGACATTATTCCCCGGGACCGGCCACGAGGCGGAACAGGGTATCGGCAAAGGGAAGGGACACACGGTGAATATTCCGCTGCCGGTGGGCACATTTGATGAAATCTATAAAATGGCGTTCATGCAAATTGTGGTGCCGTTGCTCGACCATCTTCAACCCGATGTCATTATCCTGGAACTGGGAATGGATGGCTTGGCGACTGATCCGTTGGCGCATTTGAATCTTACGAATAACGTGTACGCTGAGTTGCTTGAAGAGATTGTCTCGCTGAATGTGCCGCTGCTCACTGTGGGGGGCGGGGGCTACAATGTGCAGGATACGGTCCGAAGCTGGGCATTGTGTTGGAGTGTGCTGTCGGGCACGATGCAGGATGAAACCTCGCTGATGGCGGGAATGGGCGGCGTGATGTTGCAGAATACCGCCTGGTTTGGCGGTTTGCGCGACCGTACATTGCTCTCCCATGGCGGCTATCGTGGTGAAGTGGAAGAAGAAGTACAGCGAGTGGTTCAGTTTTTAAAGGACACACTGTTTCCGATTCACGATTTATAATTTCTTATCTTGGACTGCATCCGCCGGTGGTTTCACTGGTTCATTGCTTTACGGTTCTATTTTCTATTCGACTCCGGAAAATAGTCCTTGCACATCGGCGGATGCAGTTCGGGGTTTTTTACCAGGGGTTTCCGCACACCACGTCTTCTAAAAACGCGTGGTCAGACAACGACCAGCAAATGTTTTCAATGTCGGGATATTCATTGCAATTGGTCAAACATCGCATCGTGCTCAAACACTGGGCATCTGACGTGCAGGCATCGGAACAATACATGCCTGTCGATGTTCCAACACATGGATAGGATAGCGATGAACTGGTGCATTCATCCGCACTCCATCCCAGACAGACGGTGCCGCTGCAGCCGTCGCCGCAGGATTCGCCCATATCGCCGAAATCCGTGTCAGAGTCGGAGTCAGAGTCAGCATCAGAGTCAGCGTCAGAGTCCGTGTCTGTGTCCGTGTCCGTATCAGCATCCGTTGAACCACAGGTGCCACAGCCGAATAACTCGACTTCTTCAACGCATATACTATCCCAGTTCGTTGCACAACAGTACGAATCTTGAGAACACACGCATGCACTGACAACTGCGTCGCGGCACCCCGGGGTACCGTTGGATATGCAGCAACTGTCTGCATCCGCATCGGAATCGGTGTCAGAATCGGTATCAGAATCCGTGTCAGAGTCCGTATCGGTGTCGGTGTCGGTGTCCGCGTCGGTGGAAGCGCACTCCGTTACATTCATTGTGTACTCGCCGGAACTGCCGGCATATCCGCTGACGATGATGCTGTAGCTTGCATCGGCTGAATATACGGTGCAACCGATCCCTGATTGAAGGCCACTGTAGTCATCGTTGTGCATGCAGAAACCATTTCCGGCCGGGCAATCGCCGACAATCGCGATTTGGGTATCATACCAAGACCCAACGAGATCAATCTCCAACTCCATATCAGTCGTTGGCGTGAATGTGTAAACATGCTCCGGCGCGCCGGATGATGTACTCCAACAAGACACCTGACTTGGTTCGTCAATGTCATCTGATGCGAAGTCGGTGCTGTCAGCGAGTGAGAAGGTATCCCCACTGCCCGGTGACAAATCGGCCAACAGGTCACTGATGCTTTCTCCGTTACATACTTCCAATGCGTCAGTATCCGTATCGGTGTCTGAATCTGTGTCGGAATCGGTGTCTGAGTCGGTGTCTGAATCTGTGTCGGAATCGGTGTCTGCGTCGGTGTCTGAATCTGTGTCGGTATCGGTGTCTGAGTCGGTGTCGGTATCGGTGTCTGAATCTGTGTCGGAATCGGTGTCTGAGTCGGTGTCGGTATCGGTGTCTGAATCTGTGTCGTAAGTTTCCGGTAAGCGTGCACCAGCCTAAAAAAGTTCAGAAAATTTGGGTTTCCAAATTCGCATTGAAGTTCCATGGCATCCA
>JAFGXQ010000208.1 GCA_016936575.1 Deltaproteobacteria bacterium
CCGATACCGATACCGATACCGATGTGGTGATTGATCCCATTCCCGGCGGTCAGGGCACCAGCGGTACTACTACAAGATACTGGGACTGTTGTGTACCGCACTGCGCATGGGGACGAACCAACATTCACATTTGTGATGTAAATGACGATTATTTCACCGGCGATACATATACCAGCTCTTGTGATTCCAGCACGCTGCAGAGCAACGATGCATTCCAGTGTTCCTCAATGGCCCCCTGGCAGGTGGGCGCCAACGCATCGTACGGGTTCGCCGCGTTCAACTCCGGAAACTGCGGTGATTGCTACCAGCTGGATTTCCAGGGGTCGCTCGCCGGCAAATCAATGATTGTTCAGGTTGTGAATATCGGGGATATCGGCGCCAACCATTTTGACCTGCTCATTCCCGGAGGCGGCCTGGGGTATATGACAAACGGCTGCCCCAAACAGTTTCCCGGGGTGAACTGGGGTACCCAGTACGGTGGCTGGGCATTGGATTGCGGGTACGATGCGAGCTGCACAGCGCAGAAATGCAACGATGCGTTTAGCGGCGCTCCCGACATGCTCGCCGGTTGCCTCTGGTACACCCAATGGCTCCAGACCGCGGACAACCCCTCCGTGGTTTACAAACAGGTCTCCTGCCCCGCCGCCATCGGCGTTCACTCAGGAATCTAGCTTTCGCTGCCGGTTCCCCTCCTGAAACTATTTTTTATTTTTCTGCTGAAGCACTGATTTGGCTGTATTCACAACGTTCTCTTTGGTGAACCCGTATTTATCTTGCAACGCCTTGATAGGTGCGGACGCTCCGAATGTTTTCATGCCAAGCACCGCGTCGGCATTTTCCACCGTACAGCTCCATCCCAGAGTGGACCCCTCCTCAACCACAATTCGCGCTTTGGCGTTGAAACTCAGCACATCCCGCCGATACGCTTCGTCCTGCTGTTCGAAGATTTCCCAAGACGGCATGCTCACAATTCGAACCTTGTGTCCCTGTGCCTCAAGTTCCGATGTTGCGTCAATACACAGCCCCACCTCACTACCGGTGGCGAAAAAACACACGTCTGGTGATTCATGTTCCGCACCGTACAAAACGTACGCGCCTCTGGCAACCCCGGAGGCAGCCGCATATTTTGTGCGATCCAGGGTGGGCAGCGCCTGTCTTGAAAGTACCAACGCCACCGGCTCATGGCGCAGGTTCGCAATAAATTTCCACGCCTCCACAATTTCATTCGCGTCTGCGGGACGCATGGTAATCAATCCGGGAATGGCCCGCAGAGACGCCAGATGTTCGATGGGTTGATGGGTCGGGCCGTCTTCTCCAATACTGATTGAGTCATGGGTGAAAATATGCACAACCGGAATCTCCATCAGTGCGCTCAGCCGAATCGCCGGTCTCGCATAGTCGCTGAACACCATGAAGCCGGACCCGTATGGCCGTACTTTGCAGAGTGACATACCGTTCAGAATCGATGCCATCGCATGCTCGCGTACACCGAAGTGAATATTTTTTCCGGCATAATTCGCTGCCGAATAATCCCCGGCCCCAGAACCGACCAGACGAGTATTGGTGGACGGCGCCAGATCTGCGGAACCGCCAATCAACCACGGAATAGTTTGAGCCAATTCATTGAGCACTTTGCCCGACGCGGAACGCCCGGGAACGCCTTTGGCATCCGGCGGAAATGTTGACAGTTTTGCATCCCAACCGGCCGGCAATTGCCGATGCTGCATCTGATACAGCTGCTCTGCCAGTTCCGGATATCTATCTTTGTACTTGTCGAACATGGTCATCCACGCGTCGCGAAGGTCGCGCCCACGATTTCCGATTCCGTTTTTAAAGTGATCGTACACGGCATCCGGTACGTAAAACTGTTTATCAGTCGGCCATCCGTACGCCTCTTTGGTCAACCGAATTTCTTCCTCACCGAGGGGCGCGCCATGAGCGCCGCTGGTATCCTGCATATGGGGAGAACCATATGCGATATGGCTGTCAACAATGATTAATGTGGGCCGGTCAGTGGTCGCTTCAAACGTCTGAAACGCGCGACGAAGCATCTCCAAATCATTTGCATCCCCCACGCGGGTAACGTTCCAACCGTAGCTGATAAACCGGGTGGCCACGTCTTCACTAAACGCCAAATCGGTTTTTCCTTCAATTGTGATTCGATTGTTGTCATAAATCACACAAAGATTGGCGAGCCGCAGGTGCCCCGCCAGCGATGCCGCCTCCGAGCTGACCCCTTCCATCATGCAGCCGTCTCCGGCCAGCGCGTACACGTTGAAATCGAACATTGAAAAATCGGGCTTGTTGAACGTCGCCCCCATCCATTTTCCGGCCATGGCCATTCCCACGCTTGTGGCAACGCCCTGCCCCAACGGTCCGGTGGTGGTTTCCACGCCCGATGTCCACCGATACTCGGGATGTCCCGGACATCGGCTGTCAAGCTGACGAAACTTCTTAATATCCTCAAGAGCCACCGAGGGCTGCCCCGTTGTCTCGTACTTCGGATTAACCGCCTTCACGCGTGTGAGATGAATCAGTGAGTATAGCAACATCGAGGCGTGTCCAATCGATAAAACAAACCGATCGCGATTGGGCCAAATGGGGTCGTCGGGATCAAACCGCAAAAATTCCTGCCACAAACTGTACGCCACAGGCGCCATCGCCATCGGCGTGCCGGGGTGTCCCGAATTGGCAGCTTGAACAGCGTCCATCGACAATGTTCTAATCGTGTCTACACATTTCTGTTCTATCGACTCATTACTCATATACGATCTTTCCTCCTGTTTGGTTTTCAGCATAACCATAATCACGAATCCATCGCGCGCCACTGTTTACGATTCGGGCGCAATCAATCCAAAAAACCGAAGCAACAAAAGATGGTCATTCCACCTCAAATCAAGTAGGCTTTCCGCCGCTTGAGAAAGGAATAATATTATGAGTGTAAAGAAAATCAGCCATGTCGGCGTCGCGGTACCCAATATTGAAGAATATATTAAAGTATTCAGCGACACCCTCGGAATGAACTTTCAGGGAGTTGAAGAAGTGGCCGAGCAGAAAGTGAAAGTGGCATTTCTGCAGGTCGGAGAATCCAGAATTGAATTGCTCGAACCCACCAGTGAAGACAGTCCGGTGCACAAATATTTGAACAGTAACGACAATAAACCGAAGTTTCACCACATCGCTTTCGAAGTGGATGACCTGCAGGAAGCGCTCGATAGAGCGAAAGCAGACGGCCTGAAACTCATTGACGAGACGCCGCGCAGGGGAGCCGGCGGAGCGCAAATCGCGTTTCTTCACCCCAAATCCACTGCGGGTGTGCTCACCGAGTTGTGCAGTCATACCCACGACGAACAATTACACAAATAATAGACTCAAGTATTTAAAAAGCAGACTTCAGTTTTTGTTTTTCCTCTCATTTGGCCCTCAATCGCGCCGTTCATCCGAACAAAGACCACGCCAAATATCTAATTATACACATTTTTTCATCTGAACAGGTGTTCGTTCCTCTTTTTGGCACTCCGCTTGCTTTATCAGCAATCAACAACCACTTAGCAAAAAGCAAAGAAAGCGAGCACCCAATGACGCAATTAATCAATCAGACCAACCCAAGCAATGATTTTGAACAGCAACTGGAAGCACAGCACACCAATCTGTTGAAACTGGCTGTATCTTTAACCCATGATGCATCGAGAGCGGAAGACCTACTGCAGGACACCATGCTGCTGGCGTTGAAATTCCGAGCCAACTACCAGGACGGCACCAACATTCGCGCCTGGTTGTCTCGAATCATGAAAAATCGGTACATCTCCATCGTTCGCAGACTGCGCCTGGAAGAAAAAACCATGGAAGAAGAAGGCAGGTACGCCCTGCGCAACTGGTCGCTCGGAGAAATGGGTCTGCGTACCACTCACCGGGACGGAAACGTATACACAGATGAAGGTTTTGGAGACACCGTAGCTGCCGCCATCAGCGAACTGAAACCCGAGTATCGCCAGGTGGTCATACTTTGCGATGTGGACGGTATGTCTTACGCGGAGGCGGCCGGCGAGCTCACCTGCCCGGTTGGAACCATCATGTCCAGACTGCACCGCGGCCGGCGGGCACTGCGCACCCGTCTTGTTTCCCGTCGCCAACTGGAAGCTGCCGCATGACCCCGCGCCCGGCGTCGGTACCCTTTCCCACCGAACAAGTTATTCGTCAAGGCTCCCCTCATTCATACTATCAATACGGAGTTCCGGAAATACCACCTGCACCGACCGCATCGACACCGAGTTCCCCTCCTTCTCACCCAATTTTTATCCTTTTCTAACCCGCCTCTAATGACGTATATTCACGCCCGTAAACTCACCACGAAACCGTATAATAAAAATGCGCAAAGAAAGAGGAAACAATGGGTAGAGCATTTGAATTTCGCAAGAACGCGAAACTGAAACGATGGGGAAAGATGTCCCGCGTTTTCCCGAAACTCGGTAAGGCCATCACTATCGCAGCCAAGCAGGGC
Organism: Deltaproteobacteria bacterium; assembly: GCA_016936575.1. Lineage (GTDB taxonomy): Bacteria > Myxococcota_A > Polyangia > JAAYKL01 > JAAYKL01 > JAFGXQ01. The sequence continues at coordinate 4,502 of JAFGXQ010000208.1, forward strand.
GGCGGAGATCCGGATATGAACGCCAAACTCCGCACCGCAATTGCCAACGCAAAAGCGGAGAACATGCCCAAAGACAATATCGACCGTGCCATCAAAAAGGCGCTTGGCAAAGACGCTGTCAGCTTCACTGAAATTATCTACGAAGGAAAAGGTCCTCACGGCGTCCAGGTGGTGGTCGAGTGCGCCACCGATAACAACACGCGAACCGTGGCGAACGTGAAAACCTATTTCAATAAAGCAGGCGGTCAGATTCTCACCAGCGGTTCGCTCGACTTTATGTTTGATAAAAAATCGGTGTTCATTTTTCCTGTTCCCGAAGGCAAAGATCTCGAAGAGCTTGAACTCGAGCTGATCGATGTGGGTCTCGAGGAACTCGAAGAGGACGAAGGAGAAATCACCGTTCTGGGCGGATGGGACGATTTCGGCGCTCTCGACGCGGCGCTTCAAGGCATGGGTATCGAAGTCACAAAGGCGGTTCGCCAGCGTTTTGCCAACCAGCCACAGGAGTTTTCAGAAGAGCAGATGGTGGACATCGAAAAACTACTCGACAAACTCGATGAAGACGAAGATGTGCAGGAAGTGTTCACCAACATTGCGTAACGTTTACAGAATAGGAACGGAGCGAAAGAGAAGAAAGAAAGCATGTTTGGAAGCTGCCGCATGACCCCGCGTTCAGCGCCCATGCCCCGCCGGTAGACACGTATTGCTTCAGAATGTTCCATCATTCATGCTGTCAGAACGGCGCTCCCGGAATAGATGTTCGCGTCGTACCATCGGGTTGTTCTGTGCTGACGGCCACACAATTTCGACCGTTTTCCTTAGCCTCATACAATGCGTTGTCCGCGCGAGTGATCAGATTCCGCAACGAACCACCCGACAGCGCGGCAACACCGAAGCTGCAGGTGATACACTCATCTGATTCAGCCAAGGCTTTTCGAAGCTTCTCAGCCAGTCGCCACCCATCTTCAATTTGGGTTCCTTCGCAGAAAAACAGAAATTCTTCCCCGCCCCAGCGGCACAACACATCTGTGCTGCGCATGTTGCGCGAAAAAAAATCAGATACGTACTTCAGAATGCGATCCCCCTCATCATGACCGAGGGTGTCGGTTATCTGCTTGAAGTGATCAATATCCGCCATGATGGCGGTCAGGCCGAGTCCATTCTGTTTGACATTCTCGATAATGGTGTACAACCGATTGCGAAGGCCGAAACGATTCAGCAGACCGGTCAATTCGTCTTTTGTGGCCTGCTCTTTCAACTCCTCGGCTTGAATCGCTAGAATATTGTTGAGTTTCAGCAACTCTTCCTCTCGCATCACCTTCTGCTTCAACGCCTGCTGCAGAACCACCAGTTTCCCCACGACAAACAACAGCAGCACCACCATCCACATTACTAAAAGCAATTTGAAAAAAGCCGCTTCCGGAATCCATTTCCCTTCAAAGCGAATCTGCTTCAACGTCACCACCCCCTTTCCCAACGGCGGCGTTTCCGGAGTCAGAATTTGTATCCAGTACACATTGGAAACATCCATATGCGTATGTTCGAGTGGTATCCGGCGTTGACCAATCCACCAACTGGCCACGTGAAAATATTTCCAGGGAAGTGTTACCGGGTGACGAATATCAGAAGTGGGCAAATGGACCTCGTTGTACTTCATGCTCATTGAATCATCGAGGGACGCATAGTCGGGGTGAAAATTGCGTATCTGAAGACGAACCCGCCTCGACATCGAATCTTCAGCGCCTACCTGAATAATCACATCCTCGTACTTGGTCAAATCCAGCCCCTTGCCATTTCTGTTCACGTCAAGCTGAAGCATTCCGAAGGGGTACGGATGTCCGTCCCTCAACTCATAGTCCACCTGCCAGTAATCCCGGGTAGTTTTCAATTCCGCAACGGAATTGCCGCCATCCCGACGATCGGAAACCGCAGTGACCGTTATCCCGTCACAGTTCCGAGGAGAAATAACCAGGGTTCGCTTTCCGGAGAAAAAATACAGCACCCACAACAGCACGGTGATTGCCAACAACCCCAGAATGATGAACTCCGCACGAACGCCTCTAATGTGATTAAACAAGGACGTGGTCATAATCATTTCTTCCGGGTAAGCCGGCCACACATAGAGTACAAAACGTCTCGCGGGGCAAAAGGTTAAGTACGATACTGTATATAGACCAGCCCCCTTCACCTTGCCGATTCCTACTCAAAACCTATTCAAAATCAACACCGCTGTGAACTCAGTTCATTTTTTTACTCTTTAATTTCAGCGGTTTATGAAAATAAAGGGTAAATCTATTTGACTAACTTTTGAGGAGATTTAAACTGTTCAATGCAGCAAGAAAGCTGGTCAAAGAGGTACCGGCTTGGCACCATAGGAGGGTCAAATGCTCAACTCAACATTCATTACCGTTTGTGCCGCAGCCACACTGATGCTGGTTTCAGATGTAAATGCTCGGGAAAGCTGGGAAAAACACGGCGTCGAAAACGGCATTGTCGTATTCACGGCAACTGAAGCCGGCAGTAACGTACCCAGTGTGAAAGCGGTCGCAGTGGTGAATGCTCCCACTGAAGAAGTTTGGCAGTACATCACTGAATCGATGCAAGTGGATGGGTTAAAAATGCGACGCAACCTGGGCAGTTGCGGAGATGGTTGTGATTATGTGTATGTACGCATGGGCAACTGGATGATCACCGACCGACATTATGTGGCGAAGGTGAAATGGACCAGGGAGTTGGTAGACGGCTACCCGAAATATGTTCGCGTCTGGAATAAAACCGCAGATAAAAAACCGCTCGGCGGAAATGCCATCGTCGTTAGCAGCGTTCGCGGCAGTTGGACACTTGAGCCCATTCAGAACGGCAAAAAAACACGCATCACCTACATCAATCATTTGGATTTGGGCGGAAATGTGCCTCCGTCAATTTTCTCCAAGGGATTTGTCAGCAATGCGTACGACATAATCAAAGCCATCAAGAAGAACGCCTGACCGGTACAACGCAGACGAAACGGAGAAACCAATGACGAACAAGTATGATGCAATTATTGTAGGAAGCGGCCTGGGTGGGCTGACAGCAGCGGCGACACTGGCAAAAAACGGACAACGCGTTGCTGTATTTGAGCGACATTCCCAGCCGGGTGGGTATGCCACCACGTTCTTTCGCGATGGGTTTGAGTTCGAGATATCGCTTCACGCCATGAGCGGCATCGGTACCGAGGAGAACCCTGGACCGCTCCGACCGTTCTTCAAAGAGCTGGGAGTCATGGAACGAGTGAATTTCATTCCAATGAACAACCTGTACAGAACCATCAGCGACGAGCTGGATATCACGGTTCCAAAATCCCCTGAAAGCGCCAAAGCGGTGTTGATGGAGGCATTCCCGGAAGAAGCAGCGGGAATTGAAGCGTTTATTGACCATATAATGGTTGTGGGAGAAGAAGCCCAGTTGCTGAAGGAAGGAAATTATTCCACCCGTCCGATTCCCACACTGGCACGATTTCCGCACCTGGCTCATGCCGCCGGTTCCACCGTTTCCGACGTGCTGGACAAGTACATATCCGGTGACCTGACAAAGCTGGCGCTGGGGCAGCTGTGGGGCTACTTCGGGCTACCGCCCAGCAAGCTCTCATTTCTACTTTTCGCCGCAGGCGTAAGCAGCTACCTGAAATGGGGTTCTGTGACCATCGAGGGAAAAAGCCAGTCCCTCTCGAACGCTCTCGCCCAAATCATCCGAGAAAACGGTGGCGAAGTGCATCTGGCCGAAGGGGTGAAAAAGATACTGGTTGATGACGGAAAAGTTCGAGGCATTATCAGCGACTACGGGATCACCTACAACTCCGACACCGTAGTCTCGAACGCAGACCCATATGCCACCCTGAACAAACTGATTGCCCCGGAACACGTTCCACCGAAGTACAAGCGCCGCATTGAAGCCGCAGCGCCGAGCGCGGGATCTGTAACCTTGTATCTGGGGCTCAATCGTCCCTCCCGAGAGGTGGGTATTGCCAGCCACGAACTGTATCTCAATCGAGACGTTGACATGGACACGCAATGGAACAAGTGCCAGTCACTAACGCGGCCGGGCGTGATTTCGGTCTGCGCCTACGACAACTCCAACCCGCAGTTTGCACCGGACGGGAAAGGGGTCATTGCGGTAACGGTACTGTCTATGGGGGACATTTGGACCCAACTATCACCCGACCAGTACACGCTGGAAAAACGGCGGTTCGGCGATATGCTTCTGGGCGAACTGGAAAAAGCATTCCCCGGTGTAAGCAACGCGGTGGAAACCCGGCTGGTCAGCACACCCATCACAAATATGCGTTACACCGGCAACAGCGGCGGCGCCATTTACGGGTTCGCCAGCACACCCCAGGAAAATCCCGGCTTTCGCATGAACAATCAGGGACCTGTCATAGGTCTGTGGTTTGCGGGAGCCTGGACACGTCCCAGTGCGGGATATCAGGGAGTTATCACATCGGGCATCAACACGGCGAACGACATACTGGCGAAACGCAATGTCCGAAGTACGCTGCCGGTCGCCGCTTCTGCTCCCCCCCAAAGTACACAGCGCGCCATGCGTCGTCGGTTGCGCGGCTTCGGGCACGTGTTGAGAGACGGAAAACGAGTGGGCAAAGTAATACGAAGCAAGTATCGTAAATACAGCAACGAACCGTTGGAACCGCAGTTCAAAAATCAATACGACCGGGTTGAACCGTATCATGCCAGAAACATCCAGATGAAAATCGGTGCGAAATACAATGAAACGTACGACACAGTCACATTGCGGCTCCTGCCTGACGATTATCGGATTCCCGCTTTTTCCGCCGGACAGTACGTGGAAATCAGCACAACGATTGACGGCAATGTAGTCAGTCGCGCATACAGCATTTCATCTGCACCAGAAGAAAACCGATACATCGACATTACGGTGAAAGTGCAACCAGGCGGAACGATGTCATCGTATCTTGTGTACAACACTCGGGTCGGAGATCACCTGTCCGTTCTTGGTCCATTTGGTGAATTCACATTCAATCCGCTCAGAGACTCCAACGATGTGGTCGCCATTGCGGTCGGAAGCGGCATCACACCTTTCATGAGCATGATGAAAAGCATGGCGAGACGAGATAGTCACCCGTCGTTTGAACTGATATACGGCTCCAGGCGGGAAGAGGAAATTATTTTTAGAAGAGAGATTAACGATATTTGTGACGCGGACCGCAACATGAAGGTAACGCACGTTCTGTCGTCTGCATCGCCGTTCTGGCCGGGTGTGCGCGGTCGGGTGAATGCCGACCAAATAAAGCGATTGCTGCCGGAGCGGTTAGACAGAAAGACATTTTTTATTTGCGGGCCGAGTGAAATGCAATCCCCGATTGTCAACCTGTTGCGGGAGAGACGCGTTCCGTTATCGCAAATTCACTACGAATCCTTCGCCGCCGGCTCTTCACTAGCGCGACCGGATTCGTTGCCATCCAATGCATTGGTGCGTACTATCGAATTATCCGGTTGGAATCCGAAAACCGCGCCCCATTGCCACTTGTCGCAAAACCCCAAAAACAGGGAAAAACAAGCCGTTTCTCTATAATATAAATTGTTCAACAAATTGGGGACGTTGGAAAGGAATCCGAAAAAAACATTTCAGAAATTCGGCGGTCTGCCGTCTTTGAGGGCATGACGCGTGGAAAACCCATCTTCGACAAAAGCGCCGTTGGCGTGACCTTTCTGACACCCGATAACACAGGGACCGTGCACCTTGATGTGAACCCCGAAACCGGTGCGTTAATATTGGCTGAAGCACACACCATTCGACTGCGCGGAAGCGGAGTAACATCAAAAACGCTGGATGAACTGGGAACCACCGCAACAAAACTGATTTCAGAATATCTTTCCAACTACCTGCTCAACGGCGCACAATCCAAAGAACGTGTCGATGCAAAGGACGAAGCCTTTCGTACATTTCTAGGGCAAACGGTATCCGGACTGGACCAAATGCTGATTGAGACGGTTTCAGAAGGAAGCGAACATGTGGTCGCGTATCGCATGGGAACAAGTAAGCACAAACTTCAACAACCCACGCAAAACAGCCTGCTGAACAAAATCACCAACAGCCTTGAGGCGATTGTATACTATGGCGGCGGGGCGCATCTCTCCCATCGCGGAGAATCGCAAATGTACCTCGTATCGAAACAGGTGCGAAAACTAACCCAGGATCACATCGCCGGCGGCTTATTCAGCAAAATCGGCGATGTGGCTGACTTCATTCCGCCGATTCATACCGACACCATACAAATGGCACGAAGAGACCGCCTGATTGTATTTTCAAGAGAAGCCGCGGTATCCAGTTTTCCGTTAAATCATCTTCGTCACTGGCTGGGTGAAGGAGACCCGACGGAGCAAGCACAAAGGGTCGCAGAAGAATTGAAAAAGCTGGGAAAATCCACCGGCTGCGTAATGGTATTTGCGCCGTACTGGAAGGGAACCGCCAGCGACGACATTGCAAAAAGCGGTGTGTTTTCGCTGAACAACCTGGCCAATCTCGAGACAGAAACCAATGACCTCATCCCAAGTATGCCTTCCACGCCGCCCCGGGAATCCTCCATCAGCTCAACCTTCCCCGGAATACAAACGGAAAAATCACAAAGCCGCGCAACACGAAAACGAAAAACAACTCAAAAACGTGCGTCTGCAATGGCCAAAACAAAATCTTCAATTGAAGAAACCTCAGCGTACGCAAATGTGCCTAAAACCACCTTGATACCCGACAAACCAACGCCTCGAACGACTACCGGAACCCCGGCCGCTGCAACGCAAGGGACAACGAAACAGAAAAAAAGCCCTTCTGCTGTTGAGCGACAAAGAGAAACAAAGAGAACCCCATCTCCCCAAATCGCCGAAACCGAAATTCGGGCAATCACGCTAAAGGTTCTTGAGCAGCTCGAGCCGCACCTTCTTGAACTCGAAACCAAATTGCAAAAGAAGCTGGAGAAAAGATTCTTCAAACTGAAAGGAGATGTATCTGCGCTTGTTAGTTCAGAATCGGCAACGCTATTAAAAAAATTCACTTCGGACAAACTGCCGGGAATTGAAAATCGCATGCAGCATAATCTGGTGTCGGAACTCTCCCATTTGGAAGATCGCTTGAAACTGCTGATGGATGAAAGTCTGTCAGGCATACAAAACGACACAGTGTCTGAATTGTCACAAGGTACACTGAATGCGAAACAGCTGTTGCGGAACCACCCCGATGCCCCGCAAAACATGCCGGAAGAAACACTCGATGACGTGGAACTTCATCCGATTGAAGACGACGAAATAGATACGGAGCGGCTGCAACCGCCGATGCTGACATCACAGAAACCCACCATGCCTCCACCGCCGCCGAACTCCATTGCGGCAAAACCCGCATACTTCGATATTCACAGGGACGAAGAGGATACCCACGCAATACAGCGACAACCAATTTCGCATTACCTAACCGCAATACAGGCTCGTTGGCACACACTGCAAATCAAGTGGAAAGCCGTCATTGTTACAGCTTGTACGCTCGCAGGTGCAGGAATCATTATATTATCCAATCTGTCGTTCACCGGGCGGAATTCCGATTCACAAAATGAACACACCGCTTCGACAATTTCATCACCGCATTCCGCAGCGCGAAAACCGCCGATGCTTCTGAACAAAAAAAGCAATACAACGCTTGCTCATGAAGCCCCAACACATATGAACAATTCATCCCCGACGGCACAGACCTTTCTCGACACATCCTCGGCCCCTGCTGACAGGCAAGAAGCTCCTTCCGTGCAAAGAAAGGTGCGACATTCAGAAAAGCAGCCGAATCTATCATCGATGTCGTCGACAGACTTATACAATCGCGGAATGACGCTGTACCTGATGGGAGATTTGGGAAAGACCGCTGATAAAAAAAGACTCAGCAAAGAAGAACGGCAACAGGCCCTTGAAGATGCGTTGCCCTATTTTGAACAGCTGATCCGCTTACCCGCTATTCAGCCGAATGCGTGGTATTTAAAAGGAAGAACCGAATATAATCTGACAAAGACTGAAACCGATGCGGCTCGTCGAACCGCATTGGCGAAATCGGCACTAACCTCGTATCAAACCTATCTCGAAACGGAACCGGGCGCCTCAAAGGGAAAAAAGAAAACCATCGCACGCAATCAGAAACGCCTTCGAAAACTGGCTCGACCGTAATGCCTCAGTTGCTGCGCCTATCACGAGTGACTTTCAGTCGGGTATCGGAATCTTCATTTTTTATCAGCTGTGGCAAATCGCCGAACATCCCCATGCGACCATCGTGAATCGCCATTACACCAAGAATCCCTGTGATGCGTCCAACTTTTTCAAGTGCGTTTTCCATGTCTTTTACGCTCGAAATGCAATTACACAGAAGTGTTGCCGCGGAATCCGCCAACGCCGCATCTTCAGATACCGCGGTGGCCAGCCCGCAGTTTCCCAGACTTACCGAATGGCCCATCACACTTGACGAGGAGCAGATCGCCAGACGCTTGCTACTCTCGATTCGAAACGCGAGCTTGTCCGAAAATTTTTTGTCGATAGTGTGAATGCCAATGGAAACGGGTGATGAAACTGCCACCACCATGTCGCCACCGTTTTCTACTATGGACTCGCTGGCCCCGAGCGACAGCGCCCTGTCCACACCGTATTGGGCAAGAATCCCGGCAACCGACGCCATCGGTCCCAATCCGGTTTTCACACTCGCATCCGCCATCCGAATCACAATTTCCGGTGCCCCCGCCTGCAACGATACCGGCGCGAACGACGTTTTAAAGTCTGGATGTTTTCGAATATATGCCTCGAGTTGTTTGCGGCGTACGACCATTTCTTCAACGACGTCGTCAAAAAATTCACTCGACACTCTCACATTCGTATCTTTGTATGAAAAACTGCGAAATGTTCGAAACATGAGTTTAAAAAATAGAAGAACACACGTGAAACGGACAATTTTTAAGGCATGCCAGGCATTCAATGCATTTCGATTCATCGAATTCAACCCGCCTGGTATCCCAATCCGCGATGTGAAGTGCGCCCGTGGGGCAGTGTACCGTGCAGTTCGTACAATGAGTGCACTCTTCCTTGCGCCAGATCAACCCCACATCTCCGGAATGGATTTCCACCTGATTTTGTTTCAGATAGGTAAACCCGTTTTGAATCTGTTCATCATCGCCGACGATTTCGATAGAGAGATATCCGCCTTCGCCCGGGGTCACTTTGGCGCGAAAAATATTTATCGTTAAATCAAACTCTTTGATTAAATTGCCGATAAACGGCTTGTCGGTCATCTCTTTGGGAAAATGCAGATACGCTTTTTTGCAAGAGGTCATTTGGCACCTCCGGTAATTGTCAGCCCGGTCATGGATTGATTCAGAGGCAACAGGCGAGACGGTTCGGAAAGCATGAAATCGCCGCGCTGAATCTCGGATTTAAGCAGTTCGGCGATTTTCAGCGCTTTGTGGTATGACGACATCGCGCTGACGGCTACTTTCTTACCGTGCAGCTCCACCTGCCCGCTTCGCAGCTCTTCATAGCTGTAACGGGCAAGCACTTTGCAGGTTTTTTCAGGGTAATCGTGAGAATAATCAATTGCGCATCCGATAATATCCCGATCCCGCACGGTGGTATAGCGCAGAATTTCTTCATTCAGCACAGGAATCGGAATTCCCACCCCCAAGGCCAGAGATACACCGTACCCCGGCAACGACACGCCGCGTACGAATTCAGGAATCATCTCCTTCATATTTCCGGTCAACGCCAGCGTGCCGGCACCTTCAACCGGCACGTCGTTTGCGCCCCGTTCCACTGCCGAACAATGCTGCGTTCCCTCGGCATATACAAGTCCCCGTGAACCGGCGAGCCACACGCTGGTGCCGACACCGATTGTTTTATATAGCGGATCATTCAACAGCGGAGACAATTGCCCGGCCGAACAATAGGTCATGTTTTTCATGTTCGGTTCCAAAATGCCCAGATAGGTATATATGCGTTTCCCCGATGAGTTCACCGCCACATTATAATTTTGATAGCAGTTGCGCGGATTGGTCATGATCGCCTGATTCAGATCATTTATATCAAACATCGTTCGCACTTCCCGCCGGGGATAATCATCGGTACCATACGACAAGGCAAACAGCTGAAGCTTTTTACCTGCAACCAATTCTTCAATCACATGTCCGCCGCCGTATCGAAACTCACCGGGGAAATACATATTCGCGGGGTCATTATGCCTTAGCTGGGTGGCCCCCAGATACACATCCACTGCAGCAATGCCGCAATACACCGGAACATCTGAAATCCATGCTTCAGAAATACGAATTTTCGGGGCGGAGTGACCGAAATTCAGAAAACAGCCGGAAGAGCACATTGGTCCGAACGTCGCTGTCGTTACAACATCCACTTCCTTAGCAGCGGCTGCCACCCCTTTTCTCTCCACGTAGTCTATTACCTCTTCCGCGGTTAGAACCACCGCTTTACCGGAAGCGATTTTTTCATTTATCTCATTGTATGTTTTGGCCATTGCCACACCACCTCAATACGAAAACAGATTCAAAGAAAGGCAGAATGTACCAGCATAGCAATGCAAAAACAAACAATTATGCATTCACTTTCAGGATGACACGTCGGCTGGACGCGCTGCGCGCGACACTTCTGAAATGAAAAATCGATTAGTCGTGCAGAACCTGTTTCACGGTGCTTGTGAGCATACTCACGGTGAAAGGTTTCAACAGAATTTCCTGCTTCTGTTTCACCAGATAGTAGTGCTTCACGTGTTCGGCTTCATAGCCTGACATAATCAGGGTTTTCACATTCGGGAATGTTTTCTGAACTTCTTTTTGAAGTTTCAAACCATCCATTTGAGGCATTACCAAATCGGTCAGCAGCAAATCAATTTTTCCTTTTTTCTGTAAAAGAATCCGCAACGCCTCTTCTCCGGACTCCGCCTCCAGCACGTGGTATCCGTACTTGTCCAGAATACGGGTCGTCAACCGCCGAATCGGAATTTCGTCGTCAACCACCAACACCCACTCGCCTTGCCCAAAATAAACTTCTTCTTTTTCGGCGGTATATGTCTGCGGCAACGGATGCCGTGCCGGGGGCAAAAATATTTTGAAGCAGGTTCCCTGCCCTTCGTCGCTAATCACATGAATGTATCCACCGATATTATCAACCACCGACTGAACAGTTGCCAGTCCGAACCCGGTACCGCCGCGATTTTTGGTGGAAAAGCCTCGCTCAAATATTCGCTTTTTCACCTCTTCCCGCATGCCGTGTCCATTGTCAGTGAAAGAAATCATCACGCGCTCTCCAATAGGCGCCCCCGGGTTGCATTTGGCAAACGTCTTATCAAGCGTAACATTTGCTGTCTCGATCACGTATCGCCCTCCTGTGGGCATAGCATCCTGGGCATTAACGGTCATGTTGATCAGTATCTGGTCGATATTCGACATGTCTGCGACAATGCTCTCCAGATTCGGATCGAATCGAAAATCTAAAATGATATTTTCACGCAACAGCCGACGGAGCATTTTCTTTGCCCCTTTTACCGACTTGTTCAAATTGATAATCGCATACGAGGGTTTCTGTTCCCGGCAGAAAGCAAGCAATTGTTTGGCCAATCCGTGCGCATACCGCGCAGCTTCAAGGATTTGCTCCATGTCATAATATAAAACCTCATCTTCACTTAAGTCATCGATTGCCAGTTGGGCATAACTGATAATGGGTGACAGAAAATTATTCAGATCATGAGCGACGCCACCGGCTATCTTGCTTATGGTTTCAATTTTTTCGAATTCCGAAAAATCAATATCGTTGAGCGTTTTGTATTCGCTGTTCTGACAAGATGGGGAAGGCGTAGGAGACCTACTAATATTGGTTTCCGAAGCACCAACTTGACTGGTATCATTGACAACATCAGGTGCGTTGTCGTCTTTGTGCATTCGATTGCCCCCCAATCAGCGAAGAATCCATTCTCCAACATGCAACATTTAGTTGTAAACAGTTTAACACCCGCCCTCTCGGTTGTCCACTCTCCGATATTTTTCCCTCCTCATTTTAAAATTCCGCTGTTGCGCGATGTTTATGTCGTTTCAAACATCGTTTTTTTGGGTTCTGAACTTTTTTTTGATATCCTTTCAAGATGACAAATCGCGTGCCTAAACGGACACATATATCCAACAATGAACTATTATTTGCAATTCTCATGAGTTTGCAGTTCTTTTTTATTATCGGCGTGTTCTGGATACTGAAACCACTGAAAAAAGCGTTGTTTATTCAGCAGTATGATTCTCAACCGTTCACATTTTTTCACTGGTCGATGAGTGCAGCCCAGACAGAACTGCTAGCAAAAAATATGAATCTGCTCGCCGCCTTCGCCGCAATGGTATTTTTTATCGCGCTGGCCAAACGGTTCACACGCCATGTGCTTCTCACCATTGCATCTGTGTTATCCATTGCAGGCGCTGTCATTTTGTCAATTTGGCTGCAGACTGAAACCGCCGCATCTGTTTGGGCACTGTATATTTTTGGAGATTTATTCAATATGTTCATGCTGGCGGCATTCTTCGCGTTTCTGAATGATTCCGTATCTGCACATCAGGCAAAACGTCTATTCGGCTTCATTATTTTCGGCGGTGTATTAGGGGGCGCGGTTGGATCCTCGCTGACAAGGGGATTGATTTCGCATCTCCAAATGCATTACTGGTTCGCGATTTGTATTGGAATGATCACCGCGGTTATCGCATTGGCATGGGCATCCGCCAAACAACTCTGCCACATAAACCACCCCTCCCGCTTATCGCAAGAATCCGCCGACAAAAAAATTGATACCGCGTCGTGCCGGGAAGATCATTCCACCGAATCAAAGACGTCCGGTACGCCGGGTATTCGACAATTGCTGCGCTCCCGATATATAATGTCAATTGCCGCCATCGTCGCTTCATACGAAATCGTTTCGAGTATAATTGATTTTCAATTTTCTGCGGCGGTCTCTCATTTCCTCGACGGCCCCGCGATCGGGGCATATTTTTCAACCGTTTACATGATGGTGAATATTGTTTCTCTATCTATCCAGCTGTTCGCCACCGGCTTGGTCATGCGAAAGCTGGGTGTCACCCACGCCCTGCTCTTTCTTCCGATTTCGTTGCTGCTGGGCTCTGTCTCATTTCTAATTGCGCCGATTCTTCTGGTGGGCGCATTACTGTGTATTTTTGACAACGGTCTGAACTATTCCATGAACCAGTCCGCCAAGGAAAGCCTGTATATCCCGGTACACGCCAGCAGAAAATACAACGCCAAAGCCATCATCGATATTTTCACCCAAAGAAGCGCCAAAGCCGTAGGCGTAAATCTCACCCTGCTGCTTTCGGCCGTTCTGTCATTTAGATGGTTGGCGGCAATGTCGGTGTGTATTATTGTGTTCTGGATCGCATCGGCAGTATATGCCGGACGCCGATTCGATACATTGACTGACAATCATTCTGACGATGGACCGCCCAAATGGGAAAAAAGCGAAAAAAACAATCCACGCGTTCCCCGAAAAATGCGACTTTTTCCAATCACGCATTTGAAGCTCTAAAAGTACATCCGATTCTCCAAAAATCCGCAGATGAGACACCTGAGCCAATCACTGCAGCATCTGTATCTGACAGCCCCATCGACGTTAAACATATGTCTGAAGAAGATTTTGTTTTGTCACAAATGATGGACGGCGCTGCGCCTCTGGAACGCAAACACGCCCCCACGGAACACCATGTGAAAACGGGTATCCACGCGGTGGACGACTCAGAGCTGGTCATGCGGGAACTCGATGAGCTGGTGCACGGCAGAGGACATTTCGATATTGCCGATACAGACGAATATATTGAAGCTAGCATTAACGGCCTCGACAAACGCATCGTCAAGAAACTGCGAAAAGGCGAGTATTCCATTCAGGCGCACCTCGACCTTCACGGTATGACTAGAGATGAAGCGCGCATGGAGGTGGCCGCGTTCATCACCAAATCATACAAAGCGAACAAGAAATGCGTACTTATTGTTCACGGCCGCGGATTGGGTTCCAGAGATAATATTCCCATTTTAAAAGAAAAATTGCGCGCCTGGCTCACGCGCGGCGCAATGGGTAAAAAAGTGCTGGCATATACATCAGCTCGTCCCTTTGACGGAGGTACCGGCGCAGTGTATGTACTGTTGCGTTCCTGATGAATTCGGCTTATTCGACTACATATGAATAACCACCCGAGTACCTGGGTTCTCGGTGGTCGCGATGACGCCATGCACGCCGTCATTCACATGCGGCCCCGTCCAGAAAAATAGACGACGAGCATCTGCAGGAGACAAATTCACACACCCGTGTGACCGGACCCGGCCGAACCTATCGTGCCAGAACGCGGCGTGCAATGCGTAGCCTTCTTCGAAGTACTGCGTCCAGGGAACATCTTCGATGGAATACGCTTCCTCACCGCCATCCGGGTCGTCCATTGTAATGGTGACGTGCTTGTTGTAAATGCGGAATTCACCAACCGGAGTTTCGAAATCTTTTCGTCCGGAAGAAATCAGAGTGGCGAATACCGGCGTTGCGCCTTCGTAGGCAACCAGCGTCTGCTCGGTTAGATTCACATCAATCCATCGTTCGGTCTCACCTACGTTTTCAGGAGGCGCAACCAGCGACGCGATCCCCACTGCCCGCTTGGCCAAAAATAACCCGGAGCCCACCTCAACATAGTCGCGAGAGCCTCGCGAGATGGTTCCGCGAACGGAATAATGGTCGTACCTCTCTACACGGTCACCGTTCTTCAGCGGTCCGTCTACCCCTTGCCTTTTCAACATTCTCGTACCGCCGTTTACAACAAACGCTATCGGCAGCGTCACCCGATCGTTCAGCAGCACACCTTCGAATTCCGAAGGCTTTGCCGGATATAATTCATCCGCTTTTATGTACCTGCCTCTCACCGTCTGCTGATAGGTTACGCCTTCCCCCTGTACGGTCTTGTTCACACTCACAAAATACCCTTTGGCCATTTTCAGATGAACATACGGCGGCAATTCCGTGGGGGCTACACTGTTTTCGTCATTCACTTCTGCAATCGGTTCTTCTGTCTCGGTTGCGCTGTTCGTCGCTATTCCCGACGGTGGAGCCGGCGTAGTCTCTATGTTGGCAACAACCGCCGCTGTGTTGACGATCCGCCCCTTGTCGTTATCAGCTGCGGAATCAGAATCTGCATCCGCAGCTGTGCGTTGCGCGTTTTCAAGTACCCTGGCCAAGCCGTCATCATCATGGGCGGAATCATCACCTGCCGGCACGGACACCTCTTCGGCTGCGTCGTTCGAAACGGGTTCAGAGGCGGATTTGACCCGATCAATCGCTGTAAATACAGATTCCGCTCGAGCAACTTCTTCGGCATTCGGTAGTTTCCAAAACTCAGCCACCCCATTTCTTTTCACGTACTTGTATTCATACGGCATTGACGCGTTCAACGTCGGCGCCGGCGGCGAGGGTTCAAAAGTGATCGGCTCTTTCGCCACGTTCACCCCTTTGCCGTCACAGATATATCCGCCACCGTAAATCTGATGCCACCCTTTGGCGCAGCCTTTTTTTGATACGCGTTCTGACACGCGAAACGTGCTTCCCCGGCGCGCATATGCCAGCACTCTTGCATCTGTTTCAGGCTTTTCCATAATTTGCGTGTGAAAATGATACGCCACTGCATGTAACGGAAAATGCTTTTCGAGTTCAGCGTCGGTGTCTACTTCCAACTCTTCGCCGGCCTCGGCGATAGTGCGATCTTCGGTGGGTTCTCCGACGATGATGTCCTCTTTCACCTCTGCATTCGGCTTCCCCATATTTTCAAGTTCGAGTAACTCGGATTCATTCACTAATGTGGGGTCTGCTTCTTTATTTTCTCCGACGTCCACGTTTCGCGTCTTCCGGGCCAACGGATCAAGCGGCGAACCGGCATCATTGTCCATGCATTGCCATACCCCAAAAGCCCCCAATAAAATAAACACCATCGGAAGTAACACATTTATCACGTTCGAACCGTTGCGGCTGGTCTTTTTCTTCTGACGTTGTCGAATGGGAGTGGGTGATTTCACTTTACGATTTCCCCCGCGCATTTTCGAAACCATTGATTCTCCTAATATCGCGTTATGACAAATTAAAAATTAAAATCATTACTTCAAACACAGTTTCACAATCCCTATTTCAGTGCCGGAAGTCCAGAAAACTGCCGAAATGAAAACGCTTGTCAGAAGGTGTGGTATTTCCGAAAAAAACAAATCGCGGTGAAAAAAAAAAGAGGAATCCTAAACGTCTTTGGAACCAAACTCCTTGTTGGAGCCCTGCGCGTCATCGGACATGTCATCGGACGGGTTTTCCATATCGTCATCCATGGATAAATCGTCATCCATAGATAAATCGTCATCCGGCGGGATAGACGCGTTCTGCATTGCCCGATATTCCTCAAGCAGCACTTTACCGCGCTCCAGATGTTCTTCAAGAATTCGAAACACCACCGGATTCGCCGCTCTGGGGATTAGTTGCGACATAAAACCGGCTCCGGATCGGTTAACAACCTGGAATTCAACGTCTCCATCTTCTAGAAAAGCCGCCAGCAAATCGGCCTGGACAGGGTCACCTATTCGAATTAGCTCCACATAATCAGTTTGTTCGCTCATTCATTCCTCCTGTTGGGTAGCACCAACAAAGCGTAGCTCAATTTCAGTGCTGCGCCAGAGCAGAACCCGAAATATTTCTGCTTGAAGCCCCGTTTCTCGGTTCTTGCTTTTCTGAAAAAATCCTGTTATGGAATCCGCGACATTAATCACCCCAGTAAGGAGTAATAATGGGAACTTTAAAGGATACGATTTTGAGTGATGCAAATAAACCCACTGTAATAAAAGATTGTGCCCTGTTGGTCGACGCTGAAGTCGCTTCTAAAAAAGGCATGACCGGAATGATGATAAAAAGCAGCTACAAAATGTTCAAAGCGATTAAACCTACAATTGTTGAGCAGGCTGTTGGCGTACTCCTGGACGATTTCGCCCAGAAGCTGGATGAGCAGTACGATGCCTATCTCTCGGCCGTCCCCGACAAAAGTCAGGCGTTCGATCAATGGGCAACCGCCCGTGACAAAGAAATTGCGGACCAGTTGCTTGGCGTAACCGACAATATTATCAACCGGTCCGACAAAAATGCTATCAAAAAAATCTACAGTGGTTTACGCGGCATCGCCGAAAAAAATGTTGCCGCCGCGGTTCCTGCGGTCGGAAAACTCGTGATGAAGTACGCCGGGTAACGCTATCGCGTCTCGTGTTTCATATCGTTTTCTTGCTCCTTGAGAAATATTTCACCTTCCTTACATCTTTTTACGTCGCGTTGCGTCTATGTGACTGCTAACAATAATAATCCTGTTCATTTGAAAAATTGATCAGCCGGACCAGAGGAACAAATGATACCAATCTCGAAAATTATCCCATTTTTTATTCTTCTTTTGTCAACCGTCTTCAGCCTGGCATGTACAACGATTTCGGCCCCCTCTCTGGCGGAACGAAAAACAGCTGCAGATTTGTCAATGGCTATGCTGCAGAGGAGTGATTTTACAGATGCTGCCACTGAGGCTGACCGCGTTCTCACCGCCGATGCGGGAAACCCCTATGCAGCGTTGGTAAAAGCCATCGCTCAATATAAAGCCACAATGCACCAATTCTTTCTGGATGGACGCACACTGGTTATCGGTACCGCAGTAACCCGCAGCATCAATCAGCAGTATCTGCAAACCATGTTGGAACGAACCGAAGCCGAATTGACTGAGGTGCAGCGACTGCTTGCCGTTGCAGCCCGGGAACCTGAAGTGTCAATGGAGTTATGCGTTGCCTGCATGAATGTGGATTGGAACCAGGACGGCAGAGTGACCCCTCAGGACAGTATTCTTTTCGAAGTAGAAGTAGACGAAAACAACCGATCCATCCAACGTGACGATCCCAGACGCAAACCCACATTCCGGATCGACTACGGCGATGTTATCTGGGCGCAGGCATTTGTGTCGTTTCATCTGGCCGCACTGAATGTGTTAACCGCATACGACTTCTCGGAAATCACCGCAAATTTCAATCCCAAAGAGGTGACCACCGCCACTCTCAAACTGATTCACCCCGAAAAAATAGCGTTGGCCCAGCGACAATTACTCGACGGATTGGCATTTTCATTGGCTTCCCGCGAAGCATATTTAAAGGAAACCGATGACGATCGAGAATGGCTCCCCTCTCCGACCCAGAAGAACCATCCGATACCACTCGAAGTCACCGAAGAATTCTACACAACCTGGAAATTGGTCGCCACCGATCTGCAACGGATTGTAAGCGGAGAAGAAGCGTTCAGTGTAACCGAACTGGCCCAACTGGGCGATCATCAGTGGAATGAACCGCCGAGGGGATATATTAATATCGGCAAGCTGTTCTCCAATGCCAAAGACATTACCATCGACCTTGAGCAGCTGGAATACAACCTCGACGAGCTGGAAGACGCCGAAACCGCTGTACGGGTTGAACAGTTGCTCGAAGAACTTCTCGGTTTCTGCTATGTGAAACACGCCAAACCCACACCACTGCTGAGTCGTATCGATCGAATGAAAAGCGAAGTGGAAATGGGTCAGGAAAGCATCGAACGCAAATTGAAATACCTCTTCTGGGTCAACTGACCAACAATTGAACTGAAATATGGAAATTGCACATACGTCCCCTTCCCCTTGAAACTTGAATTTTTGCGTTGAACATGATTACGTGCTCTGTGTCTAAAACGGTGACTATGATGACAAAATCCATACAGCTCGTTGCAGCACTATTTATTTTTTTCGGAATTGCACTTTCAGGGTATGCCGTAGCTGCCGGAAAATGGCCGTGGCAGCGAAGAATCGGCAGCGATGTGGAAATCCATCATAAACAACAACACGAAGAACGCGTGAAACCCGAAATGTGGCCGACGGAGCCGCCCTCCCCCGATGAAATTAATAGTGCGCAGTTCATTGCGGCGCTTCGCATTCTTTGCGGGCACCAGCGAGTGGGCCCTGAACGGGGCCAAAAATTCGGTGCTGCCATTCTGACCAACGCGGCGACATTCGAAGTAGACCCTTTCCTGGTTGCCGGTCTCATCTACGATCAGTCTCGCTGCCTTCCCAAACAACCGCCGAACGAAACGCGCAGGTATGGTCTGAGTCGTATAGACGTACAGATGCACGCACCACATATCAGAAACCAAAATTACGATTACTGGATATTCGAAAACGACGAATGGGTCGCCAAATCGTTATCTGTAGAAAAATATCCGTTCAATTTGTGGAAAGCCGCCAATCCAATATCGAATATTTACTGGACCGCTGCCATCTTACGCGTTTTCAAGGAGCAGCAAACAAGTCTGGCGACGGCCTTCGCCGACGCATTTCAGCACAAACCGCATCGGCACTACGTTTCGCATTGGTTTTTCGGCGACAATGTACAGAGTTCCGAACCCGAAGATCGGGTTCTCACTGCCAGGCGGCGGCTACTCGAATATTACCACGATACTCAAGTGGCTTCCGCCGGTGATTACCATGGTGTGCCGCTGGTTTCCCCGCTCGATGGGGTTCCGCGTATGGTGCTCGATGATTTCAACCGATGGCGTGGAAAAAAAAGAACCGGCCACCGCCACATGGGAATGGATTTTGTATCGGAGCTTGATGAACCCATTCGCGCAGTGGCCGACGGAAAAGTTATTTTTGTGGGGGTTGATATGCCTAACGCCGGTTCGAAACGAATGACCGGCGAAGAAGCGACCCGGTTCGACCCCAGAAAGATGGGCGACGGTGGACGCTACGTCGCAATCCGGCATGCCGAAGGGTTGCGCACCTATTATATGCATATGGATACCATCGTAGCTGAAGATCAGACCCAAATAAAAGCAGGTGAAATCATCGGCACCGTGGGACGTAGCGGTTCCACCCATTCCGGCCCTCACCTGCACCTGGAATTCCGCGTTGACAAAGACCGCGAAGATCCCGCCGAATACATGCAGAAAGTCCTGGTCGACCCCAAACGCTGGAGCCAGACGCATGCAGGAGTGCCGTGATTGTTTTCCATCGAGCTCCCGCGCGAATCGGAACGCCGATTGGAATAATGATGCGCTCTCGTTCGCTCAACATATGAAAGAATCGATTTTTTCATAGTATTATTCGATAATTGCGCTATCATTAAAACGCTTAACGCAGAACCCGAATCACCATATGAAATATTTGAACAACCCCAGTCTATTTACATCAGAAACCGCCGCGATTTCGCGTTTTCTAAATTACGTCGCCTTCGAGACCACTTCAGACGCGGCCAGCGATGCGTGGCCGTCTACGCCGGGGCAAACGGTTTTGGCGGAACATCTCGTCGAAGAGCTAAAAGAACTGGGAACCGAGAACGTCCAAATTGATGAAAACGGCTACGTTCTCGCTATAAAATCGGGAACGACGACAGGCTCAATTGCGCTCATTGCCCACCTCGACACATCGGATGCGTTTTGCGGAAAAAACGTGAAACCTCAAATACATACAAACTATGACGGAAGCGAGATTCAACTAAAAAACGGCGTCGTGATCTCTCCCAATGAAAATGAACAACTTAAAAATTGCGTCGGCCACACGATCATCACCGCAGATGGTACAACACTGCTTGGCGCGGATGACAAAGCCGGTATCGCAATTATTATGGGCGTATTGGAATATTTGCAGAAAAATCCCCTAATTCCCCATCCCACATTATACATTTGTTTCACTCCGGATGAAGAAATCGGGCGGGGTGCCGAGCGGTTTCCTCTCGACAAGGTACCGGCGGAATTCGGCGTTACCGTAGACGGGACTTTTGTGGGAGAACTGAATATCGAAACCTTCGAAGCGTACAGCATAGACGTAACTTTCGAAGGAGTCTCTGTTCACCCGGGCTATGCTAAAGGAAAAATGGTGAACGCACTTCGTCACATGGCCCGATTTATAGAAGCGCTACCCATGGCACAAAGTCCGGAATCCACTGAAAACAAAGAAGGTTTCATTCATCCGGTGGCAGTTTGCGGGGATACGACCAAATGCACCGTATCGCTGATAGTACGAGACTTCACGAGTGCCGGTGCGAAAGAGAAATGCGGCGCTGTTGAATCACTTGTAGCAAAAATTCAAAACCAGGAACCTCGTTTGAAGTCAAACGTCAAAATCGAATTTAATTATCCGAATATGTTTAAATATATTGAATCGCATGAAGAGCTTGTAACAAATATCAAATCTGCGATAAGTAGAGCGAATATCGTTCCATCGATTGTTCCTATCAGAGGAGGCACCGACGGAGCCAATTTAAGTAAGAAAGGACTGGTTACACCCAATCTGTTTACCGGCGCGATGAATTTGCATGGCCCGAGAGAGTGGGTGTCTACAACCAATATGGGGGTTTCATTCTGCACGCTTATGAATTTGCTGATGAACCACAGCGATACCGCAAACCGGGGAACAAATGGTTAAAGTGTTTTCCAAAAGACCGTCGGCACGCCCCAAGCCACCGATAAAACCGGTGCGCCCGAATGGACTCCCACCAGGGACTGCTGCGCCCCCCCCTCCCCAACCGACGCCGCAACCGGCGAAGGGCGGCGACCAGTTAATCGGTACCATTATCGGTGAAAAATATCTGATTGAAGAACTGTTGGGTGAAGGCGGAATGGGGCATGTGTATCGCGCTCGTCACATCATGATGGGCAAACCGTTCGCGATTAAGCTGATACACGCCGAACTTGCTCATGTGGACGAAATTGCCAAGCGATTTCAGCGGGAAGCCAGATCTTCGAGCTTGCTTACCCACCCCAACTGTATATCCGTCACCGACTTCGGAGAATATGGAGATGCACCGAACCGACAGCTTTTTCTCGCGATGGAACTGCTTGAAGGAGAAGAACTCGACCAACGGCTCTCCCGCGAAAAAGCACTGTCCCCCGTTAAAGCGGTCAATGTTATATCACAGGTGCTCAAAGGCCTTGGGCACGCTCACGAACAAGGTGTCATTCACCGGGATTTAAAACCCGAGAACATTTTTCTCACTCCCCTTGAAGACGGCACCGAGCTGGTGAAAATTCTCGATTTCGGCATCGCTAAAATGGCCGACGGCGGTTCGGACGCCGACAACCTCACCAAAACCGGTGTGGTATTCGGTACGCCCAAGTATCTTTCGCCGGAACAAGCGCTCGGCGACAAAATTGATCACCGGGCCGACCTGTATGCGGTGGGCGTTATTCTATTTGAAATGCTCGTAGGACAACCGCCTTTCAAAGGCAAAACAGCCATGGACATCATGTCGGCTCATCTGACTGCGGAGCCGCCGAAGCTCACGGACTTCGGACCGTTTCCCAAAGAACTTCAGCGAATCATCACAAAAGCAATGGCCAAAAAACCGGACCAGCGTTATGCGAATGCTGCCGAGTTCCTGGCGGCAGTCGAAGCGGTAGACTTGCAGGACAGCAAAGAGATAACCATCGTTATACCCAATGTTGCCAATACGCAGGTAATGGGACGAATGAAAAAAGCGCTCGTCAGCACTATGAAGAATCTTCTGGTGGGCATTGTCCTGTTTGCGATTATCGCATTAGGGGTTGGGTACTTTCTTCTCGCGGGTCATACCACACAAGAGAAACCACCCGGCGTCGCGACTCAGAAAAAACAGAAGCCGCTTCCCGAGCCGAAAACCGGTGTGGAATTGGCCAACGAAGAAATCAAACAGTTACTTGATGTGGCGGTTAAGGAACTGGAGGCTGCCAACTACAAGGAGGCTGAAGTCGCCTGTCGAAAAGCGCTGATCATCGACGCGAAAAGCCCCCCTGTGAAACTGATGCTCGGTCATGTTCTGTTTGAATCCGGAAAGCAGGTCGGCGGTATTTATCAATACCAGCAAGCTATCGATTTAAGCGACAAATACGCGCAGGATGAACAGATGATCAAAAACCTGCGTGACGGTCTGCAATGGGAAAGTATTCGTAAAAAGGCAGCCATGATGCTGGCCAAATACGGAAGTGAAGACGAACTCGCGAAGTTGACAGAACTCGCCAGTTCCGCCCTCACAGCGGGTGATGTGCGACGAGCGGTTCGAAGCGCCCTTGAAAAAAATGGCAAGGCCCAAAATGTGGATTGGGCATCAAGCCTTCAAGCCGATTTTCATGAACTGAAAAACTGTAAGGACCGAAATCAGATCATTGCGCAGATGGTACAAACCGGAAATAAAGAATTTATTCCTTTCCTCGAACAATTTCGTCCGAAGAAAACGCGCAAAGGAAAAAAGAAATCTCCAAACGCATGTCTGAAGGCAAGCATTGAATACGCGTTGAATCATCTGTCCAAACAACCGGACAGTGCGAATCAAGGCCAGGAGAATTCTCAACAGTGATATTCAACGGTGTAAAGCTCATCGCGCGTCCGAGAAACGCATGGGAAAAGTTGTTGGCCGATCAGCACAGTCATGCACCGCAACTAATCGCGGCAGCTTTTACAGCGGCAACCCTTCCAGCTATCGCCGCCGTATCGGGGAACCTGGCAAGTGCAGGTCTGGGTCACGCCTCAAATGCAACCGCCATCCAACGCGCAGCTATAGAATTTGTGTCTATCGCATTCGGGGCGCTGATTATGATTCCGGCGCTCAGCCTCGCACTGCTGAAAATTGGAACCGGCGCAAGGGTGAATATGACGGCTCAGAAAGCCGCAGCAGCAGCGATGGCTCTGGTGTGGGCATCGTGGAGTTGCGGCATTGTGCTGGCTTTGCCTCCACTGCTCAACATCCGCCCCGAATTCGGAGAATTCGCATGGGTCCTGCTGGCGCTGGTATGCGCATATAGAGTGCTTGTGTTGACAATAGACAGTGGCGTGTCGGTCAGCCGTCGCTGGCGAAATAAATTCACCGTGGAGGCAATGGTCGCGTTCACGGTGCTGTTTGTCGCTGTACCGGTGGTTCCATCGCTCGTCATGCGATTTCTCGTAGGCGTAACCGGCCAGGTGTTGTACGGCGCACCGCCAGCTCTCGATTGGCCGCAACCGCCCGAACCAACCTGGTAAGCATGCTCGATTTGCACACTCATTCCACCGCATCCGACGGCACCTTCACGCCGAGGGAACTGATACGCCTTGCAAAAAAAATTCAACTTCATGCGCTGGCGCTTTGCGACCACGACACCACGTTCGGCATTGACGAAGCGCTCGCTGCCGCAACAAACGACAACGTTCAGTTTATCCCCGGGGTGGAGCTATCCGCGGAACACAACGACACACAGGTGCACATTGTTGGATTATATATCGACCATCGAAACCCGGAATTGCAACGCGCGCTGACCCGTACCCGACACATGCGCAATCTTCGAAATCCTCTGATTATCGAAAAACTGCAGGAACAGGGTATCGACATCACAATGTCAGAACTGGAAGATCTCGCTGGCGGTGATTCAATCGGACGCCCGCTGATTGCACAGTTGCTCATCCAGAAAAAAGTGGTTTCTACAGCCAATGCCGCTTTCGACAAATATCTCAACCCGGGAGGCATCGCATATATCCCCAAAGAACGATTGCGCGCGGTAGAAGCGATTAACGTTATACGAACAGCCGGCGGTATTCCCATTCTTGCCCATCCCCATCAGACAAGGTTGTCAGGCACCGTCCTCTCCCAATTTGTGCAAAGTCTCACGGATGCGGGACTACTCGGTATTGAGGTTTTCTGCTCCGGATACAAAACCAGCATGAGTGCACAACTCAGTCAGCTGGCGAAAAAATTCGGATTGGTGCGAAGCGGCGGCTCCGATTTTCATGGGGCCAACAAACCCCGCATTAGGCTGGGACGCGGCATGGGCTCCTTGTTTGTGCCGAACGAGCTTCTCCCGCCGATCAAGGCGCTGGCTACCAAGCCCGAAGAAGCGTGAAAACAGCGGTTGCATCCATTTACCAAAAAAGTTTATAATTACAAAGTGATGGAACATCTTACCGACACAATGATCGTTTGTCCCGATCAGTCCACCTCGCGCTACATCACCTCCGCTGTCGGCCAAAACAAGACATGCGAGGTGGTGCTGAGCAAACGCGATATCGACAAACGCATCGAACAATGGATACAAACGGTTCGACGCCCCATATTGGTGCTGGTTCCGGCAGAATCACCATCCGCCGATTGGATTCATTCCACTCGCCTGGTCGAACAATGCAATGGGATTACGTTGGTTTGGGCTCTAAATGCCGCCTACCGTGACGATCGCTGGATTCTGCTTCAACTCCTTGAAGCGGAGGGGGCGCTGATTTGCAGCAGTCTCGACATCCTCGCACAAGTCGCGCATTTGTTTCGCCAAACCGATGGAGCATTTACCCATATTCAGCAAACCACTGCAAAATCTGTCGTCATGACACATATAATGAATTCCGCGGCACCGTTTCTGACCACCTCCGCCCGGAAAACAATTCCCAAGGTGAAAATAAACAAAAGCGCTCACCTTGTGGTGGAATGGAAAAAAAAAGAAATCGCACTGCAGGCCTCCCCCTCAATCATCGGTGAATCACTGATTCAGCTTTGCCGTCGTGCCAGACGCAAACAGAGTGATTCGATGCCTCCTGTCGTGACCCTCGATACCGGCGCCATCAAAATGGTGGCCAGGCCGCCGGCGCGAATTCTATCGGAAACCACCTCCAAACGGTTGCTGCGCGCATTCGGTTTACAAACGCCCACCGAAACGCTTTGCGAATCTCCCAGCCAGGCCGTACGTTGCGCCAAACTGCTGAACGGCCCAGCCACGCTGAAGCTGGTACGTCCCAATTTTCGGTTCAAATCCATGGCCGGCGCAGTTATCCAGGACGCGAGCGGACCGTCGGAAATCCAGAAGGCGTACCAGTCACTCATGACCCTGTCGGAGCAACTGGGGGCGCCGAAAGCATTGGGAATTCTTGTTAGCGAACAAATCGACACTCCGCACCTGTTTTGGATAGAAGCGCGAAAACACAGCCAATTTGGAAGAATTATTCTGTTCGGGAAACGCGATGACATCACAGAAAAACCGGATGGCGCACTCCTTGACACGTGTACGTATCAACAATGTCAGTTCGCCGTATCCAATACCTACCCTGATCTAGATACATTTCACGCATCATCTCTGGCCCAGGCAATATTTCGTTTTGCAGTAATGTGTAGAGAACTGAATAACCACATCGGGCTTGCACAGATACATCCCCTGGCGCTTACTGAAACCGGCGCACTGATGCTTGACGCAATTGTGGGGATTACCGACGCTCCAGTTCGATGAGCGCGTTTTTCACAGCGCCAATCACCCGTCCTATCTGTGCATCCGTCAATGCACTGTGCATGGGAAGTGAAATTATTCGATCAACACCTGCCTCCGCATTCGGACACCGTATGGCACTTGTGTTCACGTTTTGCTGATAATATGGATGGCGGTATACCGGAATATAATGCACGTTCACACCGATTTGCTGCCGGCGCAACGAGTCGAAAACTTCCTGTCGATGCCCGGAATTAAACTTCTGCGACAACCGCAACACATATAAATGATGCGCATGGTTCACTCCGCTGCGAGTCACGAGTGATTCCAGCGCAGACAACGAGGAAAACGCCTCGTCGTACATATGGGCAATCTCTCGGCGACGGGCAATCCACCCATCAAGTTTACGCAACTGACTGGACCCAAGAGCACATTGAAAATCAGTCATCCGATAATTGAATCCGAGTTCAACCATTCCATACATCCAAGCCCCTTCCCTGGCGCGTTGAGCATGGTCCACATCAATACCGTGATTTCTGAAACGCCGCATCCGTTCTGAACGCGCACCGTCATTTGTAACAACCATTCCGCCTTCACCGGTGGTGATATGTTTAACCGGATGAAAACTAAACGTTGCCAAATCTGCTATCGTTGCCGGGCTGACTCCGTTGATATCGGCTCCCAGACTATGTGCGCAGTCCGCTATCAGCACCAAATCGTGCTGGTCACAAATTTGACGTAACGCCATATAATCACAAGGCTGCCCGGCGTAATCAACGGCAATCACAGCTCGGGTCTTTGACGTAATCTTCTGTTTCACCGAATCGGGTGACATCAGCATTGTAGCGTAATCCACGTCTGCGAACACCGGCATCGCGTTCCGGTACAACACACAGTTGGCGCTTGCTGCGAAAGTAATCGGAGTCACGATTACCTCGTCGCCTTCTTCCACTCCGGCAACAACAACGGCACAATGCAGAGCAGCCGTGCCGCTCGAGACCGCGACGCCGTGTGCAACATTCACGTAGTCGCAAATGTCTTTCTCAAATTGTGCAGTCTTCGGCCCCGTCGTCAACCAATCCGAACGCAGGACATCCACCACCGAGGCAATGTCATCATCATCTATCGATTGTCTGCCGTACGGGATAAACGTATCATCAAAGGACACTATACACCCCTTCTGTTTCTCCCTGACGCACCATGGAACGCAGTTCATCCACTGACAAAAACCAGTCGTTGGTACCGCTGCTGTAAACAAATCCGGGAGAGCAAGCTTTCGCTCCTTTTTTCATCATTATTTTTCCACGGGTACTCCACTGATCGCTGGGAAGTATCACGTAGTAGTCATCGAATTCAAGTGTATGCCACGATTCATCCTCTGGAATCATCACTTCGTGCAGTTTTTCGCCCGCACGAATACCGATTTTATTCACAGGGACATTCGGAGATACAGCTTCGGCCACATCGGTTATTCGATACGAGGGAATTTTGGGAACATATATTCCGCCCCCGTTCATTATTTCCATTGTTTTAATTACAAAATCCACACCGGCTTGCAGGGTAATGGAGAAGCGTGTCATCCGCTCGTCCGTGATTGTCAGGCTTCCGGATTTCCGCTGTTTTAAAAACAACGGCACCACACTGCCGCGTGACCCGAACACATTCCCATAACGAACCACCGAAAATCGCGGTTCCGGGCCGCCGCTCATGGAATTGGCTGCCACAAACAATTTGTCAGAGCATAACTTTGTTGCGCCATATAAATTAATGGGCGCCGCAGCCTTATCGGTTGAAAGTGCAATCACCCTTTTCACACCCCGCTCGATACAAGCACGAATCACATTCTGTGCCCCCAGCACATTTGTTTTAATCGCTTCGAACGGGTTGTACTCGGCGGCGGGTACCTGTTTAATGGCCGCGGCATGAATCACATAATCCACCCCCCGGAATGCCTCATACAACCGATCCGGATCTCTCACGTCACCAATGAAATATCGCAACGCCGGATATGCATTGTTAGGGAAAATTCGTGACATTTCGTACTGCTTCAATTCATCACGCGAAAACACAATGAGTCGATGAAGTCGATAGCGGGTAAGAAGGGTTTCAACAAATTTTTTACCAAAGGATCCGGTTCCCCCGGTAATTGCAACGCTGGTTCCGTCGAACATGTTTTTCTCCTGCAGTGTACTGGTCATTCGTCTACCCTCAGTAACGGAACCATTAAAAAAAACTTAACCCACTGGTTCATTTTAGACCCGGATACAATGTTTCAATAATGCAGCATACACATCCTGGATAAATATATTCACGCTGAAACACCCGAGATTCCAGCCCAAATCACTTGAAAAACACAGTTATCGCTATATAGTTAGCAGCGCAAAACAACCAAACAAAATGAATGAAGAGGAGTGAACGATGAAAGTTGAACTAGAAAAAGGCGTCGACATTGTCAGTGATCTCGGTGGACTCACAAGCATCGAGGAGGCCAAAAAACTGATTGAGTCAAAATGTGATGACGACAACAAGAAAAAGTTTTCGACGATTAAAAGCGAAAAGGCTATTTTAAAAATCGGCAATGCAGTCGCACTTCTGCAGCCCGACAACATCTGGATCAATTCATCTTCTGAAGCTGATCTCCAGAACACACGCGACCGTGCAATAGAAAACGGCGAAGAGTTCAAGGTTGTAAATGGTCATACATGTCATTTTGATCTTCCCGAAGATCAAGGCCGCCTGGTTACCCAAACCTTCTACATTGTGAACGATGATGAAGATATTTCTGTTCTGGCCAAAAAAGAGCCCCGTCAGGTGTCATACGATACGATTAAAGACGGAATGACCGGTGCGATGAAGGGCCGAACAATGAATATTAATTTCTGGAATCGCGGGCCGGTCGGTGCAAAAGCAGCAATTCCCGCAATCATGATCACCGATTCATTGTACGTAGTTCACTCCGGAAATATTCTGTATCCCACCTGTTACGAATCCTTTGATGCTGAAGTGGAACGCGCCGGTACATTCTTTTTCAACCTTCATACCTACGCAGACCTGTCCAGCGAAAACATCGACAAAGCGCGTATCTATATGGATCGCAGCTGGCAAACGACTTATTCGATGTATTGCACCTACGCCGGGAACACATTGATGCTTAAAAAAGGGAATCACCGCTTCCATGTGGATGATGCGACATACTATCGCAATTTCGAACAGCTCTCCGAGCATATGTTCATCACCGGAATGACCGGTCCCGGTGGCCGCAAAACGTTTATTGCCGGCGCCGCGCCTTCCGGCTGCGGCAAAACCACAACTGCCATGGTGGGTACCGACTTTATCGGCGACGATTTGGCCCAAATGTGGATTGAAGATGACGGAACTGTTCGCGCGGTAAACCCTGAAATCGGCATTTTCGGTATCGTGAAAGATGTGAATCGCGAAGGAGACCCCTTCCTGATGAAAGCGCTTCGCGGCGACATCGAAGCTGAAGTTATTTACTCGAACGTATTGATCACAGAAGACGGTACTCCCCGCTGGGAAGGTGATGGAGATGAGCCGCCGAAAGCAGGTAAGAACTTTCAAGGTGAGTGGTTCGAAGGGAAAACCGACAAGGACGGCAAACCCATCCCCATGTCTCACCCGAATAGTCGCTGTACACTCTATGGCACCTCAATTGACAACTATAATGCGAAACTGGCGAATGACCCCGCTGGTGTTCCGGTAAAAGTCATCACATACTCCGGACGCGATAGCGATACGATGCCGCCGGTATGGGTTGCCAAGAATGCCGACGAGGGAGTTGTCATCGGTGCATCTATTCAGTCTGCGGCAACAGCAACCGAAGTAGGGGCTGCTGGCGTGCGCCGTCAACCCTGGGCCAATCAGCCGTTCATTCCCGGACCGTTGGCGGACTATATGGCTTCCCAACTGAAATTCTTCAACAGCGACAAGATCAAAGAAAAACCGATTATGGCCGGTCTCAATTACTTTCTGACAGTAGGCGCCCGAGGCGGAGAAGCGGGCAGCACCAAATTGCTGGGAGAAAAACGCGATGTCAACCCCTGGCTGTCGTGGCTGGAACGCCGCGCCAATGGCGATGTGAAAGCCATCGACACAGCAATCGGATACCTGCCGTTGTATGACGACTTGAAAGCCATTTTCAAGGAGACCATCAACAAAGAATACAGTGAAGAACTGTACAACAAGCATTTCTCACTGTATGCCGACAACATCATCGCCCGCATCGATCTCCAGACCGAGGCATACCAACAGGAAAAGGACTGCCCACCGGTAATATTTGAAATTTACAGCGCGCAGAAAAAAGCCCTCGAAGAGCTGAAAGCCAAATTCGGTTCGGTAATTTCTCCTGCACAACTTATCGAAGTCGGCAGCGCGGACGCATAAAGACCAAATGGTTTAGTGGGGGGAATCCCCATGTCGTCTTATTTTTCCATCACTATTCACATCTATAACGACATACGGCGACAATCGCATCCCCCCCTGCGTATGGGAATAGTTACATTTTGCTATCCGTTGAAATTTTATGACGAGAACAAAAAGTAAACGAATTTTTATCGGTTTCGGCATTTTTATCACCCTTTTGGTCATTGCCGCATATGTCAACCTGGCCCCGGGAATTTCATTTCTGCGAACCTATATGAATCCGCAGGCGCCTCCTGCGCCGACGATTCGTCAACTGCGCATTGAATCAGGCACACGTATGATTCCCGCTCGCCTATATGCACCATCGGGATCCCCCAAAGGGACCATTGTATTGATTCACGGGGTTCACGCTGATGGATACAACGAAAAAAGACTTATGCACTTTACCAATACCTTGGTGGATTTCGGATTCCAGGTTGTTACGCCGGACATCGAAGATCTGCGAAAGTATCAGATAGTTGAACGTGCAGTGACTGATATTCGACGTTCCGCAAGCTGGGTGCTGAAAAACGGCAAAATCGTAAAAAAGGAAGAGAAGATCGGGCTATGGGGAATCAGTTTCGCCGGCGGTCTGTGTCTAAGCCTCGCTGGAAGCCCGGAATTCGGGGGGCGCATTGCATCGAGCTTTTCATTCGGCGGTCATAGCGATTTGGATGCGACCATCAAATACCTGATGACCGGTAACACCCCTTCTGGAAATCGCCCTCCGCACGTGTACGGGCAAGCGGTGCTGGTGCGTAAATATGCATATCTTCTGGTGCCCAATGAACAAAAGGAAGCGCTACAATCTACGGTGCGATATTATCTTCAGGGCGACTACGATATCGCAAAAAAAATGAGTCGATGCCTACCCCCGGAATCTCGACGATATTCACGCCTCATTTTTCAGGGAGATCAAGCCACGCTGGGTCGGCTGCTCCAACGTGCGGTCAGCTCTCCAAACAGTCCCGCCAGTCTGTCTGCCATCAGAAATAGTGCGCCCAAGAATGCCGTTTTTCTGCTACATGGAAGCATGGATAATGTCATACCGCCGCATGAGTCTCAAAAACTGGCAACGTGGGCAGAACACGGCAGCAACAGCGTTCACCTCTTAATTTCACCATTGATTAACCACGTGGAGCTCGAAGAACACAGCGCCGGCAATACGTGGATATCATATTTCAAGATCATTCGATTCTGGGCGAATCTGCTGCGCGCAACCGAAAATTAGCAACAGCGTTTCTGTGACACCTGTTAGTCCACCGTTCGCAAGACTGCACGACACGGCGCCCCATCCGCGCCGCTCAACTTCACCGGGGCAGCAAACAATTCGTATTGTCCGGCCGGAACATGCGCCAGCACCAACCCTTCGAGTAGTGCAACGTTTCCCTCGAGTAGAATTCGGTGCACCGGATTTCCCGGTGGACAGTGGAACGATTCCACAGACAGGTAATCGATACCCACCAGGCGTATCCCACGTTGGCATATCCACATCGCGGCATCTTTGCTCAACGAGACAAACGATTTATCAAAAGCATCTGATCTCAACATTCGTTGCGAATTGTCGGTGCGCAGCAGCAGCCGTTCCACGCCTTCGGGCACCAGGGTCTGCAAATGGCGTGCGGTGATTTCAGACGTATCCGATATTTCCATAACCGCGCACGGTCCCACAAACAGATCAAGCGACATATCCGCAACACCGATGCCGTCGTCAATGAAATGTTTGGGCGCATCCACATGGGTCCCGGAATGAACCCCCAAGCTTACCCTGGTCACATTGCATTCATCCCCTCTCGCCATGCTGCAGACGTTGTCAAATGATACATTCGGGTCGCCTGGCCAAACCAACATTCCCGGTTGTAGGACCATAGAAATGTCAAAAAGCATTCACTCACCTCCACCTCCGCAGCTCGTAGTACTAAAATCTATTTTTATTAAGCTGCATTAGACCGATATTGGCCACAAATTATTCAATAACAAGGGATAAATGATGCCCCCCTTTTTTTTCTTGCCCGCTTTTGTTATGGTCAACGTCGAAATATCACCACATATTCATACTGATGTGGATGGAGCTTAAGATATACATGCGCAGAATCGAAACAAACAACCGCTTTATTTCTCGCGTCGGAATCCTTTTTTCTGCGACAGCACTCTCGGCGTTGTTCCTTTTCAGTGCGCCGCCGCCGGATGCCCAGTGCCGCAAGGCCCGAAAAACCCACGTGGTGAAATCCGGTGATTCAATTGCCAAAATTGCCGATTATTACGGGGTTTCGCAGCGCGATTTGCGCGAAATGAACAAATTGAAAAAAGGAAAGCCGTTGCGCATGGGTCAGGAACTGCTCATCCCCAATGTCTTGCGAGTGTCCGGCAAAAAATACAAAGTCCAAAAAGGCGACACCCTTGCCTCAATTGGCCAAAAATTCAACCGCGCGCCGAAAGATATTGCTCTCGCCAACAAGCTCGACCCGAATACAGCGCTCCCGGTGGGACGTGTTTTGGTCATTCCCGACAAAGAAAATGCGGAGCGATATAAACCCAATGACGGCGCCCCCGCTGCCATACAATTTTTACGCGTGCGCACCGGGGAACGCGAAAAACTGACGCTGTACAATAAATTCGGCGCGCTGAATAAATCCGCAGTCCAACGGCTCAGCTTTCTGGCACGCGATCATAAAACAAATAAAGTCAAACGTCTGAATACACGCTTGATATATCTCATCCAGAAAATGTCAGACCACTTTGACGGCAAGCCGATTGAAATCATTTCAGGGTATCGTGCGCAGTCATCGGGAAATGAATCGCAGCACGCATTCGGCCGCGCACTCGATTTTCGGGTTCCCGGAGTCTCAACCAAATCCGTATATCAATACTGCCGCCAACTTCCCAGAACCGGCTGCGGCTATTACCCCAACGACGGATTTGTCCATATGGATGCACGAGAAAAGAAAACCTTCTGGGTGAGCAAATAACACCGAACAATCCAATTTCACAACGTTTGATATTTTCGATTTCTTCAATATTATCAAGTAAATCGGAAGGTTTTCAGCGTTTCTTGTTGGTTTGCGTAAAAAAAATGGTATAAGATTCGACTAAATTAACAGGGGGAGCCACGAGAACATAAGGAGCACATTGAATGAACAGTGATAATTCTAGCGGCACGCAGCGAACCAGAGGCACGGACGGAACCACACTCGACATCGTGGTAGACGACACAAGCACCCTGCCCCACGGATTGGTCCGACTGCGTTCCGGTGTGATTGCCGTAACTCACGTATATTGTCCGAACGGTCATAACCTGGTGGATGAAAATTCTGATGCGAGATTTAACGGATATCCCGGTATTTCGTTAAAAATAAAAGGGGAAGAAGAAGAAGGAATCGTAATTGTCAGCCCGATTCACGGTGATGATACGCGCTTCGGCGCCAATGACTTCACCCCCGGCGAAGTCACAACGGTTTGCTGTCCGGTATGCGATGTGGAGCTGCCGTTGGTTCAGGATTGCGGCTGTACCACTCATTCCAAACTGGTCGGATTATATCTTGACCCGGAATTAGTTGAAGGAAGCCAAGTGGTTATGTGCAACGCCTGGGGCTGTCTGCGCTCTCGAATCACGGACCGCTTCCAAATCATCTCGAAGCTCGACTGAGTTCCCCACTAAAATCCGTTAACAGCCGTCGTTATTCGTTGTCCCTTTGAACCCTTTCTGGTAGGAAAACTCTTCGATATTATGAATATGGTATACCAAGTAATAATTGTTCTCGTGCCGATGATTCTCTCCCTCTCCGTGCACGAATTCGCTCACGCCTGGAGTGCATACAAGCTCGGGGACGACACTGCAAAACGACAGGGGCGCTTAACCCTGAATCCGCTCGCACACATCGACCCCATCGGAACACTGCTGCTTCCAATTTTATTAACTGTTCAAGGGGGTGGTTTTTTCTTCGGTTGGGCCAAACCCGTCCCGGTGAATTCCACCAATTTCAGACGCGGCATATCTATGCGCAAGGGAGACATCCTGACGGCGGTGGCCGGTCCGATGTCCAATATCATTATCGCGTTTATCGCATCCGGGATCATCATCGGTACCGGCACGTTCGGTCTGGCATCTGAAACCAATCCAGCGATGATCCTGGTTTCCAGAATGTTTATGATCAACCTCGCCCTGGCGGTGTTCAACATACTGCCGGTTCCACCGTTGGACGGACATTATCTGCTGCCCCAGGAACTACAGTCCAAACTGCGTCAGTATCAACTGTTTGTATTTATCGCTTTACTCGTTGCAATTAATTTTTTCAGCACCATCATGGCGGTTCCAATCACGATCATCGGCAAAAGTATGGTGTCCTTCTGGGCACTTATTTTCGGAGGGGCATAACGTGGAACAACAGCAACAATCATTGCTACAGGACGGACGCTACATGGTCTCCCTCGATGTATTCGAAGGGCCGCTGGATCTGCTGCTCCACTTGATAAAAAAACACGAGCTCGATATTTTTGATATTCCTATCGCTTTCATCACCCAAAAATACCTTGAGTACCTTGACCTGATGAAAACGTTGAACCTCAATCTGGCGGCGGAGTATCTGGAGATGGCCGCGCATTTGGCGTACGTTAAATCCAAAATGATGCTGCCGAACCAAGATGACGACAACGAAGACGACGGTTTGGAAGAAGGACCGGACCCGAGGGAAGAGCTGGTACGTCAGCTTCTCGAATATCAGAAATATAAAACAGCAGCGGATGAACTGGCAGATCGACCCCAACACGGGCGAGATGTATTTATCCGTGACCCCGGCAGATTAAGCAGCGACGAAGACAGAGAACTGGCCAGTCCCGGTCTATTCGCTCTTATGGAAGCGTTGAAACAGATATTTGAAAAAGTGGATTATTCTGAGAATAACCCATACAAAAATAATGAAATTCTCATTACTCAAATCTCTTTAACCGCGCGCATTCACGAGTTAGTCGATATATTGAACGACCGGGAGCGAGTACCCTTTATGGAGTTGTTTGAGGGTCGATACACACGCGGGGACATTATTACCACTTTTCTGGCGATTTTAGAGATGACCAAACTGAATCTGGCAAAAGTTCACCAAGCCGGACCGAACACCGAAATTCATATTTCGGGACTGGCAGATAAGACTGAGGCGGAACAGGTTCTGATGGACAATAAACTGGAGGCGTAAATGAGCGGCGACAACGAAATAAAAGACGCCGTGAACCCCGGCACCGAAACAACCGACGCTGACCCGCAGGCATCTGAATCGACTTCTTCAGAAAAGAGACTCTCGGCGCGGGAGATATTCAAGGCCGGCCGGACAGAAGAAGATAACCCTCCCATTGAAGACGACCCCGACGACGAAGAAAACCATCCCGACGACGATTCAGATAACGGTACGAACGAAATTCACGAAATAGAAGCCGGCACGCCTGTGGAAGAATCGGATGCACAATCGGACGTGGGCGAAAACAACAAGCAGCCGGGAAATCAAAACGAAACGGTTGACTCGTCAGCAGACACCGACGCGGAATCTGACCCGAGTCATGAAACCGATGACAGAGAAAGCGAAACAGCGAGCACGTCAGATACAATAGACACAGATGCTGAAATGACCGACGTTGATGACGAATCAGACGATACGTCAGATTCGGAATCGACCGACGACGACAATATTCTGTTCCTCGATGAAAGTGAAGATGATACACCTGAAGAGATACTGCTTTCCCGCCTGGAGAGCCTTATTTTCATTTATCCGGAACCAATCACCGTACGGCGTTTGGCAAAACATTTGAGCCTGTCGGGAAAACGGGTTCGCGAGCTCATCGCTGTTTTACAGGAACATTACGCGAATCGGGGAATCAATCTGAGCGAAATTTCAGGAGGGTTCCAGTTTCATACCAATGCACAGAACGCCGAAGTGATTCGCACGCTCACTAAAGCCAAACCGATGAAAATGAGCCGTCCCGCATTGGAGACGTTGGCCATTGTTGCCTATAAGCAGCCCTGTACACGCGCTGAAGTCGAAGATGTTCGGCGGGTGGATTGCGGCGGAACGCTGAAGTTCTTATTTGAAAAAGAACTGATACGGGTTCTCGGACGGAAAGAAGAACCCGGTCGACCGATAATTTATGGTACATCCAGCAAATTCCTCGAAATGTTCAACCTGAAATCGTTGACAGATCTGCCGTCGCTGCACGAGTACACGGAATTGTGGGATGAACACAAAGAACTCATCGACGAAGACGATGCCGAAGATAACGGAGAGACCCTTGCCGACACGCCGGAAGCGAGGCAGCAGACTCTGCCGGTTGACGTACCGGGAACAGAATTTCCGGAGGAACCTGCTGAAGGCGCAGAGACAAATAAGCCTCACGGGACAGATGACATTTCCGACGATGTAGTTCCGGATGATTTCGAACCGACAAAAATAGACGACGGTGACATCGACACAAACGATGACACCGGTGAAACCGAAGTTCCTGACCAAACAGAAATTTCCGACGACGAGTTCGATGATGATGAGGATTACGTTGATGACGAAGAAACAAGTAGCAACGAGAACGAAGACAGCGATGAAACTGAAACCGATACCGACGAAACAGAAGCTGACCCTGACGGCGACGAAGAGGAGTAACCCATGACCAGGCTTCACGTGAATATTGACCACATTGCCACCCTTCGACAGGCCCGGGGCGTGAATTATCCCGACCCGGTATTTGGGGTATCTGTAGTGGAAATGGCCGGTGCCCAAGGAATCACCATTCACCTTCGCGAAGATCGCCGTCATATTGTGGACCGAGATGTCGCCCTCATTAAACAAACGGTAGGTACAGTTTTAAACCTTGAAATGGCTGCGGCGGATGAGATCATCGATATAGCGAAACAAACCAAACCTGATCTCTGCACACTCGTACCGGAAAAACGAGAGGAGCGCACCACTGAAGGCGGACTGGTGGTTGCCGGTGATTTGGCGAGAATGAAAGCAGTAGTTGCCACGTTGCATGAATCGGGTATACGCGTCAGTCTTTTCATCGATCCGGTCGAGCGAGAAGTCCGCGCGTCGAAGGAAGTCGGTGCAGACATCATCGAATTGCATACCGGTGACTACTGTGAAGCCGAATCTGCAGAACAACGCGACGTGGAACTCAATAAATTGCGTGCCGCCGCCACCCTTGGAAAATCGCTGGGACTGAATGTCGCCGCCGGTCACGGACTGCATTACCACAATGTGCGTGCCGTCGCCGACATTCCCGAAGTGGAAGAACTCAATATCGGGCATTCCATTATCGCGCGCGCCGTATTTGTGGGACTTGAAAAAGCAGTGACGCAAATGCTTGAAGCAATGGGCGAAAAATGATTATCGGTGTGGGCATCGATATTTGTCCCATTGACCGAATCGGTGATGTTCTCAAGCGACATGGCGATGCCTTCATGAATCGGGTATACACTCGATCAGAACAAGATTACGCCGAAGGAAAAATAAAAAACGATCGACTGGCCGCCCGATGGGCTGCAAAGGAAGCAACCATCAAAGCACTTGGTGCCCCGGAAGGTCTCAGCTGGCAGGACATCGCCATTGAAAACGACGAGTCCGGTGCACCGCGGTTGACTCTGAGCGGCGCAGCCAAAACACATGCCGACACCATCGGCGTTACCCACACACTGGTCAGCATGACTCACGCCGGCGGTCAGGCGGTTGCTGTAGTCATTTTGGAAGGACGATAACAAATGAGCGAAAAATGGAACGAGCACATCTTTATGACCCGCGAACAAATCCGCGCATACGACAGCATTGCAATGAAGGAACTGGAAATCCCCGGTGTGGTGCTGATGGAGAACGCCGGAGTCGGTGCATCGAGAATCGCCCTCGATATGTTGAAGGGGCAAAAACGGGTCGCCGTGCTCGCCGGCCCGGGCAATAACGGTGGAGACGGATTTGTGATTGCCCGCCACCTGATAAACGCGGGCTGCGATGTGCGCACATATCTGGCAACCGCGCCCAAAGCCATCAAGGGCGATGCCAGAATTAACTATGATGTTCTTCACAAAATGGATGCCACCATTATTCCTGCTTCAACCGATAAGCCGAAGGTACTGCCCGACCACCTGAACTGTGACTTAGTTATAGACGCGCTATTGGGCACCGGCGTGAACAAACCGGTAGAAGGTTACCTGTCGACGATTATCGACCAACTGAACGAAATGAATGTTCCCGTACTGGCGATTGACGTACCCTCCGGGTTGGATGCGGACACAGGTATTTCATGGAAAACCACCGTGAATGCCGACGTTACCGCCACGTTCGGTCATATCAAGCAGGGGCTGTTGTTGTATCCCGGTGCGTTCCATGCCGGTCGGATACAAGTTGTTCCCATTGGTGTCCCGGCATCGGTTTCAAAAAAAGCGGGTGTGCAGGGCCATATCGTAACGGAGGCCGAGGTACGAGCCCTTTTCCCGTCCCGGAAAAAAGACGCGCACAAAGGAACCATGGGCCACCTGGCTATTGTAGCCGGATCTCTTGGAAAATCAGGTGCTGCGGTGATGGCTTCCAAGGCTGCAATGCGCGCGGGAACCGGACGGGTTACCATTGCCACCACACAAAACGCCCGTGCAACGATTGAACCCCGCTGCCTGGAGGTAATGGTCGAAACAGTCATAGAAAAACCGGATGCCGCGCTAACAGACAAAGATGTTAAAAAACTGGCTTCGTTAATCGAAGGGAAAACGGCTTTGGCCCTCGGTCCCGGACTGACCACCGCGCCGGGGATTTCCGCGTTATCGATGCGTTTGCTGCAAATGCTTGAAATTCCGGCAGTGATTGACGCGGACGGCATCAACATTCTGGCGAAGGATCCATCAGGGGCGGGACGAATCATGGCACCAATGGTATTCACTCCACACCCCGGCGAAATGGCGCGCCTCACCGGAAAAAGTACTGCGCAGGTACAAAACGACCGTATCGAAATCGCACGTCAGACCGCCATGTGGCATAAGGTGACAATAGTTTTAAAAGGTGCACACACCGTCATTGCCTCTCCGGAAGGAAATATCCTTATCAACCCAACCGGAAATGAAGGAATGGCGTCAGGAGGTATGGGAGATGTTCTGACCGGCATCATCGGAAGCTATCTTGCACAGGGAATGAAACCGTTTGACGCGGCAGTTGCGGGTACCTACATCCACGGTCTGTTGGCGGACAGATGCGTCGAGAAAATCGGAAAATCCGGCCTCGTTGCAACCGATTTAGTTGCGGAATTGCCGTTCCTGCAGAAGGAATGGAATTTATAGTATTTCTGATTTTTATACGGCCAATTATATAACGATTTCTTTACAAAAAGAATTTTATGATTTTTATAGTGCTGTGCATTTTAATGAAATGCAACGGTATGACACGACGTACGGAGAGGTAGATGTTCGTGCCAATGAAGCTGCCTTGAAAACGAGACGGCGGTGACAACGGAAGGAGTTGAAGATGGACAAGCAGAAAGTATTTGTATTTGACACCACATTGAGAGATGGAGAACAATCCGCAGGGGTTTCTTTCTCCCTCAATCAAAAGCTTAAAATAGCTCATCAACTCCAAAAACTAGGCGTCGACATCATCGAAGCGGGTTTTCCCCGCACATCTCCTGGTGACCTGGAAGCAGTACAGCACATTGCCAAAGAGGTTCGCGAATGTACCATCTGCGCGTTGGCTCGCTGTATCAAAGGAGACATCGAAGCGGCCTGGGAAGGCGTGAAGGACGCAGCCAACCCGCGAATTCATACGTTTATCAACACCAGCGACATTCAAATTGAAAATCAGTTGAAGAAAACACGTGAACAGGTATTGGAGCAGGCAATTGAAAGTATCAAGCTGGCAAAACGTTTCACCTCAAACGTGGAATTCAGCCCGATGGATGCCACCCGCTCCGATAAAGAATTTTTATTTCGGATTATCGAAGCGGCGATTGCCCACGGGGCAACTACCATTAACGTGCCCGACTCTGTGGGATATGCCATCCCCTCTGAACACGGCAACATGTTTAAGGAAATTATCGAAAGAGTTCCCAACTCGGACAAAGCCGTGTTCAGTTGTCATGCGCACAATGACTTGGGGTTGGCCTCGGCCAACGCACTTTCAGCAGTGCAGAACGGGGTTCGACAAATCGAAGTTGCCATGAACGGTATCGGCGAACGCGCAGGCAATACCGCACTGGAAGAGGTTGTGATGGCGCTGAAAACCCGTGAAGAGCAGTTGGGCGTGTACACCACCATTAATACCAAGGAACTCTATCGCACCAGCCAACTGGTGGAACGCATTTCAGGAATGCCGGTGCAATGGAACAAGGCGATTGTCGGCAAGAATTCGTTTCGACACGGCTCCGGCATTCATCAGGACGGCATTTTGAAGAAGCGCGAAACATGGGAGATCATTGATCCCGCGTCTATCGGCATTCCCAACGGCACGCAACTGGTCATGGGAAAATTGTCGGGCAGCCACGCCTTTGCAAAACACGTGGAAGAGTTGGGATATCAGCTTCCCGAGGAACAAATGACCAAGGCGTTCGAGGATTTTAAAAACCTTGCCGACAAAAAGAAGAATATAGACGATCGCGATATTGAAGCAATTGTAGCCCAACGAACTGGTGAAGTGTTCAGCCCCAAATGGACGGTCGATCATATCCACGTTGCTTCGGGCACTCACGCGATTGCCACCGCAACAATCCGCCTGAAAGACGCCGATGGAAACGCTAAAACCGATGCGGCGGCAGGTGACGGTCCGATTGACGCCATTTGTGTCGCTGTCAATCGCATCATCGAGGCTGACCCGTCGCTCACCGGCTACTCGGTGCAAAACGTAACCGAGGGAATTGATGCGCAGGGAACGGTGGTACTTCGAATAAAAGACGAAGATGATACGTTTTACAGTGGTCAAGCCTCTGACACAGATGTTATTATTGCCAGCGCAAAAGCATATGTAAACGCGGTAAATCGAATGCTTCTGATGCGCGCCAAGAAAGCGAGTATGGCGCAATAACAGCTCCGCGAAGGAGGCACCTTTGAACACTGGCCGCAAACGCCCCCAATTCTTTATAATTGATCGGGCAATCGTTTCAGACACCCTCAAAAAAGTAGTTGATGCCAAACGGGCGCTTCGGGAGAACTCACATATAAGTGTCAGCGAAGCCGTTAAAGCTGTGGATTTATCTCGTAGTGCTTTCTACAAATACAAAGACTACATATTCCCGTTTTATGAAGACAGTCTGGGAAGAAATCTGACTTTTTCATTCGATTTGAAAGATGCGGCTGGTCTTCTTTCCAAGGTGCTTACCACTATCGCCGAGACCGGAGCCAATATACTGACCATCAATCAGACCATTCCCATCAATTCAATCGCGAATATCGTGATCACACTTGAAACCACCAGCATGGTCTCCCCCATCGAAGATCTGTTCGACAATCTCAAGGTTCTCGATGGGTTATTCAACTTCCGCATCATCGCCAGAGTCGCGTGAACCACGCGCCCGACTATTTGCGCCAAAACTCGGGAGTCAGCACAATCAGTACGGAATAAATTTCCAAACGACCGATAACCATCAAGAAAATCTGATGCCATTTCAGTCCAGCGCTGAAAAAATTGTAGTTGGCCGCCGGCCCCACATCTCCTAGTCCCGGACCGATATTGCCGAGTGTCGCACCGACCACCGTTGTAGAGGTAATCAAATCGTAGCCGAACAACGCGAAAACAACAACACTGAGCAGAAACACACCCAAATACAACGCAATGAATCCTGCTACAGAAATGACGACAGATACCGGAACGACCCCTTTGGCGAGCTTTGTCTGAATGACACCGTGGGGATGGACCAGTTGTTTTAATTCGGTAATAGCCAACCGCGTCATCAGAAATACGCGAACACATTTTATACCACCCCCGGTCGACCCCGCGCATCCACCCACAAAAAATGTAACCAGCAACAGCATTTTCGCGCCGACGCTCCATAAATCAAAATTGGCTGAGGAAAACCCTGTCGTGGTCAGAATTGACAATGACTGGAACACACCGGCTCGTAGCGCTCCGTGCACCCCTTCCCTTTTGTCAAAAAAGAGAATCAGGGCAACTCCAATCGCCACAACTGCGAACACAATCAGATAAAAACGAAATTCCGCATCTTTCAAATGAACGAATCGTTTTCTTCGTATTGAGTTGAAATGAAGCGAAAAATTTGCACCGGCAAGCAGCATAAAAACCGCGATAATCCACTCAGATGCAGGGCTCTGCAACGTTTCAATCGATGACGCCAACGGAGAAAATCCGCCGGTCGCCATTGTCGCAAACGCATGACAAATTGCGAGATACGGCCCCTGCCCGGTGAGTAGCAACAATACAAACTGTACAAATGTTAAACCGGCGTACACCTTCCACAAGAGACGCGCGGTTTCTGCCACGCGCGGTGCCATTTTGTCTTTTACCGGGCCGGGAACCTCCGCTTTGAAAAGCTGCATTCCCCCGACTCCCAATAGAGGCAGCAACGCCACACCGAATACGATAATCCCCATTCCCCCCAGAAAATGTGTTACTGCCCGCCAAAACAAAATGCCGTGCGGAAGACCTCCGGCACGAGAATCCGGGCGCTGCCACAAACCGGCCTCCAAAATGGTTGCACCCGTGGTGGTAAATCCCGAAGTGGATTCAAACACCGCGTTGGTGAACGAGCAGAATTCACGACCGATTCCTTTATCGAGTCGACAATCTGCTTTCTGTACATTCAAGCCACCTTCTTCGACGTCGTGAATTGCGCCGTTAAACCATATCGAGGGTACCTGTGCATAAAAAAAGTATGGCAGCGCACCAACAATACACGCGGCAAACCAACCGAAAGTGACAATCGCAAACGCGGAGCGATGCGACACTTCCATCCGCTCTGTCGGACGCCCGGACAAAAAGAACATCGCCAGACCAATAAAGAGTGTGACGCCTCCGGCCAGCATCAATGAAAACAAATCTTCTTCTTGGTAACCGAGCGACACCACAGCTGCAACAAACATCGCGCAGGCGATTCCTGCCAACAGCATACCGATTATTTTTACAATTGCCCGTAAATGCATTTTCGTGCGTACTTTTCCAATCCGGCGCTTCGTACAGGTCTATTTTTTTCTTGCCAGCCCCACCATCTGCAATCCCCGGGATACCCGTTTTTTCAGTTCCTGCTGTCCACGCTGCAGCGTCGAATACGGCCCGCTAATCGTACTGAAAAATGACATTGCGGCAACCGCTGCGGCAACGCCGAAAACCATTGCCGGAGTTCGCCAGCCCACTGCGAAACAAATGCCCAAACAGAACAACAATATACTCGACAACAAATTTGTTACAACACTTCGACGCGCAGCCAACGCCGCTTCAAACAAAGATGCAATCGTCGCCAATCTCTTCCCCCTCAAATCGATACCGGCCATACTCGTTTTTTTTACGACATCTCCTATCGCGATAGCGCAATCTGCCATATCAACATTCTGTTCGAACTCGTCTCCTGCGCCGAGTAAAGCCACCAATTCGCCGCTTTTTTGCAGTCTTCCAATCACATCTTCAAGATGTGATTTACCGCTCCCGAACTGAACACGCTCAATTCCAATTCGGCTGCCCAGCGCCTGCGCCGCGTCCACCTCGGCGGAAGTCATCATTACCGGCTCAACACCCAACATCAACAACTGCTGAATG
This sequence comes from Deltaproteobacteria bacterium, assembly GCA_016936575.1. Classification (GTDB taxonomy): domain Bacteria; phylum Myxococcota_A; class Polyangia; order JAAYKL01; family JAAYKL01; genus JAFGXQ01. Next base: position 48,943 of record JAFGXQ010000208.1, read on the forward strand.
CTGCTTTGCACTCCTTCCCGGAGCATCTCATCCACAGCGAAAAAAGCGGATAATTGACCATCCAGGGCAACATACATCACCCGCCGTCCGCTCTGCTCCAGCTCATGAGCGGCTTCCTCTACCACTGCGGTGGAAATACCCGCATCCAGCATATACAATCTCGAACCGCAAAGCAGTGTTCCGAAAAGGGTGTTGCCGCGAACACCGACGCCGTCGATACGCTCTGCAGCAGCCTTCTCTATCTGTTTTACCCCGTGTTCGCTACAATATCTTAAAATCGCACGGGAATAGCGATCGTCATGAAGCGAAGACTCCACCGCGTACAACGCACTCAACACGTGAGCTTCATGCACGTTGTCACAAAATTTAAAATCCACCACTGTCACATCTTTACGGGTCAGGGTTTCACTGGAAAGAAACAGCAGCGTTCTCGCTTTGGAAAGTGAGTCTACCGCATTGGCATCTCTGATGTTACCTCCCATTTTACCAACCAGCAATGCCACTTTCAAATGTGCGTCTCCGGTTACCATGCGCAGCAACCTGGGTTCCAAAACGAGGAGTAAAATTGCGGAACCTAGTAAACACTCTGACAGCGGAACGATTCCCAATAAATACAGACTTCCACCAATTCCGAACGATAATGGAATCCGCGCCCAGTCCATGACCATTGCCACTTTCCGAATTCTTACCGCCATTGGAGAGTTGTCGCGCCATTCCCGCGACCCCCACGACATTGATTTTCCCGCGGCAACCTGCAAGACGCCGCTGTAACGGCGCGAAATAAATTCCAGACAACGCCCAATCGCACGCACTCCGGGCAGCCCCAACGCCGCCAATTGCTGCCACAAAGGGTCAGAACAAATCATTGAACTTACAGCGACTGCGACCGCAGCAAACGGTGTAGCCGCGGCATTCGCTATGGCCGCGAACCCGTTTTTAAATTCACGATATATTCCCATGCCCAGGCTGAACAGAATACCTGCGCCGACAACCCCCCGGCTTGCCCATGCGAAATTATAATGAGTATGAACTATAACTAAAAGCACCGAAAAAAACAGGATTCCTCCCAGTTCAACAAGCCAGGGTCTAAAGACGTTCCAATAGACAAACTGAGACGTCGTTCGCCTTGTCAACTGTTGCGGTTCAATATTTGCAAAAGGCGTATCGGTGAGGCGGCCTTCATCGAAATGTTTACCGGCACCGGCTGAAATAGATGAATCAACGGCAGTTGCTTTCACATCGGACGGTACAGCCTTCCCCCCCGTGACCGGTACCGATGAAGTAGAACCCTCTTCAGCGGAACCACTGCGTTTTAAAAACAATTCCCTGCATGTGGTCGAACAGAAATGGGTAATCTTTCCGTCAACGATACTCACTGCTGCGGCACGAAGCGGATCAACATTCGCATTACAGAAGGGGCAGCGTTTTCCCGTGTCATTTACCGAATCGTTCATATTGTTTCCAAATATACTACCGTTCGCGGCATACCTACCAGCGACATCGAGCGGCATATTACTGTTTACGCAGCGAAATTCAACGTGAATACTTGCGTCAACAAATTTAATAACCGACAGCACCCGGGAAAGATTCCATTTGGTTTACCGTCTTGGTAAACAAATTCAATAAACATAAAAAGAGGAATAAAATAAATTGTTTATAAATTGTCATTTTAGATCTTTTTTCATAAGTACACGTCTGCTACTATCGGGAGCGAAAAATTTGTGCTCCCGTAAGACTTGGGGTTAATTCGAACATTTCAATACGAGGTCAATATGGCAAGAAAGACTGATACCAGCGAAAATTCTGTGAACTTCGCCCTTCAAGAGTTGATGGGAATGGAAGATGACCGTCAAACCAAAGAGGAAGAAGAGCGCAGGCGTATAGAAGAAGAAGAGCGCAAACGTAAAGAAGAAGAAGAGAGAGCTCGTAAGGAAGCCGAAGAACGCGCTCGTCGCGAAGAAGAAGAACGTCGTATTGCGGAAGAAAAAGCAAGAGAGAACGAAGAGCTTCGCAAGCAGGCAGAACTTGAAGCTGCCCGCGTTCGCGCCGCCAAGGAGGCCGAAGCCGAAACACGTCTGGCAGAACAACAACGACTGCTTGAGCATGAAGCGGAGCTGAAACGAATCGAAGCCGAAAAAGCGGGTGTTCCCGTATGGGTATGGGGGATCGTCGCAGCGATTATCCTCATCGGCGCCGGTATCGGTATCTGGCAGTATCAGTCTGCCCAAGCCGAAAAAGAAGCGATTCGCCAGAAGGCCGAGCAGGAGCGAATCATGGCCGAAGAGGAGAAAGCGCGTCTGGAGCGTGAATCACAGGAAAAACTGGCCGCGGAACGAGCTGAAAAAGAACGTCTCGCTCGTGAAAAATCTGCAGCGGAATCCACTCTGGCGCAAAAAGAGGCGATGGAACGCGCAAAACGCGAAGCCGAAGCCCGTGCGGCTGCAGCCAAATCGACCCGTAAGCGGACCAGCAGCAAATCCGCCGGCGGAGGCACCAAGAAAACAGGTGGTGGCGTCGGTTCTGCAGACCCGCTCAGCGGACTTGATCTCTAGTCTTCAATCCATCGAAATGACAACTACGGGGCTTCACCAACATGAAGCCCCGTTTTTTTTAGGAAAGTGACGAAAAGCAATGACCGTTCAACTGGAAGATGCGAGAAAACGACTCATTTTGGCCCTTGATGTACCCGGGCTCGATGAAGCGAAAATACTACTGGATAAAATACAGGGAAAAGTGGGTCTGGTAAAAGTGGGACTGGAGCTGTTCACGGCGTGCGGCCCTGCGGCGGTTCAGGCGGTACGTGAACGCGATATCGATGTTTTTCTTGATTTAAAGCTGCACGACATTCCCGCCACTGTTGCGGGTGCGGTACGAAGTGCCCTGGCACTTGACGTCGCGATGCTTACCGTTCACACCGGGGGCAGCACAGCAATGCTGGAAGCCGCCGCAAAGGAAGCCGCCGGTAAAATTAACGTACTGGGTGTTACGCTGCTTACCAGTATGGGAGAGGACGATCTGGCACCGGTGTGCCTGACCGGCAATCCATCCGACATCGTATCTGCCCGGGCAACGCTTGCAGCTAAATGCGGTCTCGGAGGTATTGTATGCAGTCCCAAAGAGGTTTCGCTTGTCCGCGCTGCGGTCGGTCCGAATATCTCGATTATCACCCCTGGAATCCGCCCCGCCGGCGCGTCTATGGGAGATCAGAAAAGAGCGGCCACCCCGAAAAGCGCAATTGCGGATGGTTCGGATTATCTCGTCGTCGGACGGCCCATTCGGGGGGCGGAAAATCCCGCTGCAGCAGCAGACGAAATTGTAAAAGAAATCGCCGAAGCGCTGTCTGAATAAAATGAAACGAATTATTGCCGGCCCCAATCAGGTTGAAGAAGCTATAAAAGCGGGGGCTGAGTTGCATGTATTATATATCCAGTCCGGACTCGCCCAGAAAACGGCTGCGCGCCTGTATCATCTCGCAGAAAAGCATCATGTGAAAACACAAGCGGTTGATAAATCCAGCCTGGAAATTCTTGCGAAAGGGTTGACCCACCAGGGAGTAATCGCGCTCTGCGGAGAATTTCCGTACACCTCTGTCGATATGTTCCTGCAGACCATTCACGACGCTCTCGAAAGTACCGTTGTACTGTTGGACCAGATACAAGACCCCGGAAACCTGGGTGCTATTATCCGCAGCGCATACAGCCTTGGCGCGGATGGATTGTTCATTACCAAAAACCGATCCGCGCAGGTCACTGCGGCGACGGTACGCGCTTCTGTCGGCGCAAGCGAACTGCTTCCCATCGTACGTATTGTCAACCTGGTAGCAACCATCCAACAGCTGAAAGACGCCGGATTTCAGTTGTTCGGCGCAGCGCTGGACGGTGCGGAATCCCTTTCCGACGTAACTTTCAGTCCCAAAACGGCCATTGTTCTTGGCAACGAAGGAAAGGGAATTCGAAAACTCACCGCCGAGAACTGCGACTTCCTGTTTCGAATTCCGATGGCGACAGATTTTGAATCTCTGAATGTTTCCGCCGCGGGAGCGATTGTTTTGTACGAACGATTTCGCGCTCAAATGAACCGTGATGCCTAGCCCTTTTCGCGCGCCATTTTTCATTCTCATCACATTCCTGTTGGCCACCAGCGTATTCCGGCTCTACCTCGCAGATAAAATCGGTCTTTCCGCCGATGAAGCATATTATTATCAGTGGAGCCAACGGCTCGTTCTAGCGTATCCGGATCACCCTCCCATGGTTGCCTGGCTTATCCGCGCAGGCACAGAAATCGCGGGCGCCAATGCAACAGGCGTTCGTCTATTCTCGATTGTTTTCGGTGCGTTGGCCGGCATCGTGGTATACCGTATCGCACGGGAACTCGACTTCACCAAAAAACAGGCGCTGCAATGTGCCCTCCTTGAAAACATTTTGCTGATGCCCGCAGTGGGGGCGCTGTTGATGACACCAGATGTTCCGCTGGCCCTTGGATGGGTGTTATCCATATGGATACTGGTACGCCTTGTAAAATATGGGCGTATTCGTGAACTATACCTGCTGATTCTGCCCATCTGTTTCGCCTGCTATGCGAAACATTCCGGCATTCTATTGCTGCCGACAAGTCTGTACGTCATCGTCGCCACACCGAAGCTGCGCCCACTCCTTAAAACAATTCACCCATGGGTATCATTCGGCATCTACTTGGGAGGAATGACTCCGTGGCTGGCTGCGGAATGGCATCAGCAATTCGCTTCCCTGCTTCATCAAAGTGCACACGCCGTCGGCACACTTCCGGGAAACCATGTCTCGATTGTGGATTTTCCGATTCGCTGGGCGGAGCTGCTTCTGGGGCAATTCGGTCTTCTGTCACCGTTGGTGTTTATATGGAGCGTCGAATTTGCTCGGCATATTTTCAAGCATCCCCTCCCATACCTTCCGGTTTTTGCCGGAGTCATCATTCCCGTTCTGGCAACCGCCGCTGTCGCGCTATCGACACATCCTGAACAAAACTGGGCATCCATTGGGCACCCGCTGGCGTCAATCCTGGTCGTAGCGGCCCTCCGTGAACGAGCCCGTTTCCAGCAACTGTTCACATGGACGTTTTCCACAGCGTTGCTGTTCACTTCTATCGTGCATCTGCATGCGGTGACTCCATTTCTGCCGCTATCCCCCGAACGGGACCCACTCACCCGGCTGGCGGGATGGGAACAGTTGGCATCTGTATCGCAAGAATTAGCGGATTTGGACTGCGTGATCTGCGACAACTATGGACTGGCAGCTCAATTGAACTGGCAAATCAACCGTCCTCAACGTAGAATATCAATTATCGGAATAAATCGTCCCTATTCCAAACCCACCACCGGAAACTGGCTTATTCTCGATGAAAAAGATGATTTCGGAAACCATACCCTGCTTCCTGCTTGTCGCGCCATCGAGCCATTGGGACAAATCGTGATGATCCGCGGCAACACAGTCCTGCGTGTTATCGACTTGTCCCGAGGCATTCATTGCGAAAGTGCAACAGTTTCCCATTAAATTTGTTTCTACGGCAACTCATCAATATTTTTCATATTTTCTCCTTTTCTACCGAATAGTTCTTGAGCAAATTTTGAAAAAATGGTTATGATTTGTAAAAATTGTTTCAGTTTTTTTCAAGGAAGGGACGATGCCATGAAAAGGTTTTCATTTTACTTCACAGCCATATCTATTTTTACTTCACTGATGCTCATGAGCTGTGGTGGTGCCCAAAGCGGCAGTACGAATTCCTCATCCGATTCTTTCGGCGATGATAACAGCCCTCCTCCGGCGGCCATGGAAGAGTACAATTATTTCATGGAGCAAGCCGGACTCGCACTCGCTGAACAACGTCTGGAAGACGCGCTGGACTATTATCTCAGCGCTGCGGAAACACTTGAAGCCACAGGGAAACCATCCATCAAAGAGGCAGATGCGCACTACGAGGCAGCACAGATTGCCTATCAGAAATACCAGAAAGAGCTGGCCGTCCAAGAGTATGAAAAGGCAGCTGCGATTTATCTGCGATTCTCGGGCAATGCTCAGAATAAAGCCGCTGTGGTTTATACAAACCTGGGTGTGGTCTGGAAAGAACTCCACGAGAAAAGCAAGGCACGCACCTGCTGGCAGCAGGCTCTCGAAATTTATACAAATTTAGGCGCCAATGACCAAAACAAAGTGCACATCGAAAAGATTCAACAGAATATTCGCGACCTCGATGAAGGCTACTAGACCACTGCCTCTCCAAAAATAGATCCCCCAATTTCACATTGCAGCAAGCACTATAAAAAGTTGAGATCAATCTACCGCCTGTGGTGAGCGACAACTTCGGCGCGGGCGGGTTGACAGCGTACGATCGAACCGCTGTCGATGCTGTGGTGATGTTTTTTTGATACTGCCGATGGAACAGCGTGGATGCAGCACCCGACGTCTGCTGTTCAATCGCGAATTCACAATCGCGAATTCACCGCGACGATTCTGCTGTTTTCAGATAATATACACAAATAATTGAAAGGAGGCTTCCCATCGACCCCACTCGTTTAACGTTCGCCGCCGCATTTGGCATTGCTGCGTTGTTGTTCCTGATCATTCGCACCAAACTCCACGCATTCGTGGCACTACTGCTGGTCAGTGTACTTGTGGGACTGGGGGCGGGAATGCCTCTCGAAAAAATTATTGATTCCATTTCATCGGGTATGGGCGGCACCCTGGGAACCATTGCCGTTATTGTGGGACTGGGGGCGATGTTCGGCAAGATGCTCGAAGTCTCCGGAGGAGCAGAGGTGCTGGCGCACGCGTTTCTCAACCGCTTCGGTGCAGATAACAGCCGGTGGACGCTGGGATTGGTAGGGTTTCTCGTGGCCATACCGGTGTTTTTCGATGTGGGCCTGGTCATCCTCGCCCCTGTAGTGTATGGGCTAACGGCCAAATCAAAGAAACCGATGATTTTTTTCGCACTGCCGCTGCTTGCCGGACTGGCAGCAACCCACGCGTTTATTCCGCCCACCCCCGGCCCCATCGCAGTCGCTGGAATTCTCAACGCGCCGCTCAGCTGGGTTATCCTGTACGGCAGTATTGCCGCTATCTGCGCCACTGCAGTGGCCGGACCGATCTATGGCAGGCTGATTGCAAAAAAAGTCAGCGGCCAATACGAAAAAGAGGTGTTACCTGATGCCTCATCGAACCCGGTACTCCCCAAGGCGCAACCGCCATCCATCGGTATCATTTTACTCCTTATCGGACTGCCCCTCGGATTCATCCTTTGTGGAAGTGCGGCCGCTGCATGGTTGCCGAACGGTGCAATACAACATGCTATCGTATTTACAGGGCACCCATTCATCGCCCTTCTCCTCAGCACGATGCTTTCCTTTCAACTTCTGGGAAGGTCACGCGGGCTCTCGAAAGATACCATTCAACAGCTGAGCACAGCGGCTCTGGAACCCGCAGGAATCATCATTCTGGTAACCGGTGCGGGTGGCGTTTTCAAGCAGGTACTAATTGATTCAAAAGTAGGTGACATATTGACACAAGCCATGCACGCCGCATCGTTTACCCCAATCGTTGCAGGGTTTATCGCAGCTGCGGTAATGCGTCTTCTGCAGGGTTCCGCAACGGTTGCCATGCTCAGCGCAGCGGGTCTGATGGCAGCGGTAGTCGAGCAAAGCCATTTGTCGCCGCAGCATAACGCACTGCTGGTTATTTCAATTGCGTCAGGCGCAACCACCACATCTCATGTCAACGACTCGGGGTTCTGGCTGGTCAGTCGATACTTCGGACTATCGGTGCCGGATACGCTCAAAACATGGACTGTATCCACCACATTGATTGCGCTGGTGGGACTTATAACAGCTGTTCTACTGAGCCTGCAGGTATAATTTTCATGGTTCATTTTAAAAGGTATACGCGATGATTTACATCATTATGGGCGTAAGCGGCTGCGGAAAAACAACGGTCGGCACACTGTTGGCTGAGCGGCTTGCGGTTCCGTTCCTTGATGCCGATGATTTTCACAGCCGCTCAAATATTCAGAAAATGTCTGAAGGCATTCCGTTGACCAATGCCGATCGCCTTCCCTGGTTCCACCGATTGGCATTGGTGCTTCAAACCGAAGCTGCGCAACGCGGTGCCGTCCTCGCCTGTTCGGCGTTGACTCGACAAGGACGAACTATTCTACAGGAGGCACAAACCGCGCATGCCCTTCGCTGGGTTCATCTGGTGGGAGATTTCCAGACCATTCAAAACCGACTACGTAGACGAGACAATCACTACATGTCATCAGAACTGCTTCAATCCCAATTCGACACACTGGAGCAGCCGTCAAACACGACTGAAATCTCAATTCTCGCAACTCCATCTGAAATTGTAGACCGCATTCTGTGCCGGCGGGAAATAACTAGAAAGGCTTAAAAGAACTGACGAATAGGCACTTGACCGCTGCGGGAAGCCGCGTTTCAATGCGATGCAGCGTTTGTGCCATTCGTTCGCTAATGTGGGCCACCCAGGGTGACAGCAAAAACAGACAACGGGTTTCGACATGCTCAAATCCGTTTACGCGGCACAGTTCCGCCAGTTTTTTTGGGGTATACCGAATTACGTGCTGATCATCCTCAAGCGTGGGAGCCACCTTCAACATGTCGATGCCTTTTTCAATCAGCGGCCACAAACTACCTCCCGCATAATTGGGTGTCGAAATCACCAGCCGACCATCCGGGCGAATCAGTTCCCTGAACGATTTAAGCAGTTGCTCTCCCTGATGTAAATGGACGTGTTCAATCACTTCCAAAAGAGATATCCGATCAAACGACGCAGTGGCAAAATGAAGCTTATCGAGACTGTCATTGATAAACGTGATTTGGGGCGACGCGAATGTCTGTCGGGCGAACTCGACGGCTGCGGTGTTGGCGTCAATACCGGTAATGGTCGCTCCCTGCTGAGCCATCATATCGCTGAACACTCCTGACCCGCAACCCACATCGAGAACCTCCGCCCCGGGGTATAATTCCATCAGTTCAAGCGATGCGTCATATCGCTGGCGATGCCAGAATTTCTGTGAAGCGTAACCGTGATGCAGTGCGTGATATTGGTAGTTTCCGTCGATGGCCGTAAGATCAGCGCACTTGTCAACCGGCAAGGCAGCCATGCATGCGCCTTTATTTGTATCGGTAGTCAATTATTCCACATCCGTTCGTTTGCGGTTGTTCAAATCGGTAGCTACCCTACCCCTTTTTGAACACTTGTGCATCCCAAAATTCAGAGAAAATATCTGAAGAATATATATCTGATGCTATTGGTAGTCTGAAAAGTACGACAGCGTTGCCGCCACGTCACGGACCTTGTCCAGATTGGCCAGTAGTTGAGTTCGGGCGTTCCATGTGCCGTCGAGGAACTGCCCTCTGGCGCCGACCGGAAGCGAGAGCGCCAACACGGTGCCATCCAGATTCACCGTCGTTTCCGCCACGTCGAGAATCATCTCTCGTCGGGGATTCGCCTCAATCCATCCCAGAATCTGTTCCACTATCTCGTGAGATCCAGTGAAACAGGGAATCCCAAGCGATACACAATTCCCAAAGAAGATCTCCGAGTAACTTTCGGCGATGATGGCCAATATCCCCCACCGGTTCAATGACTGGGGCGCATGCTCCCGCGAAGAACCGCAACCGAAATTGGAATTTGACACCAACACCGCTGCCCCGGCGTATTTCTCGTTGCGAAACGGGTGTACGCTCCCTTTGGCATTCAGTGCCGCGATGTCATCTTCGAACGCATGCGCCCCCAATCCGTCAAACGTGACGCTTTTTAAAAATCGCGCAGGAATAATGCGATCTGTATCAATATCATTGCCACGAACCGGCACACCGGTTCCGGACACCCGTTGAATCACTACCGTTTTCATTTGATCACCTCCCGAACATCAGAGACTTTACCCGTTAGCGCAGCCGCTGCAACCATCGCGGGGCTCATCAACAGAGTTCGTCCCGCAGGGCTTCCCTGGCGCCCTTTGAAATTACGATTCGATGTGCTGGCGCAAATTTCACGTCCTTTCAATTTGTCGGGATTCATGGCCAGGCACATGGAGCACCCCGCTTCGCGCCATTCAAAACCAGCTTCGACAAAAATTTTATCAATGCCGCGAGCCTCAAGCGCGTTCTTCACTTTCATTGAGCCGGGCACCGCCAACGCGCGAATTCCATCCGCCACTTTTTTTCCTTTAATAATTTCCGCTGCAATTTCAAAATCCGACACCCGTCCGTTGGTGCAGCTGCCGATAAAACATACATTTACCGGCACACCGGCAATCTGCTGCCCCGGTTGAAAGTCCATATACTCATAGGCTTCTGTCACCACCTGTTGTTCGCTGCCTGAAAACTGCGCCGGAGAGGGCAACGTATCGCCCACACCGACACTTTGCGCGGGGGTGATGCCCCAGGTAACAAACGGTTCTATTTCTTCGCCCGGAATCTCCACCACATCATCGTACTCCGCGTCAGCGTCTGAAGCGATCGAACGCCAATCGGCAATCGCACGCTCCCAGGCGTCTCCTTTCGGCGCATACGCGAGGTCTTTTAAAAAGGCAAACGTGGTTTCGTCCGGGTTCACATACCCACAGCGAGCCCCCCCTTCAATCGACATATTGCACACGGTCATGCGTTCTTCCATCGACATCCCCTCAATCACCTCACCGGCAAATTCATATGCATACCCGACGCCGCCGTTCACCCCTAATTTGTGAATATACGCCAACGCCACATCCTTGGCATACACGCCCGGTTTCAGCTGTCCGGTAAATCGAATCTGTCGAACTTTCAGTCGCGACATAGCCAACGTTTGGGTAGAAAGCACATCCGCTACCTGAGAAGTCCCGATTCCGAACGCCAACGCGCCGAATGCACCATGTGTTGATGTATGAGAATCGCCGCAGGCAATGGTCATTCCCGGTTGGGTGATTCCCTGCTCCGGACCGACCACATGAACCACCCCCTGTTCGCCTTTTTCAGGTGAAAAAAACCGAATACCGTAGTCGCTGGTGTTCTTTTCAATATGAACCAGCATCTCTTCAGCCATTGTGTCGGCAAGTGGCCGAACTCGCTCATTTTTCGTGGTGGGGATGATATGATCCACCGTGGCGAATGTCCGATTCGGAAACGGCACCCCCAGTTGCGCTTCTCGAATCATCGCAAACGCCTGAGGAGAGGTGACTTCGTGCACCATGTGCAACCCAATTAACAACTGATACTGACCGCTGGGCAACTGCTCCACCGCATGGCGATCAAACACTTTTGCATACAAATTCTTTCCCATGCATTTTTCCTGTCGTCTTGGTTGTAATGCCTCAATTTCATTACTTTCGCTGGAATTAAACACATGACTTGCGATGTGTCAAACCAATGGATCAAGGCAAATCGGCATCTCTTTGTTATCAGCACAGAAAAAAGTTCGACACCGTATCGCCGCGAAACGGCTCCCTTCAAACGAACGACCACTGTTTCAACAGAAGGAGCAATAGTAATGGGTTTTTTATATGTGGTGCTCGGTATTGTCGGCGGATTCTTTGCCCTGATGATCGGCATGCGATTGTTAATCCAACTTAAGTCCGCCAAAATGAAGGGGAAAACTGCACCCTCACTTGCGGGAAAACCGGGAAAATGGATACAGAAAGGAAAAAACGCGCTGTTCTATTTTTACAGCCCTTCCTGTGGTGCCTGCGCAGCAATGACACCGGTAGTGAAGAATCTGGCGAAATCCAACGACGGCGTATTCCCGATAGATATCTCCCGAGATATGGATACTGCTCGCAAGTTCAACGTAATGGCAACTCCGACGCTGGTTGTCGTGAAAAACAAAATCGTAGAAGACATTACAATCGGTCCTCAACCACCTGCAACTATTGAAGGAATGCTCGCATCCTGACGAACCTTACGCTATTGAGTCCTCTGACAACCCCAAACCGGTCTCTTTTTGCCTAAACTTTGCCGGCTCTCTGTCGATTTCTATTTCAAGCACACGCGGTTTCGTCTTTGAAAGGGCCACATGGAAAGTTTTCCCAAGCATATTTCGCTGCCCCCGCGAATTGAACGAAAAGCCAAAATCTCTGGTGCGCTCAATGCGGTATTCCTCGTACTTTTCCTGGCCATCGTAGAGACACTCATTTATTTCATTCTTGATGCCCGTATCCACGACGAGATGGATGACTCAAAAAACGCGGATATGGCTCACATGGTAACCCGCCTCGAAGATCTGTTGTCTCAGCAGCAAAACGAATTCCTGTTTCTGGCAAATTCTGAATTGACCCGAAATTGCCTGATAAACGCGTCAGACTCCGCATGTGCAGACATCGCGTCGCTCATGAAAACGATGATGAAGGTCAATGCGACTATCGATCATCTGCGAATTATCGACCATCAAGGACAAGAAATCGTCCGCGTCAATCGCGACAAGCATATGCTGCCGATACTGGTGCCCGGTTCAAAATTGCAGAACAAATCACAAAAATCGTACTTCAAGGAATCCATGAAAACAACCGGGGCGACATATTACATTTCTCGTCTGGACCTGAACATGGAGAACGGAAAAATAGAAACGCCTCGCAAGCCCGTGCTTCGTTTCGGAAAAGCGGTTCTCTCTGCGAAAGGTCATCCGCTGGGCGTGACGGTAATCAATTTTCGAACCAAACCGCTGCTTTCACGGCTGAACAGCGCTGTGTCGAGTCCGAATGACGACTGGTATCTGCTGAATACCCAAGGGTATTATCTTCGCGGAAAATCCAGCAACAAGGAATTCACATTCATGTTTCCGAAATCTCCACAAATAGGCTTTTTCTCTGACTACCCAAATGCATGGAGCCATTTCAAAACTCACGGACACCAACCGTATCTGAGCGCCGAAGGTAAATTCTATTTCAGCCCCATTAAGCTCAGTTATTCTACAACCGCACAAGCGGCTTCCGGACACTGGATTCTGGTGATGCATGTTCCCCCTGAAGCACTGGCTGAGCTGAATACCCTGCTTCGGATGGGATTATCTATCGGCGCACTGCTACTCAGCCCGATTCTGGCAACACTGGGATGGCGAAACGGCCGGTTTCAAATCAAGCAAAAATGGTATCTGCACGAACTCGCTCAAAATGCCATCACCGACAATCTTACCGGACTGCTGAATCATCGCGGTGTAATGGAAAAACTCACCCCTGCGGTAGCGGTCGGAAACCGTCGAGAAAGTCCGTTGGTACTCGTATTCATTGATGTGAATGACCTGAAATTTCTAAATGATCAGATGGGGCATCTGATGGGCGACAAACTTATCAAGGGCGCGGCGAACGCACTGCTCGATACTGTGCGGCACAGTGATATTGTGGGGCGGCTGGGCGGAGATGAATTTGTGGTTGGTCTGATTGATTGTGATATCCCCCACGTGGTCAGAGTCATGCAACGAGTGGAAGCCACACTGGCGCAGCTGGGACATGAAACATGTGGAAAAGCCTGGACCCTAAGCTGGGGGTGCACCGAGCGTCTGCCCAACGACACTGCGGAGCAGATGATCTCCAGAGCCGACAAACAAATGTACGCGCATAAAACCGAACACAAGACCGGCCGACACAGCATTCCCGCTGTACGGGAATTACGCCCCAATTGATTGGCCCAACCGGCCTACCCGTCAATTTTCAAGATATTCGCGAAATGCATCAAACGTTGTAGCACGCCCCAGAAACTGCTCCACCATGTCTTTCGCATCGACCGAGCTGCCTTTACGAATTACCATATCGCGATAATCCGCCGCTGTGGCAGGGTTCAGCATTCCCTCTTTTTGAAATCGAGTGAGCAAGTCCTTCGCCAGCTTCAATGACCACATGTAGGAATAGTACTCAGAGGAGTATCCGGTCAGATGACCGAAACTCGCATACACATAGGTGTCGTCCATATACGGATAGGGACTGTACTCCCGCTGCAACACCTTGGTGTTCTCAAGCAAATTCAAGTCCTCGGGAGGTATCACATGAAACTGCAGCGACATTCCGGCATAAAACATCTGCCGCATCACATGAACGCCTTTTCCGAATTCCTCGGCGGCTCTGAGTTTGTCAACCAACTCTTTCGGAATGGACTCACCGGTCTCCGCGTGACGGGTGAAAGTTTTCAACACTGAATAGTCATACGCCCATTCCTCCAACAGTTGAGATGGTACTTCCACAAATTCGGACTCACAGGAAATACCGGTTAAATTGGGGTACGCATACCCACCGGCAAGAATATGGTGCATCAGATGACCGAACTCGTGAAACAGCGTAACCACATCGGAATGCTCCATCAAGGCAACCGATTCATCGTCGGGTTGTGGAAAATTGCATACCAGTGCGCCGATGGGCAGCTGATACCCGGAAATCCCCTCCAACATATGAAACATTGCCATATGCTTATATTTTCCTTCCCGTGGATGCATATCCAAATAAAACCGACCGATTTTCTGCGAATCTTCAAAAACGTCATAGGCCACAACGTCCGAATGCCAGACCGGTGCATCGGGAACTGGAGCAAATCGAACACCGAATATCTGTTGGTTGATATCCAGCACACCGTCCAAAACGGAGCTGAACGGGAAATATGCCCGCAACTCCTCCGGATTGAGTTGAAAGCGCTCTTCCTTGATTTTGTTCACATAGTAGAAGCGATCCCATGTATCGACCTCGGTCGCATTCGGATCATCCTGCTGTTTGCGCTTCAGAATATCAGCCAAATCCCGCTCCATACGAGGCCGAGCAATATCGGCGACTTGATCGATAAACGCGGCAATGGTCGCACTATCATGTGCCATTTCAGTTTCTGCAGCGTAATCCGCCCAGTTGTGATATCCGAGGATTTGTGCCAACTGAGCCCGTAAAGTGAGCATATCTTTCAAGTTTTTCTCATTGGCCGGCCAAGCACGTTTTAAAAATGCGTGATACAGATCTTTGCGAACCGCATCAGATTCCGCATAGTTCACCACCGGAAAAAAATCGGGATAATCAGTGGAGATACGAATTTTTCCATCTTCTGTCTTAGGATGGGCATCGATAAAATCTTTCGGCAAACCGGAGAGTTGTGCCTCCGTAAAATCAACATACAAGGTTCCTTCGCGGATTTCGCGCGAAAACTCAATCCCGGTTTTCACCAGTTGCTGTTGAATCTCTGCGATTTCAGCCCGGGTCTCGGCATCTTTGTCAACACCTGACCGCCGATATGAACGCAGCAGTTTTTCAAGGGAACGCTGCGCCAACGCCGATTCTGCTGACTCATCTATCCGGTTCAATGCCAGAAATACCTCCGGGTCCAACGACAGTTCCGTCACAAACGCCGCCACATCCTGCTCACATTTCTCGGCCGCGTCACGAACCTCCTTTTCAGGGTGCACATTCGCCATCAGCGAAACAAACGGAGACAGACGATCCAGTGTCAAATCCAGCTCGGTCATCCGCTCCAATGTAGATTCCCCCGAGTCGCCTGCGCTTTGCACCACCGCATCACGTAATATCGTCGCCTCAGATATTCGCTTCGCACATCTTTTTTCAACGTCAGCCGCAGATGCGAACATCGGAGGAATGTACTGTTCTCCACTAATTTGATATTTATCGTTCAATGGAGCCACAGAAGCCTGTACAACAACCGCTTTGGCAGAAGAAACCTGTTTGGGCGTCGAGCGACCGCCGCACGATAAAAACATCGCAGTCAACAGCAGCAACCCCATACCTTGATAATTGTTCTTGTTTTTTTGTTTCATGGTTTGGGTTGTAATCATATCTTGGTACTTGTGCAACACTGGATATCCATCTACCGCCACGATGTCAGTCGTTCTGCCGAAATTCTTGCTGTCTGAAATATTTTTGGAAATAGGACCCTACGGGTTCAGGCCCTCGGAGACATCGGTGTCATTATCGCTGGTGGTTTCTTCTTCGGATTCGCCGGTATCGGTATCTGCACCGTCGCAGGCGAGTACGGCACAGGCAGGGAAGAGAAATCCAGTATCATCGGTCAAACACAATTCCGATTCGAAGACGGCATCTCTGAGTATCTGGCACTCCTCAGGGGATTCACCGTTCGCATTCACATCGTAAATAGACAGAACGCAATCATCGAGCTGCTCGTCCGTAAACGCCGGTTTAATTTGACGCGCGCGGCATTGCTCCTCGTAATAGTACTTGCAGCCTTCCACGTCAAAACTGGTCTGGCATCTGCCCCGCAACTCACATCGCGCCGACTCGATGGCAAAGCATTCATCTGCTTCGGAAGGAGTGGAAATACACGCAGTTTGCAGAAGAATGATGCCGACGATAAATAAATAGAAAATTCGTTTCATGGTTTCATGATTATTGAATCCGAATTCCGAGGTCAAGAAAACGGCAAATTGCGTTCAACCGATCATCCGGTCATCCACCGGGCTGAAAAAAGATTCTACCCATATCGGCGAACTCCATGCCATATGACCATCTTCCTGCACCACGCGCACAAAGTAATACGACCATCCGCCTTCGGCGGGAGGGGGCAAGGTTCCGTGAATATCGACATCTCGCAACGTGGAAAGATGCTTCAGCGGAATCTCTTTTCCGCGATTCGACACCAAACAAACCGACTGAATTCGATCCGTACCGTTGGCGACAACCCGAAATGATGAAATACCGCCTGGCCTCACTGTAGATCCCATGGGACGTCCGTCGATTTCAAACCACAAACAGATACGCGCCCCGGATGTAGCGTAGCAACGCCGCTGACTCAACGCGTCGAGAACTCCCTCCCGAGTCAACTCATCGGTGAGCACCGCTGTTAACCCGCTGCGATGAGAATCCTCCATACGACATACGCCATGATGCCAATTGAGCCCATGTCCGTCTGATCCGCCAATCAATCCGAAACGCAACCCACGATCCAAAGCATCTGCAACAAACTGACCTTCTTTATCGTCTCCCCGCGTGCCGATCTGTTCCATCCCCATGCGTTCGTACGCGCCATGACAGGAAACAATTTCAAAGCAGGTTTGCACATCCTCATCATGATTCTCCATATCGGCACCGGTCCACCCCACATGATGAGGAAACACCAATGCTCCCACACGTTTCGCCTCGGCGATGAGCCCTGCCGAGGTCTGCGTATGATCATTGTCCCGTGAAAACAGCATATTGAAATCAGCGCTGGGCGGGTACACCACCTTGTGCCCGGGACCGGGATGCATGGAGCCGGTCCATTCGTAGGCATACAAAGTAACAAATTCTCCCGGCTCGTAAAAATCATCCGCTGTAGCGCAGTATTGGGCCCACTCGCCGGGCGTCGTTCTGCGCCCTAAAAAACTTTCGTGATCACTCACTGCGACAAGATCATCGCCATACCGATATCTTGCGCGGTTGTATGTTTCCGCTAACGTTCCGGTGCCGTCTGAAGCTGCGGTATGCTGATGAATATCGCCGAACAACACTCTGCGGCCCAGCACCCGTACCCCCTTGGCGCTACGCGACAGATCCAATCGTTGTGAAATGGATACCACCTTCTCCGGCGTCTGCTGCTCACCGACGGGCAGAAGCCTAACCACAATTTTTGATTTTTCGCGCCCGGCGACCAGGATACCTTCTGTAGCCAACGCCGCATCATATACACCGCGACACTGCCAGCCTTCCGGATCCACCTGTCCCCGTTCGGTCCACCCGTCCGGTGTTAAATCCTGCCTACGAAGACTCTGCGACCCGCGCCCGAAAATCACCAGTCGACCATCGTCGCAGGCTACGAGAGACGGAAATTCAAACCCCTGATCTTCCCCGGCCGCCTGACGCTGGACGTCGGGCATTTTGTGAGAAGGCTGATGGAATCTCCCCTGCACGTCGAGATATCCGACTTCCACCCATCGAACCAATCCGGGGCCCGACAACGGATCCATATCGGATTGCCATGCAATCCACACCCCCTGGCTGCCGCGCTTCAAAGTGCACATGGCGTTCAGACTGCCGTCCGGACCCACCAGCTCCAGCGGTTCACATAATGTTTCTCCATTTTCAATACGACGCACAAACACACGGCTGCCCCCCCGAAATGTCATATACTGCCATGCCACCCAGGCATGACCATTCGACAACTCCACAGCGGGCTCCAAATTCATGCGTTTTCGTTCTGACAATTGCATCGGTGGTGGGATTTCTTTCAAGGAATCTGATATCACCCCCTGAATCTCATGTCCGCCGGGACGACGCGAACTCCACGCCAGGAAAAAACGGTCCCCTTCGGAAGCAAGCGATACCGTAACCGGCGACCGTCGTTTTGGAAGGATCAGGAGCGGTTCACTATGTTGATGCAGGTCATGGACAGCGCAAATTTTCAAGCCATCCCGCTCCGGATGAGCCCCATCAATCCATCCAACCAAAACTCCGTCATTCCAAGCAGTTAAATCAAAAGATGTAACATATTCCCTTAATGATGTAACGGGGAACGACGGGCACCATGTCTGACCGGGAATATAGTACGAAGCATACAGACATTCCTGATGGTCCACATAGCAAATCCATACCACCCAACTCCGCCCTAGCGCATCGGTACACAACCTGGGGTCGCGCCCGTACCCGGGTCCATCCATTTTCCAAATGTTTTGCGGAACAAAAATATCTGTCACGGTATTCTCATTTTCCTGGTGTTTTCCCGACGATAATCACTTTCGTTCCGGGATTATCGTCAGTGGCAGCCACGCCATGCCATCCCTCGGGCATCTCCGGTCCGGTCCAATCAAAGAGATATCTCGCGTCCGCCGGAGACAGGTTTATGCATCCATGACTCTTGGGGGCACCGTACTTGGAATGCCAGAACGATGCATGGAGCGCGATATTCTGATGAATGTATTGCACCCAGGGCACATCCGCCACCTGGTACACCTCAGTGCCGTCGCCAACTGAACCGGCCATATCGTCTGTGACATGTTTGAATGATATGGAAAATACACCGTTGGGGGTTACTGTCTCCTCACTATCGGGCAAGCCGGTCGAAACCAACGTGACAAATACCGGCATAGTCCCCTGATATGCCTGCAGGGTCTGTGTTGTCAAATCCACCAGTATCCATTTTTCATTCTCGACCACCCCCTCCGGTGGTTCCCGTAAATCAAAAAACGCCACCTGAGACGACTTCAGCCAACGATCGCCCTCGATTTCATAATAAGTTGTGTCTCCAGCGGACTCCTGCGAAAATACACGGTAGACATTCAAGCGATCCACCGGCCCCACACCGCGAAATTTATTGTTTCGCTTTTCGTAAAACGCGGCGTAACTACCGGTCACAATGGCCGCAGGCAACGGCGTATCGCCATGCACACGATACCCGTGATATTCCGGTGGCTTAACCAGATGAACCGCGTTTCCGGGCACATAATTGCCCTTGATGGTTTCATAGTAAAATTCCCGAGTAGCCTCGTCTCTGAATCGCTTGGCCACAGATACCCAGAATCCCCGTAGCAAAAACTCTTTGATGCCGGGAAACTCACGACGCGCGTATCGCCGATAATCAATTCCGACAACCTCCTCTTCGCCTTCCACTTTCGGCGCATCGGGGTCCACATGAGGAATGTCTTCTTTCGGGATCACCACGCCGGGGGGCAATTCGTACTCACCGTCCCCAGCCTTGGAAAAAGTTACTCCCTCAGGCAATACCAACCGGCCTTTCTCATCAACCTCGATTTCAACGGAACGAGTCCGTGCCGGTGTATCTGTACCTTCAACAATCGGATCAGCGGCCTCATCGCTGGGGACACTAATCGTATACGTTCCCGGCACAAACCGAGTGGGCGGCTTCCATATTTCCTCCACCGCAGGAAGCCGTTTGTAGGAGGGAGTAAAATCCCTCCGGATAAACCCATGAGGGTAGGGATCCAGCTGATCCACTCTGGGAGGCGGCGGAACGCGGTGAATATACCGGGGCTTGGTTCCAACCAGCATGCCGCGGCCCTGACAGACAAATCCGCCCATCGGCAACTCGAACCACCCTTTGGGGCATGCTTCGGTGGAGTATTCGGGATTCCCCACCATCATACGTTGCCCCTTCTTGAGATATCCCAATCTGGGAGACTCCATATCGGGGGCACTCCACACACTCACCCGATCGAATCCGGCGCGGCCATGCAAATCAAACGACGTCACTTCTTTCAGTTTTCCACCGATGGGCGCGGCAGCGACATCCTTGCCTTCTGTATCTCCGGTATCTGAATCCGCCTGTTTCGACGTCAGGGCGCCGTGGTCGTCTATGGATTCAGCGCAGGGCGGACACTCCCGACAACCGCCGGATTGCAGCCAGACGAATAATGACATAAACACGAATAAAGTACGTCTCTGTAAAATCATAAAACGGTACTAGCAGAACTGGGGGGCGGATTCAAGCGTGATTAAAATCCCACTAAAACTTTTGAGTCAGCCCAAGGGCCTGTTCCATCTGAGAGATCACCGTCATGGCAGAATCGGGCCTGTTTTCGGGCTTTTTGGAAAGCATCTTCAACAGAAGCATCTCGGCTTCATCATTGAACGGCAAATTCGGATCATAGCGACGAATCGGGGGGGCCGGCTCTCTAATCCGTTTAATCAGGGTTTGTGCCACATTGGGATCATCAAAAGGTACATCCCCCACCAGCAATCGATACAGCATCATTCCGAAACTGAAAATGTCTGTCCGGTGATCGACCGGCTTTGCCTGCCCCTGTTCAGGAGAGATGTATTTGATAGTACCCACCACGATTCCCTCAGTGGTCAATCTGGGCCCTCCGATTGCCTCCGGCCCGATGGCAAATCCGAAATCGGACAACTTGGGTACCATTCGCCCATCGCTGGTTTTGTGAAGCAATACATTTCCGGGCTTCAAATCCCGATGAACCAGATTCATCGCGTGCAAAGCAGATAATCCCGCCGCGATACCGCGAGCGTATTGCATCACTTCCTGCACCGGCAAGGTACCACCGCGCTCTTCAAGTTCCTCGTCGAGCGGCTGACCGTCCACCAGTTCCATCGCCATAAATGTAGTTCCTTTGGCATCGGTTCCAAAATCGAACACCGACACAATATTCGGATGCTGAACCGCACTGGCCAATTTGGCTTCTCGAACAAAACGAGCCGCTTTTTCCGGATCGCTCATCACGTCGTCATTCAGTACCTTCACCGCGCATTGACGGTTCATCAACAGGTGGTCGGCACGATAGATGGTAGCCTGCCCGCCCTGACCGATTTCCTCAATAATGCGCAAGCGATCTCCCACAATGCGCCCCACCAGGTCTTTTGAATCGTGGCGTGCTTCCCGCAACAGACCGGGGAAACGATTGCGAACGGCTTCCACCACGCCTCGAACGGCGCCCTTGAAATTTTTAATGGGTACATTTTTATCGAGTGTAATACAATTGGCCAGTGCCGGGGGCAACACCGGGTACGTTTCTGCAAACCGCTTCACATCTGTAAACATTACAAATTGAAGATAATCTCGACTGGCGGTTAAATGCTCCACCGTTCGTGCCAGCTGCTCTATCTCAAATCGATATGCATCGATAAAAACAATTTTAACATGCTCGTTATTAATATAGTTTTCGATATCGCCGATACTTTTTGCTTCGATGACATTGGCTACCGACGGCGTTTCTCTCAACACCCGCGACAACAGCGACTGCATTAAGGAATCACCATCAATGGTCAATACATTCAACAGCAAAGAGCGCTTCAATGCGTCTGAAAGGAGATCGTTATCCTGTAAAAATGCGATACCACCGGAAGTCAACCCCATCAGCAGCGAATCCCGAGAGAATGGATTATCAGACGGGTCGAATACATGTGCCAGATGTGCGACCCACACGGTGATCATCTCTGCGTCATCTCTGGGGACAGACAGGTTCGCCTGTTCCAGTTCGCTTGCAATCATGTCACGAGTAAACGCCCGAGCGATCATTCGAAGTGCATTTTTCGGAAGGACCAAAGATCCCATAAACAAACTCCCCAAACAACGACATTGTCATCGTGTCGTCGCTCTCATATATCGGACTGAAAGACCAATTATAAACCGCAAACAGATAAATACAAAGGATAAAAGATGTCGTCAGTGAGTGCCGGCGGTAGGTCAGGAATGCACTCGGCCCGGATTGCGGCCTTCGAAAAAATCTTCCTGTGCCAGCGGAGTCAACTGGTAGGCCGGACGAATGGGGTCACTCTCCTCGTGCCACTTCAAGAAGCGCAATCGCTGCTTCATCGCGGCGGGAGCTTCGTGAACACCGTTCTTCAGCAGCCATAAATAATCGGCCAGGCTGCCCGTGGTCGGGCCGTACCCTCGCTCGAACAAAAAGACACCCAAATCCATCATCACCGCCTCTGCATTTTTGTAGCGATGTTCCGTACCTTTTTCGAGCATACTTACAATGATCTGAGACAACCCCTCATCTACTCCAACGATAACTTCGTGGGGCGGACGCAGTGGTTTTTCAAGCGACAGCATCACCTCGGAAATAGCCCCCAGCACACTTTCCATTGCCGTGGCACGAATATTCGGGTTAAACCCGGTAAGCAACTCGTATGCGACAAGACCAAGAGAATAAATATCAACCTGGCAGTTAATAGGATCCTCGATGAGTACTTCCGGCGCCATGTAGGGAATTTTTCCGGTAATCTGGCACATATTCGCATCTGACCCCTGTACCGCGGCCACGCCGAAATCTGTCAGTTTGACAAACCCTTCCCGCTCGTCGAGCAGTATGTTTCCCGGTGAAATATCCCGATGAATCAGCCCCCGCGCGCCGCCACCAAAATCACGGGAATGAGCGTAGGCAAGTGCGCGCAAGGTCATAAAAATAATAAAGCCCACAATTTTGTCGGGAATACGGGCCATCTCTTGGCCTTCGGTGGAATCCACCACATTGGAGTATGCCAGATCACGCAATGCGTTCAGGTCAAATCCCTCGATTAGCTGCATCGCCACAAAGTAGCGTCCGGCACTGTCCTGCCCCGAATCAATAAACGGAACGATATTGTCGTGAATAAGGTTCGACATCCGCAGCGCTTCCGCATCGAGGGTGTTAACATCAACCCCCGGCTCGCTCATGAATTTCACAGCCACATTCTGCACATGCCCGGCTGCGCTGTGCCGTCGAGCACGCCATACTTCTCCCATTCCGCCTTTGCCCAGACGACAAATCAATTCATACCGCGACCCCGATTCAAAGGTGTGCCCCGCCTCCGGCTGCTCCTGAATATTGAACAGGTAATTACTCATAACGTTCCTCCGCGTATACGTGTTCACTGTAGCATATTTCGGGTGGTTGCCTGAAATGAAAAAAGAATCGAAAGAATAGAGGAATCCGCTTTGCTCACAGCAGAGAAACGTTCTGATGTCTGAAAAATCAACCGACTCGTTGCTCGATCAATTCAATAACGCGGGGGACCCCCACCAATTTAGCAAATGAACCGAAACGCGGCCCCTGTTCCTGCCCGAGCAGCACCTGATAGATAGCGCCGAAAAATGCACGAGGATCCATATCGCCGGCCTTGGCCACATCGAATACCAGACTCTGAAGTTCTTTCTGTTCCAACTCTGTTGCACCGGGCTCCTGTAATTTTGCTTTCAGCGAAAGGAAAATCTCTTTCTCCTCGGCAGTAGCATCCCGATACACCTTGTTCGGTAAAATACGATCCAGATAGTATGCGACGCCTTTTTCAATCAGCGTCATCAACACTTCTGAATACCTTGAAATATCGGGATCGTACTTGGTGAGAAACTCCGCTATTTTTTCAGGCTCCGGTTTTTCCATTCCCAGCGCGGAAACCAGATTGTTCACCATAGTGAAATTGACCGGCGACTGATACTCGGGAACGTCACTGCCCCGTTTATGAATATGCCACAGCGGATTATCCGCTCGCTTGTCGTCAGGTACTTCCGGATACCGCCGCAGATGCTCCAGATACTCATCCATGGTTTTCGGAATCATATCCACATACAACTTCTTGGCTGCGCGCGGCTCCCGGAAGATAAAATAAGCCAGCGACTCGACCGGGGCATACGCCAACCATTCGTCCATCGATACGCCGTTTCCGACCGATTTCGAAATCTTCTCCCCTTTCTCATCGAGGAACATCTCATAGAAAAAACCGAGCGGTGGACGCCCGCCCATAATCTTCACAATCTGACTCGACAATTGCGCGGAGGGGATCAGGTCCTTCCCGTACATTTCGTAGTTGATGCCGTAGCTGAACCATCGCAGTGCCCAATCCACTTTCCATCCCATCTTGGCGCCGCCGTTGAGAACACTGGTTTTACCGCTGTGGCCGCAACCGTTCACATCGCCGAACATACCGTCACAGGTATATGACACCTCAACCGTATCTGTGTGGTAAGCGGTAACGCGAGTGGTGTATATTTTTCCGCATGCCTCACATTTGGGAAGAAACGGCGACCACCCGGCTCGGTTTTCCTCTTTCATGGTGGGTAGGATTAGATCAAGCACCTGATCTACCCTCTCCAGCAACAGCTTCAGCCCCTGGTTGAAATCACCGCTTCGATATGCACTTGAGGCACTGCGAAGTTCGTACTCAAACCCAAAGGTATCTAAAAAATCTTTCAATTTTCCGATCATGTGCCCCGAGAACGACTCGCAGCACCCATAGGGATCGGGAATATCACTAAGCGGTTTGCCAAGATGCTGCGCAAGCATGTCTTTATTGGGCAGATTGCCGGGCACTTTGCGAAGACCGTCCAAATCATCGCTGAAGGCGATAATCTTCGCATCTCCACCGCACAACTCTTTGTATGCATTCATCACCCAGGTCGTCCGCGCCACCTCGGCAAAGGTCCCGATATGGGGCAACCCGCTGGGACCATATCCGGTCTGAAACAGTATTTGCGACGGCAGCGGCTCTTTTCCGAACGAGCTGATAACCCGCTGCGCTTCTTTAAACGGCCATGATTTCAGTTTATTTTGTGTTTTTCCATTCATGCGCTTGGGTATTCCCGAGGGAGCGCACCTTGTCAAGATATGAATGCGTTTTTGCCACGTATTCTCAGGCGGTGTAAAAATTGAATCAGTACCCGTTCTCGGAACAGAACGAACCGAATTCGGCGTCGCACGATACGGGACATGCGTGACAATATAAACAGAGCCTCATTTCCGTGTAGTCATATACACCGTCGGGATGCGACGCATAGCAATCGTCGATACACTGCAGTTTCATCACCTCTGTGACCCGGTTGGCACAGTCGTCCATGCACGTGATCAACCCGGTGCACAGCGCATTGTTGTTGCAGATATTGACAGCATCAAGACAAGTCGACGTGCGGGCACAGGGAACGCAGTCATCCAGACAACTGGTTGCACCGGGATCACACCCTTGCATTGTCCCTCCGCAATCCCCGTTGTCAAAGAAACACTCGGGATTGTTACAGTCACTATCACAGAACCCGTCCCCGAGCATCGTATTGCCGCACGCAGCCGAGCACTCCAATGCATCATCACAATCGCCACCGTCATTGCCGCAAGTGGTACTTAAGCACTGGTACTGACAGATACTATCTCCAATCATATTCGCATCGCATCCGGGCGGGCAACCGCTCACAGACCCGCAGTCGCCTTTGTCGAAATCGCATTCCGCCGTATTGCACGGTCCATTGCACACCCCGTCACCGATGTCGTTGATAATACAGCCGTCCACACAATATTTCTCGTCGCAATCGCCGTCGTCGAAGCCACATGACAGATTTTTGCAGACTTCATCGCAGGTTCCGTCGCCACGAATGGCGTCACTGCATCCGATCGCGCACTCCGCAATGGTTTCCGTGTCTCCTATCGTATCGCTGTCGCTATCTCCATCGGAATCGCCGTCGCCGTCGGCATCACTGTCGCCATCTGCCCCCACATTGTCTGTTTTTTCATAATCGGACAACCCGATAATCTGGTTGCATCCCGCACTGAACGCCAAAATCGCAACACACAGAAAACGAATTTTTGCTAGCATGCTCAGAACCTCCCTCCCAGCACAACACCCCCTCCGTGGCGTTCGAAAGTGGGTGAAACACGAGCCGCTTCAGGCCGTTCCTTTTTCTTTTTTCCGACCAAATAAAGAATAACTCCAGTGGTTGCAACCGCCAATCCGGCCGGAATCAGAATATTGGCAGCGGTTCCATATCCATAGGCGTTGTCATATGCTTCAGTCGCATCCACCGTTGCACATTCATGCGTCTCGCTATCGCACAATGCCTTGACATCATTCATCTTGCCCATGGCCATTCCACCCATCACCCCTCCCAACACGGCGACCGCGCCACCCAAGGCAAGCATTACAACACCGGATACCCGCAGTTTTTTTCCGTTCTCTGATGACATCTGGGATGACGCTGCGCTTCCGCTATCGAGTTGCTCGTCCTGGGAGTTATTTGCATCCGAAGAAGAGTTCGTTTGTTCGCCCGTGTGCGGCGAATTTTCAGTAGGTGCTTCACGTTGAGCCGTATCTGCGGGCACCGTTGTGACATGATCACCGGCGGGGGATTCTTCCGACATCTCGGCTGAAATGCTAACCGCATCTCCGCCGCTCAATCGCACATTCTGATTCAGTACTTCGTTTCCGTCCAACATCACCAGCACCGAGTGGCGTTTTCCGGCCGTGACCTTGATAAATCCCTCCAGCGGAAGAGTGCCGCGTTTCACCCCATCGACCCATACCTCGCCGCCGGCAGGTCCCTGTACATCGAGCGAAGCAACCATATCCCGTAGGCGTCGCACTTCAGCCAACACCTCATCTCTTCTCTCCATGCCAATTTCATCGCCGCCATCCGCCAGAAACAACTCAAATGCCTGCAACGCCAGACCGTACCGCTTAGCGGCCGATTCCGCCTGCGCGATGTTGTACATGATTTTCCACGATGGCTTTACCTGGTATGCCATCCGAAACTGCTCCGCCGCTTCTGCATATTTTTCGGCTGCAAACAACCGGGTTCCCTCATTGAACGATGCCTTTGCCGCTTCAGCATCATCGACAGGTTCATCTGCCCGCGACGGCACACTGAAAAGTATAACGAGCAACGCAACGAGCGTTAAAAAAACAGATACGCAAATGTGTTTCATCCCCCAACTCACTTCCGTTAAAAAGCGCTGTTAACCACACCATAAATCTGGATCAGAATCGACAATTGTCCAACGACTGCGAAATGATACACACACTCGAGCGAGTAGCTGTCGCGAGAATAGCAAAAGGATTCGCCTTTGAAATCAGGAGTATTTCTCCCACGTGAAACGCAAGTGATGTTCTGATGAATAGTCCACTGGAACTGATGTTATCCATCGTCATTCGCAGCGGCGGCTGGAAAGGCGCAGCGTAAATCTCCACGGAAAGTGAAGCCTTCACACGTTTTGGTCGATACTGTTCCATGTCGACCTCCTTTTCCACTCTCCAATGTAATACCGACACAAATGACCCGCAATTGAGACAGATTTGACAATTCACAAGTTTTCTTTACCCACCCGGTAATGGATTTTTAAATCGCGTTTCTGGATTCACGAAGCCGCTCAATCAGCACAAACGCCAGTGCTGCTCGTTCATTGCGAGAAAATGATTGCTCTAATCGCGCCAGTTCAGACTGAATTCGTTCAGCGGTTTGAGGGTCGTCATTGGCCAAATGTCTCGCGTTTTCCAATTGCCCGGTTGAAATACAGAAGGCCGATGGCCCCCCCATCAAGCTTTTTGCCACTGTTCCCATGTTGTCCCCTTACCCGCAACTGAAACTGGAACCGCATCCACAGGAATGCTGCGCATTGGGATTTGACAATCGAAATCCGGATTCCACCAAATCATCGGAATAGTCAATGTTGAGTCCATCCAGATATTGCACCGATTCCGGGTCGGTTACCACCCGAAACTCTTGTTCCTGAAAAATCAACTGATCACCCTCGTTCAACTGATCATCAAGCAACATACTGTACGACATTCCCGCGCATCCGCCGGGAATCACCTCCAAGCGAAGGTAGGCATCTTTTCCAACCCCACCGGCAACCAATTCCTGTTTGGCTTTTTCTGTAATATTCAGTTGCATGTTCACTCCTTGCGCACAACATTTGATTCTGCGCGGTATAAAGTTCAAATCTGCGACAAAAATTAAGACTTCATCTGCACGAGTCAAGGACCGGACATAAAAAACTGGCATTTTCACTCCAGTTTATAAAACAGAAGTGTTTCAACGGGTTACAAAATAGTGGGAAACACCGACTGACCATGAAAATGCGATTGGATCAGGGTTTGGGTAAATTGGCGAGCATCTTCAAGGTGGGCGGCATCACCATCGGGATATTGATACAAGGTAATCAAAATCTCGCGCGCATGCCCTTCGATTGATGTTCTCCGAGAATCAGAAGTGGGCGAGCCGAAAGGCCCCGCACTGTCAGCGATACACATTCTCTCCTCCACATTCACCCTCCCCTTGCGAATTCCCTCATAGCCCCAATCCCTGTCACCGATTGTAATCCGTACATCATCTCCGATAATTTTGGAGCGATCATATAAGCCAACCGGCAGCAGAAACCGCAAGCTGACCAGATTCAACGCGTCAACCAGCGGATGTACGCGATACAATCCTTTTCCCTTTATGCAGCGACGCAACAAGGCTTCCGATGACGGCCGATTTTTCGTGGGGTCAACGCCGATGGACCGATACAGCGCGCGCGCATTCTGAATGCCTTCGATTTGCGAAATCGGCACTCCGGCGTATGCCGTACGGATTTCATCTCCCAACGAACTCAGTTGTCGCCAGATTTCATCTCCGTCATCGTCACATCGAGAAAGCGAGTGGAATAGCAATGCAGCGATTCGAACCTTTGACTGTAACTCCGGTTCAACCAAAACCCGCATGAGTGACTCCTTCCATTAACTCACAACCAGAAGTATGATACCCAGCAGCACACCCGACAAAGGTATCAGTTTCTTTCGTTTATTCAATTCTTTAAACAGCAGTCCACCCACCAGAAAAGAAACGACCACGCTGCTGCGACGCACAACCGACAACACGGCAATGAGCGCATCGTCATAACTCAGAGACCGAAAGTACAGATAGTCGGCCACGATAAGAAATACCCCGATAAAAACAATCGAATATCGCCACTCAAATCTCTGCGCGCCAGGTGCCAAGAATCTGGAAACCCACCAAATGGTGCCGTTCACCAACACCAGATAAAATGAAAACCATACCTGAAGCGTAATGCGATCGATGCCAAGGTTGTGGAGCAGGTATTTGTCATATAGCGCACTGGCCGCCCCTGTTAACGTGGCAATCGCCACCAGAAACACCCAGCGGTTCTTCTTGAAATGAATGCCCTCTTGGCGTCCCAGCAGCGAAAAGACATAGTATGAACTGAAAATTAAAACGATTGCCCCCCAGTGCATAGGTCGGAGTGATTCTCCAAACAAGAATACAGCGCCAAGCAGAGTCCAAAGAGGCGCCGACGCGCGAATGGGGGAAACAATGGAAATCGGCAGGTGTTTCAATGCGAAAAACGCCGAAATCCAGGAAGCCGACACCAACAACGTCTTCAGCAGAATATACCCATGCTCCGCAAAGGTCGGAAAAGATGCCAGCAATCCCGCCGCCGCCATCATTCGCGGCATTGCCAATGACAACAGAAAAACCGGGACGGTAATCACCACCGCGAAACAATTTGACAAAAACAGTACCTTCAGCACCGCATTGTCACGCAGTGACCATTTTTTCATCACATCATAGATACCTAAAAAAAAAGCGGAGAGAATACCGAGGGAAATCCACATTTGCGCGCGCTTACGATGTGCACTTTGCGCTTGCGCCGTCCATGGTTTCTTTCAGTTTGGCGGCTTTCGACGCAAAACTACTGCTTTTAAAGCGTGTTTGGATGGTGTCGACCAGAATACGTGCATCGGTGCAGTCTCCGAGCATGTAGAACGAATTGGCCATTTCGTACAGCACCTCCGGCATGTGTTCGCTCTTGGGGTACAAATCCGCGAATCGACGCAACGCGCCGAGCGCCTTGGCGTATCGCTTCTGTGCCACATAGGATTGGCCGATGAGCAGCTGCACCTCGTCAAGGTTGTTCGCACGCGGATATCTATCTTGGTAAACCTTTGCCAGAGATCGAACCTCCCCGTATCGCCCCTTCGACATGGAATCCTTTATCATATTGAAGTGGTCAATCGCCTCCTTGGGCACCATCGCCTCGTCAATCGGCATATCCAAACCAGCGGCCAATGCAAACTCAACCACGCGCTTTTCATTTGCTTCCAGCGCCTTTCGCATTTCTTCCAACTCGTGCATTATTTCGGCAGATGCGCCTTTGGAAGATATCAGATCATTTTTCATTTCTTCCATTTCGGCCCCAAAATCCGCTGAGTTTCTGGCGAGTACACGCGTTGCCTTGCTGAGGGTCTCATCCATGTTTTCAACCTGCTGCTGCGCCCGAGCAATCATTTCTTCCAACTCATGTCGATTGGCGCCGGAATCGTTTTCAAGCTTGGTCAAACGATCTTGCAGATGCTGCACTTCCTGCTTCAACCGCTCCCCGTCATCCCTCGAGGTAAAGAAAAAACATCCGTTCAACCCCAACGCAGCAACCAACCAAATAAACAACATAGACGCTGAATAAATTCTCACTTGAACTCCACCCTTCTGTCTTTGGCCACATTGGCGCCTGTCGATTCTTCCTCGCCTTTCGAAATCACGCGCATTTCCCCCTTGTCAATCCCCATTCGCTCCAACAATTTGTACACCACTTTCGCACGGCGCTCTCCAAGTGCCATGTTGTACTCCGTGGTGCCGGCAGCATCGCAATGCCCTTCCAGAGTTACTTTTCCGCCGCGCTTCTGCAAACAAACAAAGTTGTTTTCCAAAACCGTCCGCATGTCATCATTCACTTCAGATGAATCAAACTCAAAATAAATGGGTTCCAATACACAGTCCCCAGGACCCAGTTGAGACGTGGATGTTTCGTCTATCTGGCACTTGTAATTCACACAGGCCAGACCGGCCGGACATTCCTGATCACTCTGGCATTCCGCGGTAATGCACAGTCCCTCCGCACAAACCTGGCTATCTCCGCAATCGGAATTCTGCAGGCAGGGACCACAACTGCTGTCGCGGCAGACCTGACCTTCAGCGCAATCCGCGTTCGACACACAATACGATGGAATCTCTCGACACCCCCCGCCGGTGCACTCCTGCCCCTGTGGACAATCCTCGCTGCCGCGGCACTGCTGACAAAGATTGTTCACGCAGAATTCGCCATCGTGACAATGCTCGTCTTTTTTACAGTTCGGGTAGTCCGGCTGACATCCAAGAATCAGCATCGACACCCCAATCCCCATAAATATGCCTATCACTTTGTTCATTTTCAGAACCTCCCTAGTACAATGGGTACCTGTGTCGTCATCAGAAAGTCAATTTCTTGACCAAATAACCACGAGTTCCCGGCCGCTATTCCAGCTTACGTACTTTTTTTTGATATTTACGCGCCACCCGTTCCCAACTTGTGTTCTCTTACAGGTGAATCGCCAATGTTGGGTAATCACATTGCACAAAAGTAAAACGTTACTATGCTAAGTATATTGAACACAAACGGTTGACACAGAACGAAATGAGGAAATCATGGCAACGACAGAGCTTAATAAGGACAATTTGGAATCATTAATAGAAGACAGTAGTATTCTGCTTATCGACTTTTGGGCAGCCTGGTGCGGCCCGTGCAGAATGTTCGGCCCCACGTTCGAAGCGGCGTCCGAAAAGAACCCCGACATGGTTTTCGCCAAATGCGATACCGAAGCGCAGCAGGAAGTCGCAGCACAGTTCGGCATCCGTTCCATACCCACCCTTGCCGTGTTCAAGGAAGGCGTCATGATCTTTCAGCAGCCGGGTGCGCTTCCGCCTGCGGCGTTAGACGAACTCATCGAAAAAGTGAAAGAACTCGACATGGATGAAGTTCGAAAAGAAATGGAAGAACAGAAAGCCAAAGAAGCCTAACTCACACCGCCGGCGCGGGCGCCTTTTCCTGCCAGTTTCCTTTGTATTACCGCAGCATGTACGCGGAAGCGAGCACACAGAATAATAAACAATTCAAAAAAGTTCATCCACTCCCAGCAACTCCACGGATTCCAATCCTTTATCCACTGCTTTCAAAACTGCCACACCGCTTATGTTCAGTTGACGGGCGACAGATGCCGAGGTCATTCCGATTTTTCGTGTTGCAAGGTAGCAGACTGCACGACGCACGGTAACAACATTTTTACGTCTACTACCACCAGTGAGTTCTTCAATCCCGATGCCGCCCGTTTCGCACAGTTGATGCACGAGATGTTCAAATCGCTGCTGACGCTCTTCATTCGATGCTGACAATAACGCGCGTTCCGGCTCCGCTTGGCGAAGCACCGTCTCCACAAAACTGCCGCTCCCCAAAATTCGTTCGTCATACGCCCACTTTTCGCCTTTCGACAGCTCTTTCAGTGCTGCCATTCCGGGGGGCGTCACGGAGGGCGTCACGGGGGATTTTTCGGTGGGTACCTTCTACTTATCCAATTTCATAAGAATGGGAATCATTATCAAATCCTTGGCGCGTCCAGTGGCTGCTTTAATTTCTATCAGTTTTTTCAGTGAAAGAACCGGAATAGTGAGACTGTCTCCAGTGATCTGCTCAGTGAATGGGAGCAATTCGTCATATCCCAATCCAAGCGTCAACTCACACAACACATCGAGTGGCCCCAACGCGGTCATTAAATTATTGTGCCCGTTTCCGGCAAGGGCAGTCGATGAGGGAGACAATATCCGGCCCGCAGGCTGACCCCTATATCTCGCATCAAGTGTTTTTAAAAGAGTAAGAAGTCGTTCGATATTGTCGTCGGTTCTGCGATGAACGATGTCAAGATCGTACGTGCTGACCGGTGCGCCATGCAATACGGCGGCCATGCCCCCCACAAGGATGTATTCGATTTCCGAATCGTTCAGGCATTTGAGCAGCTCAACCAAACGGTTGCTCATTTTTTTGAAAACCCTTCCAGTGCGTCGGCTGTTTCACTGGCGCGACGAATGCGCTCTGATATTGTCAATTGTTGAAATTCAGCAAGAAGGGCTTCGTCAACCTCATCAATGGCCTGAATAAGCAGGGGATTGAGTTTCTTTATTTTTTCCATCAGCTCTTCATGAGAAAGAAGTCTTTGCATCATGTAAACAACGTAGAGAGTTCCGGCCTTGTCGTCAACGGTTTTCGAGAAACATGACAAGGCTCACATCGGACGTAACGAACTACCGTAATAAACAATTCAAAAAAGATCATCCACTCCCGGCAACTCCACGGATTCCAATCTTCTATCCACTGCTTTCAAAACTGCCACACCGCTTATTCAACACCTAGAAGGTTCCGTCCTTGAGGTATACGGTTGAGTTACCAAACAACACCGCCCCCCAAACCAAGGAGGAACCGAATGAAACTTACGGAGGAATTGACCTTCATGGCAATAATAATGTGATTTCTTTGGTGGATGAATAACACCCAATTCAGTTCGCGAAGCGTCTACCGAACGACTTGCAGACGGTGCTGCAACAATTGGAGCCGTATTGGTGTGAAAATGGTGGAACAATCGAAAAATGAGGGACGAAATGAAAACCCTTACTATTTGGGATTGATGACCAGTTTCACATCGCCCGAACCGGTGCTGTGGTACCCTTCTACCACAAAAGATACTTCGTACAAATTGCCAAGAGGCATTCCGGCATTTTCCCAGGCCTGAAAGTGTTCCGCCACGTTAATGGTTCCGCTGGTGCGCTGTGAGTTTCGAACACTCCAGTACTGACGAAACGTTCGGTTTCCGTCGATTGAGGGCATATCGTAGCGCGTACTGCGCGCGAGGGTATAGGTGGCGCCGTCTGACGTTTGAAATGTCCCCATGAATTCGGAACCGGAGGACGGGTTGTAATTCACCCAGGATTCAACAATGTAATATTCAACCAAATCATATGGGGACGCCACCGGCACATTTCGCATCCAGCCGTACACTGCCAGATATGAAGTTCCGTTAGCGCTGTACACAGCATCGTACTTCAGTACTTCATTTCCGGTACCCGGTCGCACTCCTTTTCGCGCCAATACGTTGCTGCCGGAACCGCTCCAGGCCATATAAAAATTTCCGCCCTCTTTGAGCGTCATGCAATCGCCGGCCTGATCGGACCAAAATTCATACGTATAACCGCAATGAGTTCCGACACTATTGCTGCAAATGGTTCGGTCCGCTTCGGAACAGCTCTCCCAGTCG
This sequence comes from Deltaproteobacteria bacterium, assembly GCA_016936575.1. Classification (GTDB taxonomy): domain Bacteria; phylum Myxococcota_A; class Polyangia; order JAAYKL01; family JAAYKL01; genus JAFGXQ01. Next base: position 83,197 of record JAFGXQ010000208.1, read on the forward strand.
GTATCGGAGTCGGAGTCAGCGTCAGAATCCGCGTCGGTATCGGCATCAGTGTCGGTATCGGTATCCGGGCTGCCTGCAATGGGGTAGAGATCGTTGACACAATAATCGAAAGTGTCCGTTGTGGTGTTGTTACCAGCCGCGTAAATCTGCACGGCATCAATGCCGATGCTGTGGTCGAATACAACGCCGGAGGTTCCCCAGCATTCGGTTGCGAATTCATTCCACGAAATGCTCTGGGCACCATCTTGAAGCTGGGTACAGTAAACATCTCCGTTTTCATCCACCAATTCCATTCGAATGGTACTGCCCGCGCGATCATCAATATCAACATAGACTCCACTGAAATTTCCATCAGCATACCACGTGTATGCGGTATCGTCTCCATCGTCATCCTGGTCGATATTCATTCCCACTAATCCCAATGAACTGTAGTCGGCGATGGTGGTGCCGGCTACACACAAGGGTCCGGTGCCGAAAATGTGATCGGCGGTGATTTCGGTAATCGTTCCGCCGGATGTCGGACCCACATTACTCCATCCATCCCCGCTCCAGTCTCCGGCAATAAAATACGGTTCATCGGCATCTGTATCCGTGTCCGAGTCAGTGTCTGTGTCTGTGTCTGCATCTGTGTCTGTATCGGTATCTGTGTCAGTATCTGTATCTGCATCTGTATCTGTATCAGTATCGGTATCTGTATCCGTGTCAGTATCTGTATCCGTGTCAGTGTCTGTATCCGTATCTGTGTCCGTATCTGTATCAGTGTCTGTATCCGTATCGGTATCTGTATCCGTGTCCGTATCCGTATCCGCATCCGAACTCCCGGTTGTATCACAGCACACCGTTTTATAGCCGGTAGTAATGTCACCGGCACACGGTGTTTCTGAAACCACTACACCTCCCAGCGCACCGTCTGCTACCGGTCCCTCACAGTTCCATTGATCCCATGTGCATTCAAACTGACATTCATCAGAATCAGAGTCAGAATCCGTGTCTGCATCCGTGTCTGTATCTGTGTCTGTATCTGTATCCGTGTCTGTATCTGTATCTGTGTCTGTATCTGTATCTGTATCTGTGTCTGTATCTGTATCTGTGTCCGTATCTGTGTCCGTATCTGTATCGGTATCGGTGTCGGTATCTGTATCGGTATCTGTGTCCGTATCTGTGTCGGTATCTGTATCGGTATCTGTATCCGTGTCCGTATCGGTGTCGGTATCTGTATCTGTGTCGGTATCTGTATCGGTATCTGTGTCGGTATCCGTGTCCGTATCCGTGTCGGTATCCGTGTCCGTATCGGTGTCGGTATCTGTATCGGTATCTGTATCCGTGTCCGTATCCGTGTCGGTATCTGTATCCGTGTCTGAATCTGTATCGGTGTCTGTATCGCTGTCAGAATCGCTATCTGCGTCGCTGTCCGTATCCGCATCTGTATCCGTGTCTGTATCCGTGTCCGTGTCTGTATCGCTGTCAGAATCGCTATCTGCGTCGCTGTCCGTATCCGCATCTGTATCCGTGTCTGCATCCGTGTCCGTGTCTGTGTCCGTGTCTGTATCCGTGTCCGTATCTGTATCCGTGTCCGTATCTGAGTCCGTGTCAGAATCGCTGTCGGTATCGGTATCGCTGTCAGAATCACTGCCGATTGGTGTGGCTTCGGTTGCGTTACATGACAAAAGTACCGGCAGTAAACATAACAATAAAAGTCGGATAACCGTATTCATGAATGGACTCCTTAAAAATGCATTACAGTAATGAATATTTCACAATGTAGAAACGCGTTCTTTTATCAGTACCGCAAAAGAAAAAAGTAGCTCAATTGCTTGTAATGCGAGGGAAATGAGCCATTTACCGACGCCACATATTCTGTCCTGGCGGGCACGAGCGTCTTTAAAAATTGTCTATTAAACGATGCATCGCTCGAAAGTATTCTGCCGTCCACTAATCACTCATCGCTGCGTTTACCTTTTTAACTTTACGTACCCGCCAACATCCCCTATCCCCCTGAAGCGGCTCAAGGCGCCGGGCTCACGCCTCCAGCGCGAGCGCCTTTTCCTGCCAGTTTCCTTTGTAGTACCGAAGCATATACGCGGAAGCCAGTACGCAGAATACGCAGATGACGGCGACCCAGGTGGTGTAGGCGTTCTGATTGAATACATAGAAACAGAGCAATGTCAGTATTGCGAGCCCCCAATGAATGGCAACGGACAGCACCATGGTCCAGAAAGTGTCGCCCGCTCCGCGCAACGCGCCGCTGAACACAATCGTTACGGCGTCGGCCAACAGATACACGCTGATTAATTCCACCATTGCCACGGCCAATGGATAAATCTGCGCCCAGTAGGCAGAATGCTGCTCCGGTTTGAACAACTCCACCAGCGGCCCTGGAGAAACCACAAACAAAATCATCAAACCGATGACATAGCTGCATGCCAGCAGCAAGCCGGATTTCATCGCATTGTTCGCGGTCGCCAAATCTTTTTTCCCCACATATTGCCCCACCAGTGTGGTGACTCCCACGTTGATGCCGAGCAACGGAATAAACGCGACCATATCCCAATTGAACGTAATCGTTACCGATGATGCAACCACAATGCCCTGCCCGTGAAAAATCGTGATCATCGCGGTAAACGCCAACAAATTCAAAAACAGTTCCGCACCGGACGGCATGCCCAGACGCCACAGTTCCTTCATCAGCGGTTTGTCGAATATAAAACTGGAGGATACACCGAACTCTTCGCGATTCGACTTTCGAAGATACGCCAGAAATAACACTACAATACCGACAAAACCCGCAGCAATTGTACCGATCGCGGCGCCCCTGATGCCCAGCGCCGGCATACCGAATTTTCCGAAAATCAGCATGTAATTCAGCCCCACATTGGTAACCATACTGATGACCGCAGCCAGCATCACCAACCGGGTTCGCCCGATGCCACTAAAGAAATTGCCAAGACTGCTGCGAATCAGCGGTATCAATGACCCGTACATTAAAATGCGAAAATAACCCACCTGCAAGTCCAGTTGCGAGGCATCGATGCCGGACTCTGCAAATATTATTTTCCCAAGCGGTATCAATGCCAGCAGAACGGGATAGGCCGCGAATGCGATAATCAACCCCTGTGTGGTGATTACCGCGCATCGCTCTTTCTTTTCTGCCCCCAGTCGCTGGGCCACCATCGCGGTTGTGTACCCGATAAGCCCCACGAAAAAGGTGGAAAGCATGAACGCGGTCAGCCCTCCTGACATGGCGGCGCTCATATGGGCACCGCTCAGCTTCGACAGAAACAACCGATCGGTAAACATCATGATCGTATCGCAGGCATACGACACTATCAGCGGCGCCGCTATTTTCA
>JAFGXQ010000014.1 GCA_016936575.1 Deltaproteobacteria bacterium
ACACCGTTCCGGAGGGGGATTCGGACAGTAGTGGCGGTTCAAATGGAACCTGCGCTTTCCTCTGTCGCGCTGAAACCTGGTGCACCAACAATGATGCGATCACTCATGCTTCAATGATATGTGACGAAGAAGAAATGATCTGCTGCGAGCTACCCGACGCAGAACTCGACTCCGATTCATCCGGCGATGACAGCGACACCGGTCACGATTCAGAGGGAATTGAATACACCTGCGAATACGAGTGCCATTCGGCCAGTTGGTGTACAACCACGGAAGCTGTCATCTACTACGAACAGACCTGTGCAGGAAATCAGATTTGCTGCGACGCGCAGTAGCGTATCATATCAATATGCCACTACTTGGTTGCCGCGTTCAATCAATGCTCTATAGAGAATCGCAGGGTGACCCAATGCTGGTCGGTATCCAGCCATGCATCATTCGACAGTTGCCGCATATATCGATAAGAAATATCCATTGCGAGCAACAGGGATGATACCGAATCTGCCTCTTTTTCAAACCGGGCGCCCACACGCCCCCAGACGCGATCATCCACACGGGTTTCACCGGTATATAATCCGTCTATATCCAGCACATCAATCCCCGCATACGTGCGATTCTGATATCCCAGCTCAAGTGACAACTCACCGAAACCGGGGGTCACATGCTTCATTCCGCCTTTCACTTGATGCCCGGAATACAGAAACGATTCGCCGACAACATTCAACTCAACGTTGTCCACTTGCTGAAGCACAATATTATTTTCATCGAATGCATATTGGTATTCATAGTCCACCCATAAACCTGTATTCTCAGTAATACCTTGCGCGATTCGAGCCCCCGTTTTCAGTTGCTGATCGGTTGGTTCTTCAACCAGATACACCGGATGAATATAGTACCTGTATCCAAGCGCAAAACGAAGTGTGAGAGATGTTCGAGATGGCGACGACAGTGTTGTGGATAGTAGACCCCAGGTATCGAATGAATCCGAGGCAGAATCATTGGGGTACCATCGATACTCTTCGGTGGCCCCGATTTCAATATACCACCAATACAACGGTTCCATCGACAGTGACAGCTCAAGCAACGGTGAAATCAGATTAACCATTCGAAAGTTATCTGTACTTTTTTGGGCCTGTATCTGTACCCCCAGCAGCCAGTTGTGTTGCTCTTCAGCTCCGAAATAAGGGTTCAACAACCAATATAGCTCGTGTTCGTGGAACAACAACTGCGTATGACGCACATACAGTTCTGCGGCTCCCACATACCCAACTGCCATTTCTGCCGGCAACTCGCATTCGACTGTCCCAAGTGGTCGTACCATCAGGTCCCATTCCTTCGAATCATCAAGATAGGTGTTACTGATAAAATTGGTTTCCAGTTCTCCGGCCGCGAAAAATTCCGCTCTCACCCCGGGAGCGGCAAGAAAAAGAGAAACAATTATGATTTGCAATTTAAAAACACGTGTAGTCATCCAGTTATTCACCCGACAGCGCAGTTAGATGGTTATTAACAAGAAATGAGCGGCAACCGCTACTGACCGCGACCGCCCCGGGGCTGCCGGTTTTTCCGCAGAAGTCGCTTTCGATCCTTTCTATCACCGGCTTTTTCCCGTTTCCGAAATCGATACTCCTTCCCGTCGTTGATACCATCTCCGTTTTTATCTACAAACGTTGCGGACGGCTCGCTTTTAGGCGCAGCATTATCTGCCTTTTTTTGCGTATCAGACTTGGCACTTTTATCGCTGTTGGGCGCCTTTGGGGTTGTTTCTTGTTGTGTTTGCTTTTCTTCAGCCCGAGGTGAGGTATCATCGCCTATCACATTCGACACATCGACCTGCCCCTCATCGAAAGAACTCTCTGCACCGTAGCTCCGAAAAGCGGAATGGGTGTCTTGGGCACCAGCCTGCAGTGGAAAAAGCAATATTATGCCTCCCAACGCGCCAAAATATGTCAACCAGAATTTCATCTGACCTCAATCCTTTCCCATGCATGCGCAAACCCATACATGGCCACTTGTATAAATGTAATGCATAACACATACCATAACCAGTATGATTTCATTTGAGCGATAATACGGAATTATTTTTTTTGCGCATTCCAATTCGAGAATCCCACTCGACTAAAATGTCGAATCCTTTGCCGCCAACCGACAATATTGCCGAAACTTCGTCAAACCCGTCGAGAAAAAACCGCGTAGAAATTTCTATTTCACTGAAACCCCCTTATTTTCTGCGCCATAAATAAATTCTATTGCGATGAAACGCGATGGCACGACTCGTGCTCTTTGCCACGGCAACCAATTTTTGATGAAAACGAAGGAGGTTTTCCAATGAAAGGAACATTTTTAATTTCGCTAATTTTTCTCTTGCTGACAGTGGCTTCATGCTCTTCGAGTGACCCAGGTGATGATGACGTGGATCAAAATGACGACGACGTGACCACCACAGACGCCGACACCGATGCCGACGCCGACACCGATGCCGACACCGACTCAGACACGGATACCGATGCCGATACCGATGCCGACACCGATTCAGACACCGATTCGGATACCGATACCGACTCTGACACCGATTCGGATACCGACACGGATACTGACACGGATACCGACGCCGACACTGACGCCGACACGGATACTGACGCCGACACGGATACTGACGCCGACACGGATACTGACGCCGACACGGATACTGACGCTGATACCGATACCGATACCGATACCGATTCAGATACGGACGCCGATACCGACGCGTATACATGTATTTATGAATGCCGCTCTGCGAGTTGGTGCACCAACAATGACGGTATCGTATACGACGACCTCACTTGTGGAGAAGAAACTCAGGTTTGCTGTGAAGTCATTCCCGACGACACTGATATCGTTGAAGACACCGACGATACCGATGTTGTTGAAGATACCGACGACACCGACGTTGTCCCCACCTGTGAGTACGAGTGTCGTTCGGAAAATTGGTGTAGCAACAACGATGGCATTATTTACGAGGACCTGACATGCGCAGAAGCCGAGATGGTGTGCTGTGAAGTCCCCGAAGATACCGATGCTTCCGATGACACAGATACGGAGAACGCCGATTCCGACGAAATCACCTGCACATATGAGTGCCATTCAGCAACCTGGTGTGAAACCAACGAAGCGACGGTGTATGAAGATTTGACCTGCGGTGGAACCTCGATCTGCTGCATCGTTGAAGAATAACCGTTCATTAATTCTTGTCCGAGGTATCTATCGTACCGCCCCGCCTTAGCTATTCAGCTTCACTTCTATGCCACCCTTTTCGACGCCGTCATTCCTCTTTTTCGGAATGACGGTCGCACATCTGATACTCTGCCTTATCCGTCATGACAGAAAAGAACGACAATACCTTTAAAGAGTTATAATGCCTGCAAAGACAGGCAACCTGTGTTGACAACTACAAGATGATGTGATGGCACTGCCCTCACAAAAAGCAATTACGAAATCTGTTCGAGAAACGCTTGCGCCTCTGCGTGGTCTTTGTCTTCTTGAATCGCTTTCTTCACATATAGAATTGCCCGTTTTTCGTCACCCAACCGATAGGAGATACGTCCCTGCCTGAAAAATGACTCCCCCTTCGATATGGGACAGTCGCTTTTCATTAAAGAAATGTTGCGCAACGCCTTCAACGCGATTTCCCACTCTTCAAGCTCTTCTGCCAGATCCGCCAACATGGAGGCAATTTCCCCGTCAGTTCTGGCACTACCGGCCGCCTGTTCCAACCACGCGAGCTGTTCCATCCGATCCCCTCGCTTCTCTGCGATAACTGCCTTTTTTAATTGAAGGGCAGCATGCTGGGGAGAACGTCGCCTTCCCGAAGCCTCCAAAGCCCCATCCACATGCGCTTCCGCGCCATCCAGGTCACCCTGCTCAATTTCAATATCAATCACAACCAATGCTGACTCCACATTATCGGGTTCCAACGCCAACGATTCATTCAATGCCAATAATGCGGTATCTGGGTCGCCGGCCTGCAAATATGCCTCACCGGCCTTTCGGAACAACTCGGCTCTTTCCGCTTCATCCTCCGTTGCCTTTGCATCATGGGCCAGGAACGTTGCCAATTCATGGTGGGCGCCTATTTTTTCATAGACCATTTTTAAATCGTCGCGAACGCGTATTCCGTCAATATTTTCTTTATAAATGTATTCCAGGCCACGACGCGCGATCTCATATTCTCCAATTTCAAGACATGCCTTCGTTAGCACCGATCCGATTTCGAGCTGTTCTTCCCCTTCCGTTAAAACGGTCAGCTTTTTACATGCCTCAATCACTCCCGAATAATTTTCAGCGGCAAGTTCCAACTGCAACAACTGGCTCCATGCGTCTATATCTTCAGTGTGTACTTCAAGCCAGCTTTGCAGTAGCTCATGCAGTTCTTCAGTCCGTCCTTGTTCCACGTATAAATTGGTTAATTTGAAAACACTGTCTTGCTCGACATCGATATTCTGATCTGCGGCAGCATGATTTCTCTGTTCTATCAATGCGGCCTCATATACATCAGAAGCTTCCGCGTTGATGCTCACCGCAACCTCCAAATCCGCCAACGCCCCCTGCAAATCTCCTCTGGACTTCAGCATTTTAGCCCGCAATACCAGCAACTCGTATTTTTTTTCTTCATCGCCAACCACTTCAAGTGCGGCTGCCGCTTTCTGCAATGCCTCCTCATATTTACCAGAACGTCTGAATGCATCTATCAATCGAATAATGTAATCAACATTCTCGCCCAATGTATCGGCCATTTGAAGAAGTGCTTCCACTTCGCCCGTAACATCGTTGATTTCATCGCGATACAAATCTGCAATCTCACCAAACGCCATCACACGCATTCGAATATCTTCAATACCCGCCGCATTCGTTTTCAACAACTCAACCAAACCGTCATAGTCAGCGCGTGCGCGAAAATCCTGTTCAAGCGCACTCTTAATTTCCTCGCTTTCCGGAGATCTCGCGAATCCGATTTTCAGAGTTCTGGTTGCGCCTCCGTGGTCTTCCATGTCGCGATACGCCGCTGCCACTTTTAAAGTCAATGCCGCCGCGGCATCACCGGTTTCACTCGTCAATGTTCTCTCTAATAATTCAATTCGCTCCCGCGCATCCTCCTGCGGTTCCAAAGTATCAATGAGTGCCAACAGCAAATCCTTGTCATCGCGCGCTATTTCCAATGCCTGCCGATAAAGCACCTGCTGCTCAGATGTTTCCGCCAACTGTTTACCCAGCTCCAATGCCAACCCCTTTACCTCATTTTCTGCATTTCGTTCCACAGCTGAAGCAAATCGGTCCTGAAGAAGTTCTAGCAGTTCCTCTTCTCTGCCGGCGTCCGTATAGTATGCCGCCAGCATTGCCAATGCATCGGTATGACCGGGTTCATCGAGTAAAATATTTTTCAATACATCTACGGCATCGGCCTCCCGACCTTCTTCGTTTAATAGCAATTTGGCCCACTTCTGCCGGAGTAAATTACGTTCCTCAGGGCTTTCCATGGAATACATCGTTTCTTCCACCAGGCACTCAAATCCTTCGATATTTCCAAGCTTCAGATAAATATCTGTCAGCGGCCCCCATGCTTCCTGCGCACCCGGTTTAACATCGAGCAATTTTTCGTATACCTTTGATGCCAGAATATAATCGTCGCCTTCCCGTAAAATCGCCTCAGCGATTTCAATACCAAACGCGAATACATTTTCATCCTCGGTCAATCCGGTCGCGTCCATAAACCATTTTACCGCACCGGCCAGATCATCCTGCGCCAGTCGCTTTTGGCCCAATCCAAGCATTGCCCAGGTGATGGACTCACCAAATTCCGGATGTTCCTCCGCGCTTTCGATAATCCGCTCCATCAGCTTTTCGGCGCGATCACCTTCATTAAGTTCCATCGCCAATTTCGCGCCCTCCTGCATTTGAGCCGGAGTGGTTGTCGCAAACTCTGCAAGCAATTCAAAATACTCCAATGCCAGATACCGATCCTCCGATTTTCTGGAGACCCGTTCGAATACTTGCAGCAACGACTCGTTCCCACGGTTCTTTTTCGAAATTCTACGAAGAATACGCCCGGCGCGGTCACAATTTCCGGACTCATCAAACGCGGCATTCAATTGTTCTATGCCTTCATCAAAGGTTTCCTCCGAACTGAGATGGATTTCCGCCAACCGGAATAATGCATCCACCTGGGTTTCAGTTCCATCCTCACTTTCACCCATTTTACTTAATTCGGTCAGTAGCTGTACCTGCAGTTCCTTATCGCCTTTCGCATCTGCGAGACGTGCCCCCATCCGTATCACGTCAACCTCGCGAACCTCCAGAGCTTTGGCCTGCTCAAATAATTCAATTGCTTCATCCAGTCTATTTCCCTGTTCAAGACGCGCTGCGACGAGACGTAATAACAATTCACATCTGGTCAACGCATCCACGTCCCGACGGGTTTTCGACAACAGCTGTTCGACCACCTGAATATATTCGTCGGAACGGCCCAGGTCCTCGGCCAGCCGAATCGCGCCATCGTGATTCTGTGGAGAGCTTGAATCTCCCTTTACCGCGTCCAGCCGAATTTCGAACGCTTTTTCTTTCTCATCCATATACTTCTCAAAAATGTCTGCGAGCTTGCTCTGTACACGAGCGCGAATCACGTTTTTCTTCAAATATCCGAGTCGCGTCTCCAGCACACGAACCAACAAGTCATGCGCCTCTTTCTCGATCAGCCGTTTCTCCATCGCAGCGGCCTGTGCGTCGTTTGCGCGCAACGCTTCCAGCGCTGATTCCTCCAGTTCAAGCTGTTTGTCGGTCTGTTCCTTTTCTGCGGCGATAAAACTCAGTTCCATCAGAATTTCCGCTGGTCCGATAATGAATTCTTCGGTATCCGCCTGCTCCCGCCGAACGGTCATCAGCAACGAACGATACGTGCGATCCGCCAGTTCAAAGTCACCTTTCTGCCTTGCCAGTTCGGCCAATTCTTTAGCAATTCGCACATTGTGGCTATCCATACGCGTGGCTTGTTCCAAATGGGAAATCGCTTCCTCCACGTCACCCTGAGCACTGATTACGCTGGCCAATTTCGCATGAATCGCCGCCCGCGCCGGTGATCTTCGGCGTCCGAATCCTTCCAGTATTTCCTCCAACATCACCTTCGCTTCATCGTACTGCTCCGCATCCAACAACGCTTCCGCCAACATGCTTTGCTCATCTTTGGAATCCGGCGCCAATTCAACAATTTTCTGTAAAACAGAAACCGCTTTCTTGGGTTGCTGCAACTCATCGAAAATCACATGGGCAGCCTCCCTGGCGTAGGCCAAAATGGTTTTCGAATCATGCATGTGAAAAATAGACCGCTCCAACGCATCAGCCAATTTTGCGAACTCATTCTGCTCCCTATATCTTTCCAGCAGCAGTTTGCGAACTTCCGCATTTTGCGGCGCCAGTTCAAACGCATTCTCCAATACCGAAACCGCTTCGTCCAACCTACCGATTTTCAATTGTGTTCGCGCCAATCGAATCATCGTTGAAACCCGTTCTTCCGGCTCAGCCTGCTCCAAACGAGTCTTCAGCCATAATACAGATTCCGCCAAATCGCCCTTCTTTGCATACAATTTTGCAAGCGCATCCAGCGCCTGAGTTGTATTTTTCAGGTCCACAACTTTTCGATATGCCGCAATTGCAAACTCCACATCATTCAATTTATGTTGAGAAACCCGAGCAGCGACTTCCATCAGTCCGGCCGCCTCTTGCGGTCTGCCGTTCTCGAGTAATATCTGGGACTGGTTCCAAAACAGATCGACCAATTCCTTGTGCATTCCCCGCTTCTCTAAAAGACTCTCAATCGCAGCGACTGTTTTCGGTTCCCCGGGAAACTGTTGCAGGTTTTCTTTCAACAGCGCAAGTCGGGAATCGCTACCCTCGAGCAAGCCGCCTAAAGAAGAAATATCAAGACGCAGTGAAATCTGTGTATCCAGGTCATCAGTCAACGCCAATCGCTTCTGCCGCAATGCCAACAATTCAAGAATTCGCTGCTCTCGTTCAAGGAGTGCGTCCAGTTCCAACATGGTCTCCATGTCTTCAGGATTCCTCGCCAACACTTGATTGTACACATCAATCGCAACCGCATTCATACCGATTTCGGTAAAAATCATCGCGGCTTTTCGGCGTAAAAACCGTGAGCGGCTGTCGTCGAAAGGCAACTTCGCACCATCCATTAAAAAATGAGAAGCACGTTCCTTCAGGCCGTTTTCCAAATCCAGCTGCGCAATTTGCGTAACTGCGTGGAGGGCACATTCTTCAGCCGTATGCTTTCCTTTTAAAATGGTTCCCAGCCGCCACTGTTTGGTTGCCTCTTCGTATAATCCGACTACAAATGTGCGGCTTTCTTCGTACTCCTCAAGCACTGAAACCGCAGTGGTCGAAGCCTCCATCAGCGGATCCAGATCATCTTCACTCAATTTATAAATTGCGCGCAGATTCTCCAGAAGCGCACGGGTAGGAGTCTCTCGCTGAAACACCGCCAATCGTCGCCGAGCCGGCAAATAATCCGGTGTCGCGTCAACTGCACGTTTGACAGCCTCTTTTGCTTTGTCCACATTCTCGCATTGCTCCTGGTACCATACCGACAACAGCATATTCATATCGCGTACCATCGTCGGAATGAGCGCATTATGAACACGAATCGCTTCCTCGAACGCGGTAGCCAATTCCAGCCATGCATCATTCGCGTCAGCGGCGGTTTCAAGCACTTTTAAATTGTCCGGAGAAAATTTTCCGGTTTGTTCCACCCGATTCATCACCGCCTCAGCGCCGTTCTTCCAATCATAGGTCTTCGCCGACAATCTGATTATTGTTTCAGATACTTCTGTACTTTGCCCAGCCGCTTCCTGAATAGCTAGATAGGTCTGCAACGCCGCCGCCGCATCTTCAAGATACACTTCCTGAATTTTGGCGATATTGGTAAGCAATTGCACCTGCTGCAACGACCCTGCAGGCGAATTATTGGTTGCGGTAGTCAACGCGGCCAGTGCCTGCTCCCAGAATTCGGTCACCTCCGCCAGTCGAACCAACTTTTCAATCGCCGCTGAATTCGCCGGGCTCATCGGTATCAAATTGCACAACATCTGGAAGGCACTTTCCAAATCTTCCAACTCCTGCTCGTAAATAACCGCTGCTTCTTCTAAAATGTCGACCTTCTCCATTACACGATCGGCTGCCGCCAAACGGAATTCAGTCAAACGAAGCAACGCATTCCAGTTGCGCGTTTCCATATAAATTCGTTCGATCACTCGAACCGCGCTGTTACGACAACTCTCTTCATTCAACAATGTTGCAACCGCTTCAACAGCCCCCTCATGATGAATATTGAGCGCCAGAACATTCTGATAGTACTCAAGCGCGCGCAACGGTTGATTCAGTTCTATCCGGCATACATCTCCCAAACGAAGCAACAACTGCTGCATATCGTTAAAATTCTTTCCCGACGCCTGCTGCAACAAATCTGCCAGCTCATCAAATCGACCTTCCTGACTTAAAAGTGTATCGAGTTGAGCCACACAATCGTGACGCGGACCGAACTCATCAAATATCAATTTCCATGTCTTAATGGCGGCGGCGATATTCTCTTGATAATTCAATTGAATCGCGGCAATTTGCACCAGATCATTCCTGCGCTGTTCTTTTAAAACCGCTGCTTCCGCACGTCGGGTCAAGTACTGAATGGCTTCATCCCATTGTTCGGTCTGATGCATTAAATTGATTGATGCGCCCAAGGCCTCTGAATCGTTGTCATTCTCGTTTAAAACAGCGTTCCAGAAAGCCAACGCTCTTTCAGTCAGCGACAATTGTTCCGCCAATCGCGCCGCTTCCTGGTACACGGTTCGACGAACCATCGATGTAGACTCAAGCGACGCAATTTTCTCTAATACCGCCAATCGCTCACTGTCTCTATCTTGCGCAGAAAGCAGCTCATTCAGATTGTGCGCGATTTTCAGCGCAACGCCAGGCTCGATGTTCTCAATGGTGAGCAGGCCCGCATAAATCTCAATGGCCTCGGTCGCATTTCCAAGATGCCGCACGTAAAGTTCTGCAGCATCTGTTAGATGCGACACCTTCAATACATCGTCATTCGTTGCGTCCGCTGCACGAATCAGTGCATCCGCGCGCAGATCAAACCGTTTCGAACGAACGGACAGTAATCGCAATTGCTTGATCGCATCTCCATCTGTTGGGTCAAGCACGAGCAACGCACCATAACTGGCCATCGCCTCCTCGTCTTTCCCCAGAATACTCAGCGTGGCTCCCGCCTTGCGATACAGTGCGACTTTCTGTTCCGATTCCACAAACTCAAGGGCTGCCTCAATCACGCGGACCACCGCTTCAGGCTGATCAGACGCTTGATAATTCATCAATACCAGCTCCAGTGCTCTCAACCGAATGTCGATTGAAACCGCATCATTCGTCAGTATCGATTCACCAAGTGCACACGCCTCAACATTTCCGGCATGCTCTTTTAAAATGGCCTCTATGATTTCAAGGGCTTTTTCAAAACTGATCAGTTTATCAATGTAGCATCGAGCAATTTCCAACCGAGTCGCCAGTGCGGCATCCGGGGTCATAATATCAAGCTGCTGCTGCCACAGTTCAATCAGTTCTTCCCATCGCTCCCGCTTCTCAAGCATTCGCTCAATACTTTTCAACCGAGTTTTGTTTCCTTTGTCGAGACGTTGTAAAGATAATAGATAGTTCAGGGCTTTATCGGGAAGATCGGCCATATCCCTCGCAATATTTGCGGCTTCCTCAAGTAGCTGTATTTTTCGCTCTGGTTTCACATTTCGTTCCAAAGCCTTATCGTATGTATCAAACAGGGTATCCCAATCCCCCACCGAAGAAAGCAATTCTGTCAAACGATTAAACGCCCAGCCCGCGTTCGCATCGATTTCGATAATGCGGGAAAGCAGTTGTTTTGATTGCTTTGGTGTATCTCCAAACCATTCGTCATAAAAACTCACCGCACGCTGAGCCACCATCTCGAATACCTCAGACGGCAAACTCGACTCCAATGCGCTGGTATACACTTCCGCCACCAATTCATCATAGCCGTCGGTTTCGGCAAATTCCTCCAAATGATCCCACGCGTCCTCACTGTCCCAAGCTTTGGCCAAAGATTTTTTTGCTGCCTCAAATGACTTGTCCAGATTTTCCCGATTGATGTCTTTCGTCATAACGTCCTTCTCTTCGTGCAAAATAGCCCACTGAAAAAATTGCTTTCAAAACTACATCTCAATCAAAAAATAACCGCTAAGTTATGCAATTATAATGAAAATCGAAACTTCACGCTGTACTGAACATTTATTTTTCTAACTGAACAAACGTATCACCAAACTGAAGACTGTCGACTTCGCCAAATATTATTTCGATTTTCCAAAATCATTATTGCAGTTTCGAAGAACGAGGTAAATACATTTCGAATTTCAATAATGCATTCGCGACAAATCTTTAAAGAGGAAAGACCATGTTAAATTTATTTTTTATATCTACGGGAACGGAGCATCGATACCAAAAAAAACGTCATAAACACGCCGGCCGCAGCGCGAGAAACCTCCACATGACGCGGCATCTCCCGGTATTCATAAAATAAACTTGTGGCTACTCCGGCGCATGTCAACAACGCAAAAGACACTTGCTGTAATCCGAGGTACACAAGATTGCCGGCCTGCTGGAGATTCTCTATGCGAAAGGACACCTTTCCCTGCAGTACCTGATGCACATATTTATCTATCAGCTTGGGAAGCGATAAGAACGACAAAACCTTCTCTTTGGTCAAATCAAAAAGCATCTGTGACCAATCCGTGTCCGTCCCAAGTACAAATTCCTCTAGATAGGGGCGAATAATCGATGCCGGTGAAAGCGCAGGGTCAACCTGACTGCAGATTCCGGTCAGTTGCAATGCGGTTCGCTCGAGCAGCACCCATTCGCGCGGCATGTGAAACGCGGTACTCAATTCACGTATGCCCACGTTCATCTGTCGCAAATCACTTAAGTGCTCAAAGCCCTTACTCGTATCAATCTGAATGGACGAAAAAGAAAAATCCGTAACTTTGATTTCTTCCTGAAACTTTCGATGAAAATGTTCAATGACCTTGGTCGCTGCGTCGCTTTGATCGGTACCGATGCGTAAAAATCCCATGGTTTTCAACGAACGAAGCAGCTGTTCTTCATCACCTTTGATGATCGATTCCATCAACGCGCCCAGACCCGAACGCATATCGCTGCTCAGATGTCCCACCGCGCCGAAATCGAGCAACACAATTTTTCCGTCGCTCTGAACTAAAATGTTTCCGGGATGCGGGTCTGCGTGATAAATGCCGTCGACAAAAATCATCTGACAGTACGCTGTGAGCAGATTTCTCGCGACGGTCGCCAAATCCACACCATCTGCAGCCAGCTTATCCACATCTGAAATCTTGCGTCCTTCCAGATAGCTCAGCGTCAGCACCTGTTTTCCGGAATAGGATTTGTACACTTTCGGAAAAACGACATTGTCATTACCCGCAAAATTCGATGCAATGGTCTCGATATGCGCACTCTCTTTTTCAAAATCGAGTTCTTCCAGCACCATCGCCTTAATTTCATAATAATAATTGTCCAACCCTCGAATGCGTACAAAACGCTTCACCAGCTGAAGAATTCGCCATATGGTGCGCAAATCCGCCTTGGCCACGACATCCACATTTTGATGTCGCACCTTCACCGCCACTTTTTCCCCTTCCAGGGTTTCCGCCACATGAACCTGCCCCAAAGACGCAGACGCTATGGGTTCCGCGCAAAACGTTCGAAACACCTGCTCCGGAGGACCGCCCAGTTCATCTTCTATCTGTGAACAAATCTGAGAATAGGGCCTGGCGGGAACAGCATCCTGCAGATTTTCAAGACCTTTGCGAAACTCTCTGGGCAAAAAGTTGGTCATGATGCTGAACAGCTGACCCACTTTAATGAACAACCCTTGCAATGAAAGTATTGATTTTTCAATTTTAACTGCGGCCCTACGATGTACATATTCAATATGATCATCGCGGTAATCCGCACCACGAAGACGTACTTTAAAAAAAAACCAGCCGTACGAAGCTAGAATGGACAATGCTGTGAGGTACGCCTTCAAAAAACGAATGGTTGCTCGGTTGGAAGGCTGTTTCATGAAATGAATTCCTGCGAACAGGGCTTATGGTACGCGAATCAACACAACGGTGATATTGTCATGTCCCCCGTTTCGATTCGCCTCTTCAATCAATGCATGACAAGCGGACTGAACGTCAGCCCCGTGCTCCATCAGAATTTCCCCCATCCGCGCATCGGTGACCTCATCGCTCAAGCCATCTGAACACATCAAATAAACATCTCCGCGCTTGGGCTTCTCCAGCACCACATCCACTTTAACAGATTCTTTCATTCCCAATGCGCGAACGATAACATTTTTATGCGGAAAAGAAGCAATTTCCTCAGGGGTTAACTTCTTCATTTTAATGTAGTCGTTCAACAACGAATGGTCTTCGCTGATCTGTTCATACTCTCCATCGCGTAATCGATAGATACGGGAGTCTCCCACGTGCGCGCGATAAACACCGTCCTCAATAAAATAAAGCGCCGTAATGGTTGTGCCCATTCCGTGAAACTTCGGCTCTTTTTTGGCAGACTCAAAAATTCGAACATTCGCATACTTAATCGCCGTCGTGAGTCGATTTTCTTCGTACTGTTTCGACCGATCCATTTTATAGGGCCAGGTGACTTCCGGATCGTCGCGAGTATCATTGAAAAATGTTTTTATTGTTTCCACCGCCATTTGACTGGCCACCTCACCAGAAGCATGACCACCCATTCCGTCGCAGACAACAAATAAGCTCTCGCTCTCAACGATTGAAAATGTATCTTCATTGTGATTGCGCTTCTGACCTACATCCGTTTCACCGGCAACTTGAACTGGCATACTCAAAGGAAACCTCGCTTAGCTCGTGAATAAACTAAAGGCCACATAGAACAGGCCCAAAACAATCAACAGGAACCCGGCAATGAGTCCAATAAGCAATCCCTTGGAGGGTTCGCCGGACTTCACCACCGGAGTAGAAGGTGTCGCAACCACGGGCGTGGATTCTTTCTCAACCGGTTTCGGTGCCGTGTCTGTAGACGCCGCTGTGGTTGGTGCGGCCGCTTCTTCAACCGGAGCCGATGACGATGCTTCCGTGGCCGGTTCCGATGGCGACGAAGCATGTTGACTCGCCGCCGGAGCCGTTTCCGCAGCTTTCTTCTCCGCAGCCTGAATCATCTCGTCATTGACCGCAGGAACACCCAACATCGTGGCCATATACGCTGCATTCTTTTCTTCTGCAGGCGCCGCTGCCGGCGCGGCGGTTTGCTGAGGTGCAGGTGTGGCCGCCGCAGGAACATTTTGTTGCGGTTGCGCAGTTGCAGCCGGTTTGGCCGCAGGTGTGGTCTGCGCAGGGAGATTCATTGCGGGCATACCGAACATGGTTTTATTGGCACCACTCGGTTTTGGATCGGGTTTCGGCTGTGCCGCCGCCTGCGGTTTGGCCATAGCAGGCTTCGCCATGGGTGTTTTTTCCGGAGTGGCAGTGTTCTCCTGCTTGGACCCTTGCTGCCCTACACCGGCCCCACCGCCTGTCCCCCCTGCTGCACCGCTTGATGTTCCTTTAGGAGCAATTGCCCCTCCGGCTTGACTTTTATCATTCACCCCGGGTATTCCAAACATGGTTTTCGCCATTATCGCTACTCCTTCTCTCAGACCAATTCGGTTGTCATACTATATGAGATAGTACGATCGAAATCTACAATGGAATACAAATAATGTCTATGCGCGGAATTTTTTTATAGGAATAAAATCAGGGAAGATTATCGGAGCGTTTTTTACTGTGAAGTCTGATTCATCATGTGAACCACTCTTCGTGCAACTTCAGCATAATCGCCGTCGCCGGCCTGCAATGCCAACAGAAACCCACGCTCATTCAGACCACGAAGAATCTGAGCCGCCAATTCCCGGTTTTCTGCATCATTCTTTACATCTGCAACCAAATGCTGTCGAACCTGAAGCGCTGTCAATCCGCCGGGAGAGGTATCCCAACCCTTGTCCAAACGGTCCATCAGGTATTTCCAGGGCCACAGAATTATTTCGTCACGCTGAGTTTTCTCAGCTATGGCGTTAGCAATTCTCAATCGCGTGTAAATCCGTTTGGATTTAAAAATATCCTCTGAGAGATATACGGGGTGAGTCTGATACCATTCACGAATTACCAGCATGGATTCCTGGTCTTTCAAGATTTCGAGAATGCGATCCAATCGGTCGAGATTTCCACCCAACAAAATAGCCATGACCGCGCCGCGACGACGATTCTCATCGGGATGGTCGAGCAATTTGTTCAGGCGTTCTTCATATTCCGTCTCGCCGGCTTCACCGACCACAATTGCTGCGGCTTTGACAAACTGATCATTGCCTTCCCCTTCGAGCAGCGACATCATCGCTTCAACCGCGTTCTTCGACGGATTATGCCAAAGGCCTTTGATGAGCGAGGCACGCGCAACCGAATCAAGAGAGTCATCTTTTACTTTTTCTAGAATCATATCCATAGCGGCGTCATCTGCCACATACGCCAAAGAATTCGAAGCTTCGGCACGCAACTCGGGATCGTCGACCGGATCCATCGCAATATCCATCAGAGTTTCCGCCAGAGACGGGTCACCCAGATACCGACTCGCAATAATGGAATTCCGCCGTTCCTGTAAACGCCCTTCCATCTGCCAGTCCCGACTCTCAATCAAAGTAGAGAATTTCTCTTCTTTGCGTTCCGTCGCAGTCATTACCATTGCTTTTTTAAATTTCGCAGCAGTGCCAGGGCATTTCAGTTTACCCAGCGCCATGGAAGCGGCCTGAGAGAAAAACCCTTCGTCTTTTGTAAGGAACGGCTCCACAATATTGCAGAAACGCGAATCGCCGATGCGCCCCATTGAATCCATCAGCGGTCCGATGTCAACTTTCACACGCTTCGCACATTCCGGGCTGTTTTCAAACGGCGCATTTGCGTCATATATCTTTTCCAGATAATCGGCGGCACCTTCCGGTTTCGCCTCGCCGAACCAGGTCACCACGCCATTGGCAATTTTACGCGCCATATCTTCCTGGCGATACCGAACCGCATCATCGGGAATCGCCTCCGGATCAATCGGCTCCCATTGGGTCTTGGCGTACATTTTCTCGCCAATACGCGGATCGCCCAGCTCCTCCAACGCCCACAATGCCTGGTTGCGAATTTCATCCGCTTCCAGCTTAGACTTTTCGTCTGACCCTGGGAATTGCTCTTCCGTAATGGAAATTAACAAATCCGCTGCACGCGGGTCTTTCAGCTGTTTCAGCTTGCCGATAATTTTATATTTAATATCAGGCGCCTCGGTATTTTTATAGATGGCTTCCAGGCCAGGCGCGCCCACGGATTGAGTAACAGAACTCAAAATAGGCCCGAGCATATCCGGCGCCTGCTGAATCTTGGCCAGCAGCGCTTTTCCGGCGCGATCGTCTGCGGTACGACCC
Organism: Deltaproteobacteria bacterium; assembly: GCA_016936575.1. GTDB lineage: Bacteria > Myxococcota_A > Polyangia > JAAYKL01 > JAAYKL01 > JAFGXQ01. The sequence continues at coordinate 16,598 of JAFGXQ010000014.1, forward strand.
AAAGATATGGCCGCCGCCTCGGCGACCTTTTTGTTGTCGTCCTGCAGCAATTGCAGCAACGCGGGAACAGGATCTTTGTCATCGCGGAAACCGAGCTCCATCGCGGCGTAAATTTTCAGCATCGGGTCTTTGTCAGAAGCAAGCTCAATCAGCTTGTCGGTGGTACCCATACGCGCAATCACATCCGGTGTATACCCGGCAATCGTCTTGGTATTTACGATTTGCTTTGAAACGCCTTCCAGCAGCGGACCGAATCCGCGATCATCTTCGAGAACCACCAATGCCCATGCATATTTGGCCCGCCGCAGTTCTTCGGACTCCTGCATCTGCTTGAAAATCGCGTCCGCAGCGGTTTTCGCTTCGGGTGTATTAATTTTCGCCAATGCCAGTGCCGCTTCCTGTCCCAGTTCTTCGCCTTGAGACACTGCTTTGGCGAGCAGTGGAACCGCCTGGGCATCTTCGGCTTCGCCCAATTCAAAGGCAACCTGCACCAGAATATCTTGACGCTTACAATTCTGCATGATGTCGCGCATCGCTGCGGTGAACTGGGTATCGTCTTTAATCTTCAGGGCTTCCTGAAGCTTCACATCCCACTTCGCGTAATCATTGTGGTCCTGCCACCAGAGAAATCCGATCACGCCGCCCAGGGCCAGCAAAATCAGAAATCCGATGAGCATTCCCTTGTTGCCGCTTCCGATTTTCACATCTGCATCCAAATCGGCGTAGTTGTCCATCGGCATGGACGGGCCCATATCCATGGGTCCGGGAGCCGGCGCCTGCGCCTGAACCTGGGGAGGTGCAACCTGAGGCGGTGCCGCCTGAGGTGCTTCCGCTTGGGGCGGAGCTGATGGCGTTGCTACCTCTGGGGCTTCGGGAACGCCTGGTCCGTTTCCAGCTTGATCGTCATTGTTCCAATCATTCATAATTACTCTCCTTACGAGGATGGCCTTCTTATAAATTTTAGAAATTAATGTATCCTAAACTATGGCAAGGAATCAATTGTTCTTTTCCGCTCTTTTTTACTTAAAAACGCAATGCGCACATAAAATTACAAAAACTTTAAAGTTCACACCCAAACACAAGATGTCTTGCACATTCCCCAATCGCCCTTATATTCAGAATGTTAGAACAGAAACAGGCCCGATGTATTGCAGTTGACCAAATAAATTTTCTTTGGTAATTTTGTTATCTCACAATCATGAAGGAGTACCATGACAAAATCAGAGCTAATTGATGCCGTTGCGAGCAAAACGAACGTAACCAAAAGTAGAGCCGAATTAGTCGTGAATTGCGTGTTCGACTCCATGACCGATGCCCTGAAAGAAGGAGATGGAATTGAAATCCGTGGATTCGGGAGCTTCACCGTACGGCAATACAAGCCGTACAGCGGTCGAAACCCCCGCACCGGTGTTCCGGTTCACGTGGCGTCGAAACGATTGCCGTTTTTCAAGGTCGGTAAAGAACTGAAAGAAATGGTAAACGAAACCGAGGAATCGCAATAACGGTCCATTTCTCAACCATTCCAACGGCCGGACTTAAAAAAAACGCGCCTTTTTATCGTCGATGAAAGAACAAGAGCTCACCGAACTTCTGGACCATCTTCCGGTATCCCCCGGCGTTTACCTGATGAAAGATCTGAAGGGAAAAATCGTCTATGTCGGGAAGGCGAAAAACCTGAAATCCAGAGTTCGCCAATATTTTCACGCCGCCACATCAGATACCAGATATTTTGTAAAAAATCTTCGCCAGAAACTGTCCACCATCGAAACGGTGATCACTTCCACCGAAAAGGAAGCCATCCTTCTGGAATACAATCTCATCCAAAAACACACGCCCAGATACAACATCCGGCTAACGGATGACAAAAGCTTTTTATGTCTGAAGCTCAATCTGGATGCAGAATGGCCCAAACTGGAGCTGGTGCGGCGACCTCAAAAAAAAGATAAAGCGCTTTACTTCGGGCCGTATCCCTCCGCCACCGGTGCACGGCAGACCCTGAAACTGGTAAACCGCCACTTCAAACTACGCAGCTGCCGGGACAGCAATTTCAAAAATCGGGTACGCCCTTGTCTTCAACACCAGATAAAACGCTGCCTGGCTCCGTGCACGCTGCCGGTCGATCGAAGTGAATACAATCAACAAATTCAATTTGTACGTCTGTTTTTAGACGGAAAGAAAGAAGATCTGATTCGCCAATTGCAAAAGCAGATGGAAGAGGCCGCTCAACACATGGCCTATGAAGTCGCGGCTACGCTCCGCGATCAAATTGCCGCAATCGAAGATACCATTTCGCCACAGCGAATCACCGAAATTTCAAACGAGGATAGAGACATCTTCGGATTGTACCGGGAGGGAGATCGGGTCACCATCGTAATTATGCAAATCGTCAAGGGACGACTGGAGGGCCGACGGGACTTTTTTTTTAAAGGCCAGGAATTTCCCGACGAAGAGCTGCTCTCTTCCTTTATCATTCAACAGTATCGACAATCCTATGAAATCCCGGACGAAATACTTGTTCCCGCATCGCTCGAAGACATGGATGCGCTGACTGAAGTCCTCTGTGACAAACGCGAAAAAAAAATGCGCATTCATCACCCCAAACGCGGCAAACGGGTGGAACAACTGAAAATGGCCCACGCCAATGCGATTGAGGTCTTCACCCTGCGCACCCGGCAGGAACAAGATATGGAATCCAGACTTCAAGCCATTCAGCACACCCTACACCTACCCAGGTTTCCACGGCGCATCGAATGCATCGACATCGCGCATTTTGCCGGAACAAACACAGTTGCCGCAATCAGTGCAGTGGTAAACGGAAAAATCGACGCCAAGACCCAACGGGTGTACAACGTAAAATCCGATACCGGAGGCGACGACTACCTGGCTATGCACGAAGTATTGACCCGACGGTTTACGCGCGCAGTGAAACAGGAAAGCGGCTGGGAAGCCCCCGACCTGCTGGTCATCGACGGTGGGAAAGGACAGCTGAATATCGCGCTGGCGGTTCTGGAAGAATTGGGCGTGCACGATCAACCAGTTGTGGCACTGGCCAAGGAGCGTCAGGGTGTGGATTCCGCTGAAACCGACCGCGCCTTTTTGCCCAACCGAATAAATCCGGTAGCGGTGCGCGCCCAGACATCGGCGTTGTTCATTCTGTCTATGGCGCGGGATGAAGCCCATCGACTGGCCAACGGATTTCAGGAAAAATCAAGACGCAAAAAAACGCTGGTTTCCGCGCTCGATACCATTCCCAATGTGGGGCCCAAAACGAGGCAGGCGTTGCTGCGCCATTTCGGCAGCGTGAAACGGATTCGCGAATCCACTGCCGACCAGCTCACACAGGTGAAAGGCGTCAGCCTGACACTGGCACAAACCATCCTGAACGCATTGCAGCAGTAAAAAATGTGTGTAGCCGGCATCGGGTGCCCCACAAAAACACCGCTAGTTGTCGGCTGCGAGTTCCTGCAATGCGCCGTACTTATAATTTCGGTTGGGATTGGTGATGTCGTCTGTCAGCCCGAAGCTTCCGTACCTTGTATAGGCACTGCTTAAAATAAAATGCATGGCCAGGTTCCCGCCCAAATCCAAAAATGCGTCGCCGTAATTGTACTGAAGCAAGTCACCCATCCCCGAGTCGCGCTCCGCGGTGATAACGTTGTCGATATTGGTGAGGTTGCCGAGGTCGGGATGCCCGCCGCCCTCGTAAATAAAATATCCGCCGGCCAGATTCCACTCGTCGGCAGTGGCAATCCACTGTATTCTCCCCGATTCGTCTGTTCCGCCGGTTTCATCAATCTGCGCAGTGATATTCGCCTCCGCCGCGGCCAGAATATCTGCCACACTCTGTCCGTCCACCATCGGCACGCTGAAGTACGCCTGGCTGGCAATTCCGTACAGATAGTCGGAAGGTTCTCCGATATTGTCACGGATATATTCGAGCATGGGCACCACCCACCATTTCACCATCGGCTTGTGACTGCACAGAATTGGGCGCACACGCGTATTGATGACTTCGGCCCCCATCACTTCGCCGAACAGCTGCGCCAGTTGAACCGTCCGCCGAGCATGATTCTCCTGTTCGCCAATGCCCAGTTCCTCGGCCTGAGCCGCATTCCACGCCTGTTGAGGAAAAATGCTGTTCCACACTTCATTCGAGTTTTCCAGATAAATATTCAGTTCGTCATCCAGGTTATCAAGCAGCAGCTGCGCCAGGTTGCGCACATATTCGTCAGTTGCGCTGTTCGGAATGCAAATCCAAATGTCTTTGCGCAGCATATTTCCGAGATCTATCACATACTCCCAGGCGGCGCTGTCGTACTTGCCGATGGCACTGATTTGTCCCTGGGAGGCATCGGTTGCCAATTTGCGTTGAGACCACTCGGTCACCGTTGGATAGGTCTGTTCAATATTGTTAGCGCCTATAAACGGCATGAATCGAATCGCTTCAAAGTCAATTCCGGATACTGCATTCAGAAAATCGTCGGTAAACACTTTGTCGGTGTCCAACGAATATCCGGGACGGATCATTCTGAAATCCGTGAAACCGCTTTCTCCGGTATCAGTTGCCGTTCTTCTTGTATTTGCGAAATCAATGATTATGAACCCATGTCCCGCCCCGGGAGGACCATCCACGACAAAGTTGAATGTAGTTGTATTGCTTGCCGAGTCGTACACCAGATTTTCTACTGCACCACCCGTGCTTCCGGTCACATCGGCCTGCCCGGTGAACGCACAGAGATACGTGCCCGAAACATCGATTCGATATTCATCCGGGTCGTCAATTTCGCCCGACCATTCCGCAACCGGCCGGTTATCCCAAACATATTGCGCATCCACAGTGGGCCATCCCCGGCTGTCAACCTGCGCGGCGGTCAGCGCTTCACCGTCTTTGGTCCAACGATAATTTTCTTTCACCACATCCACAAATGTACCGCCTCGTTCGGGGAAACTCAGATTAATACCGATTCCGGAATCCGGCGGCAGCTCGTCGGAATCCGTGTCGGAGTCGGCATCTGCATCGCCATCGGTATCACCATCTGCATCCCCATCTCCGTCCCCATCGCCATCTGTATCGCCGTCCGTTCCCGAATTATCGGTCTTTGTGTTGTCACTGCAGCTGACGAAAACGAGCATTGTCAGCAACACCATCCATATCATGTGTTTCATAAGGATCCTTCTCTCTGTGAGTGTTATTCCACCGCTGTATAAATTATCAAAGAGGTCTGGATGATTGTCAACGACAACCAAATCGAGTCACCGCTGAACGTTCGAAAACGCAAAGAATAACAAAAGAAACCCCAACCGGATTATTTCCACTCCAGTGCCTCATTGCAGCTGACCTCTTCAGTGCCGATTTCTATTGAACAGCTATGCGTGCTCCATTGTTCCTCATATAGAGGAGAAACACAATCCTCACACTCAACACCGTACACTGCAGACAGAGTGCCATCTTTTTCCCAAACCCCCTGATTGCAGATATATGCATCTACCCCGTATGCGTAGCTGCCGAAACTTCTACGAAACCAGTCCCATTGATATCCGCACCCGTTTCCAACAAACATCTGCGGTCCGGTCGCGCAGAAACCGTTGTGAATATCACTTTCGGCAGTCGCGCAGCAGGTCGGACTCTGGGTGCATGCCCCGTCCCCGTTGCATGCCAGACAATATCCGCACGAGGTTCCCGCGTCCATACCAGACCATTCTTCCTGAGATTCAGTCGGACGACACACTTCACAGCTGTTCATCGGGTTCACATCACCGGCATTATAACAAATATTGTTAATCAGACAGGCGCCTGCCTGCACGGTATAGCTGCAAATATCGTTTTCTTCATCACACGCTGCCAGCGCACACGTCCATGCCGATTCACATGACACCGGCGTCCCCGCCACGCACCTTCCATCCCCGGCACAGCGGGATTCACCATTGCAGAATTCTCCATCGTCACACGACGCACCTTCGTTCGCCGTCCACTCAGAAACAGACCGCGCTGAAACGCAATATTCACAGATATTCTGCGGATTCACTGCCGCTTCTTCATAACAGATTCCATCGATGAGGCACCCGACACAGACATCATCCGACTGCGAGATTGATGTATCCTCCATCGATGTGTCCTCTTCGGACGAAATTTCCGTATCGGCTGTTTCGACAAAGGTGGAATCGGCAGTATCCCTCAACTCAAATGACGTCTCCGAAACCGAGTCGGTATCATGTTCATCATCGTCCGGCGCAGAGTCGCTCGCTTCGCTTCCCCCAGACGGTATTTTTTTCTCGCTGTCCAAATCATCTGGCACACATCCACTCATGATAAAAACCGCTACCGACAGCACCATTGCAGACCAGATTATACCTGTCATGTATTTCATTTCGCGTTCCTCCATTTGCCCGCCACAACCACATGCGGGCGGCGTTGTGGCGAGAAGCAACTGCTTCATCGCGTTTCAATGCCCGCTACTCGGCCGAGGTAATGGAGTGTTGCAAAAAAAAAACAAGTTTTTGCATATGCAACAGAATCGAAGACGTCCAAGTGGAAATTACACTTCCACCCGATGGAACAGAACTGTTTTATGCGCTCCGTTGCAGAAGTGTGTGATCAGAAATATTCAAACGATCGATAATCCGATACTTGGCGAAATGCGGAACCATAGTGAGGACCACATCATGTGTCCACTGAGAATCAACCGTTCCTCGTAGCTCGTAGCTGCTTTCCGTCGGAACAATGGTCACCTTGTAGGGTTCCTCCCTTCCCCTGTCGACAAAGAGACGTAGCACCTTTTTCGGGTAGGGCATTATCGGCAGAGATTGGGGGTCAAAATATGCCCGAAGGGGTTTCTCGTTTTGTGTTGAATGTTCCATAGCGACTCC
>JAFGXQ010000209.1 GCA_016936575.1 Deltaproteobacteria bacterium
GCGAAAACAGCCCTTTTTTTATGCAGATATTTTCCGGATTTAAACATGAATTCAAATGGTTACCCATTCAGGGACGGGAACTAAATAAAGTAAGAAAGGTCCCCTATGCCCTATGCCCCGAACTTTAATACTTCCAACTTTGTGAGTTGCGCTTTTAGCTGAATGTATACAATATGTATATAATGCATTGGAGCTTTTATACGCTGTCAAACAACCATTGTTGACTGTAAAGCCCATCGGGTTTGTGTCACCAATATCCCAATAATGCGAGGTGAACCTATGAAAATGGTAAAAGATGTTTTAGTGCCGGTGAATTTGAAACCACTCAGTCAGAAGGCGCTCCGCACGATAAAGTCGCTTTACGAATCATTTGATTCCCACTTTGAACTGCTGCATGTCGTACCTGAATCACCCTTCTATGTAGAAAACGCGGAACTGCTTCAGGAAGCAATATCTCTTCGCTTAAATAAAATCAAAGATTCATTGCAATCCGTTGGTGTCAATTCGGCGACAACAAATATCCTGCACGGCGCCGCCTACAACAGTATCATTGAGCACGCGCACACCGAAAACAAAAACCTGATTCTGTTGGACCGCGAAAATATGGGAGAAGATGATGGGATTGACGTAACCATCGACAAAGTCGTCAGAAAAGCATTGAATCCCGTTTGGGTTGTCAATCCCGGCGAGAACGAACATTCCGGCATAAAGAAAATCATCTGTGCCTATGACCTGTCTGAAACCAGCCATCGTGTGGTACGAAACGCCATGGCGCTTACCAAAGCGTTTTCATGCGAACTGCAGTTGGTACATGTCATTGAAAAAAACTACTACGATTGGTGGACACAGGCAGCCGAACAGTTTGACGCCTTTTCCAAGGGGGAAACAGAAAACGCCCAAAAATTTTTACGTCAATTTGCAATGAACGATTTAAACGCCAAAGAGGTGTATCTGTCTGGAAAGCCCTATGAAGAAATCATAAATTACGTGTCGAAAGAGCAACCAGACCTGGTTATTATCGGGACTCGCGGACAAAGCAGTTTGAAAACCCTGATCACGGGCAGTGTCTCTGAGCACGTTATTTCACGCGTACAGACGCCCTTTCTAACGATGAAGGAACAAAATGTGTTCGAGGTTCCCTCACGAACGTTGGTTGAAAATGAATTTGGCATATCTGAATTGCTGACTCGGGCACGACAGTTGAAGAAAGCCGGTTTTTTTGAAGAGGCGATTGTCTATCTCAAGCGATATCTGCAGTCGCCGAGGAAAAACATGTCCGCATATGATGAAATCGCCGAATGTTATCGCGCCCTGGAAATGGACGATAAGGCCGATGCATACTTAAACGAAGCGAAACATATTAAGCAGAAGCTTTGGCACACCAAAGTTGAAAAAGAGATACGTACAAAACACATCAGGAGGAAGTGACGCAGCATCTTTCTTGTATCCGCACGTAGCTCTCAGAATACCTTTGTTTAAAAATCAATTAAAAATAGATTCACTGTTTAATGATGATGACTATAACAATGTTAGGTCCGTAAGACGTTGCATTATTTCGCCCTGAGAAGGTTTACTGTAAAAGGAGGCTTTTAATGCGAAAAGTGGTTATTTTTTCTACACTTCTGTTATTGGGACTGGTCGGCTCACAGCTTTTTCCGCTGTTCGGACAAGCATACGCTTCGTTTGGCGATGCCATTCGCGTTCTTACAATGATTGGTCTCTCGTTCATCATGGTGCGGGTCGGCTATGAATTTGACATGGACAAATCCCGTATGCGGGACTACGGCTGGGATTATCTTGTTGCCTTTACGGCCGCCAGTCTACCCTGGATTTTTGTGAGTCTCTACTTCGTGTTTGTGCTGCTTCCCGCTGATCTGTGGTCACAGCTGGACGCCTGGAAAGAAACCCTCCTCGCCAGTCGTTTTGCGGCGCCCACATCGGCCGGAGTTTTGTTTTCTATGTTGACCGCTGCAGGGTTCGGTGCAACTTGGTTGTTTCGAAAAGCGCGCGTTCTGGCGATTTTTGATGACCTTGATACCGTACTACTGATGATTCCACTGAAAATGCTGATGGTCGGAATTGCCTGGCAACTCGGAATCATTGTGGTTGTTATGGCTTCGATGCTCATCGTTGCGTTTATCTTCCTTCATCGTATCCGCATACCGTACACTTGGCCCTGGGTACTCATGTATGCAACGTTAATCACCGTTGGCAGCGAAATCGTATACAAGCTTTCGAAAATCATCGACGATTCTGTTCCCATTCACATTGAAGTATTGCTTCCCGCATTTGTATTGGGATGTACAATGGCATACCCACGTAAAAAAACGACCGATACCGATGAAACCGATGCACACCACGACAACGGTATTGAGACGCCAATGGAAAAAAGAGTATCAACCATTGTTTCCGGCGCGTTTATGGTTCTTGTCGGATTGTCAATGCCTCTTATTCTTTCCACGCAGCCAGATACGGATCACCCAGCCATGTCAGCCGAAGTTGAAAGCAGTCTGCATGCCGCCGGAGCGCCGGATGCAGAACAATCTGCTGTAGATACCGGCCAAAAGAACCACATCGGTCGGGTGACCGCAGCACAGCCGCAACTCGACTGGCCCACCATCATGCTTCATGTACTGTTAATCACCATCATCGCCAATTTTGGAAAAATGTTTCCACTGCTCACATACCGCAAGGAAGCCCATTGGCGAGAACGTCTCGCACTGACCATTGGAATGTGGCCCAGAGGAGAAGTAGGTGCCGGAGTACTCGTAATTTCATTGAGCTATGGCATCGGTGGGCCGATTGTGACCATCGCAATGCTAAGCCTCGCCCTCAACCTGCTACTCACCGGCTTCTTCATTGTTCTGGTGAGAATACTAACCAAACAACTCCCCGGATACGAAACGCATTAATACCCCCGTTTCAGCATTGGACTGCTTCAGTATGCGTTTTCATTTTGCCTTTTTTATGTCAGTCTTGGGGCCATCCCCTATGCCCCCAGCGGGTAGTGGACGGTGATACCCTGAAGGTGCTGCTGATGCTTCCCGGCGGTGGAGAGACGTTGCAGTACCTTCGCCTGCGCGGGATGTATACGGCAGGTACGTTGGGGATGTACTCTACAACTACGCGACAGCCTTTTTGAACATGGAAATAGCGGCGCAGTGGTGTTCAACCGAAGTCGTCGTACATGATGTTTTCGCGCTCCACGCCCAGGTCGAGCAGCATGTTGGTCACTGCATCGTTCATCATGGGGGGGCCGCACAGATAGTACTCAATCTCTTCGGGCGCGTCATGATCTTTCAGATAATTCTCGTACAGCACCTGATGAATGAATCCGACGGGGCCCTCCCAGTTGTCTTCGGGGAGCGGCTCAGACAACGCCAGATTCCATGTAAAGTTGGGGTTCTGCGCCTGCAGTTCATCAAATTCGTCATCGTAGAAAGATTCGCGGCGGCTTCGCGCACCGTACCAATAGGTAATTTTGCGATCGCTGTGAATCCGTTTCAGCTGGTCGAAAATATGTGACCGCATGGGCGCCATTCCCGCACCACCGCCGATAAAACACATTTCCTTGTCGGTTTCACGCGCGAAAAATTCTCCGTACGGGCCCGAAATCACAACTTCGTCACCGGGTTTCAGGTTAAAAATAAACGACGACATGATACCCGGCGGAACATCGTTCTTTCCGGGAGGGGGCGACGCGATGCGCACATTCAGCATGATAATGCCGTGTTCTTCGGGGTAGTTCGCCATGGAATACGCTCGGGTCGTTTCCTCAGACACCTTTGAAACGTACTGCCACATATTGAACTTGTCCCAATCTCCGCGATACTGCTCTTCAATATCAAAATCCTTGTAGTTCACCACATGGGGCGGTGCTTCTATCTGAATGTATCCACCCGCCCGGAACGGAACCGCCTCCCCTGCGGGCAATTCAAGCACAAGTTCTTTGATGAACGTCGCAACATTGTCGTTTGAACGCACTTTGCACGTCCATTTACGCACGTTGAAAATCTCATCCGGAATACCGAGTTTCATGTCCTGCTTGACTTTCACCTGACAGGACAACCGAACCCCTTCACGCGCTTCTTTGCGGTTGATATGACCGGTTTCTGTGGGCAACAGCGCGCCGCCGCCGTCAAACACATGAATTTTACATACGCCGCAGGTGCCCTGGCCACCGCACGCGGAAGGAATAAAAATTTTCTGCTGCCCGAGCGTGTCAAGCAATGTTGCGCCTGCATTCACCTCTTTGACCAGAGTCTCGTCATCATTGATGTGCAGCTTCACTTTCCCCTGGGCCACCATCATCTTTTTGGCGGCCAGCAGCACGATGACCAATACCAGGATCACCGTAACGAACATGGCAACACCGAAAATAATTTCAAGCATAGTCTACACTCTCCTCGTTACAGTTGAATGCCGGCAAAGGCCATGAACGCAATCGCCATCAGGCCGGTAATGATAAACGTGATTCCCAAACCGCGTAACCCGGATGGAATATTGTGAAATTTCAATCGCTCCCGAATCGCTGCCAGGGCCGCAATCGCCAGCAACCACCCGATTCCCGAACCGAATCCGAACACCAGACTCTCGCCGGGGGTGTAGCTGCGCTCCACCATAAACAGCGATGCGCCCAGAATGGCACAGTTCACCGCAATCAGCGGCAGAAATACCCCTAATGCGCTGTACAAAGCCGGCACATATTTATCGAGCGTCATTTCCACAATCTGCACCATCGCCGCAATGGTTCCGATGAATGTCAGAAAGTTCAGAAACGACAAATCGAGATTGGCCAGGTCGGGATGAATCCAGGCCATGGCGCCGTGTGCCAGAAACGCCCGATAAATAATGGCGTTCAGCGGCATGGTGACCGCCAGAACGAACGTTACCGCGATTCCAAGGCCCACAGCGGTATCCACTTTTCTGGAAACAGCGAGAAATGAACACATGCCCAGAAAGAAGGCAAGTGCCATGTTCTCGACGAAAATCGCTTTTACTGAAAGACTTAAATAGTGTTCAAACATGGTTTAGTTCTCCTCTTTCAGCTGCGGCTTCCAGGTGCGAAGCGCCCAAATCGTCAAACCGATAACAAAGAACGCTCCGGGAGCGAGCACCATCAATCCATTGGGCGTATACCATCCGCCTTCACTGGCGAGGGGCAGAACCTGCGCACCAAAAATTCGCCCGGAACCGGTGAGTTCCCGAATGAATCCGGTCAGCACCAGAAAGAAGCTGTAGCCGAACCCGTTGCCGATCCCGTCCACAAAACTTTCAATGGGTTTGCGCTGCATGGCGAACGCTTCCGCGCGGCCCATGACGATACAGTTGGTAATAATCAATCCGACGAACACCGATAACTGTTTGCTGATGTCGAAGACAAACGCCTTGAGCACCTGATCTGTGACAATCACCAGCGATGCGATAATCGTCAACTGCACAATGATTCGAATGTTTGCCGGAATATAATTTCGAATCAGACTCACACTCAATCCCGAAAATCCGGTGACAACCGTAAGCGCAATAGCCATCACAATTGACGCGGACATCTGCGTGGTTACCGCCAGAGCGGAACAGATACCCAACACCTGAGCGGCAATGGGATTGTTATCAAATAAAGGATCCAGCAAAATCTCTTTGGTTTTAGATGCCATGACTAGATCCCTCCTTTCCGGAAATTCTCAAGGAACGGACCAAAGCCGTCTTTGCCGATCCAGAAATTCACCAGTGCGGTCACCCCTTTGCAGGTGAGTGTCGCACCCGAGAGTCCATCCACTTCGTGAGGCGCGTCTGCCGGCGACCCGGCGATTCCTTTCACGACCTTGAAGGCCGGTTGAAACGATTGGTCAAACAGCTTGCGATCCTTCCATAGGGCGGTCCACTTGGGATTCTCAATCTCACCCCCCAGCCCCGGGGTTTCCCCGTGCTCGTAAAAAGACACGCCTTTCACAGTGGTGGTATCCACGTCAACCGCCAAGAAACCGTACAACGTAGACCACAACCCTTTTCCACTAATCGGAAAAATCAGCATGGTGGGCATCTCGCCTTCCATTACCTGATAAACAACCGCTTCATTGGGAATTCGCAGCACCTTGGCGTCATTGGCGGGCGCTTTGAAGCTTTTGCTGTTGTCTGAAACCGCCATTCGCATATTGATCGACGCGGCATCCACATCTTTTTTCACTTCGCCGCTTTTCACATCAATTACGAGGGGCTGAATATTTTTATACAACTCGCTGATTTTCGCTGCATCAGCATCCTCATCAGCAGCAAGCATTCCCGCTGCTTTAAGAACATTCTTCTGCTTGTCGAGCTTTTTGTTTTCTTCCTGCATGTCCTTCAGCGCAACCGCCGAAAGACACACAAAGACAGAACACACCAGGCAGACAGCTGCGGCGAACCCCATGGTATATCCAGTTCCGTGTTTAGCCGACATATCTTGCCATCCTTTTCTTTTTGTGCGCTTTCACCACATAGTAGTCAATGAGCGGCGCAAATACGTTCATCAGTAAAATGGAGAGCATCATTCCTTCGGGGTACGCCGGGTTCACCGTGCGCACCAGAACCACCAACACACCAATCAGAAATCCGTAAATGACTCGTGCGGTGTTCGAGACCGGTGCAGTTACCGGGTCGGTGGCCATGAACACCGTTCCGAACGCAAAACCGCCCAATACCAGGTGCCAGGTAAACGGCATCGCCATCATGGGATTGGTATCAGAACCGATAACGTTGAATAATGAAGACATTGCAAACGCACCTGCCACAACCGAAATCATAATGCGCCAGGAGGCCACGCCGGTAACAATTAAAATAAATGCGCCGATGAGCGCCGCGACAACCGACGTTTCCCCAAGACTGCCGGGAATGAATCCCACAAACGAATTGTACCAAAGAGGATTGTCTAACAGACTTCCGGCCGTGGTCAATGCGCCCATCCCCTTTTCTGCCGCCATCGCCAGCGGTGTGGCGGAGCTGAAACCGTCAACAGCCACCCATACTGAGTTTCCTGAAATCTGCCCCGGGTAGGCGAAAAAGAGAAACGCACGGGCGGTCAGTGCCGGGTTTAAAATATTGTACCCCACGCCGCCGAATACCTCTTTACCGATAACAATGCCGAACGATGTTGCGATTGCGACCTGCCAGAGCGGAATGGTAGCGGGCACCAACATGGGAATCAACATACCGGTCACGAAGAACCCTTCATTCACCTCATGTTTTCGTACTGCGGCGAACAGTACTTCCCAGAACCCGCCCACCGCAAAGGTGACAATGAGAATGGGCAGGTAGTACGCCAATCCATGTGCGAAACAGGCAACAAAGTTGTCTGGGTCAAAGCCGAGACCGGTCATTCCGATTACTGCGGTTTGCCAGTTGTCGATGGCCGCCAGACCCATTTCTCTCATCGCCATATTGGCCTGAAGACCGGCGTTGTAGATACCAAACAGAATGGCAGGCGTCATCGCGATGACAACGGTGAACATCAGTCGCTTCAAATCGACCGCATCCCGCACGAACGACGGCTTTTTCGCCGTATGACCAGGGGTGTACAGAAATGTATCGATCGCCTCATAAAGGGGGTACAGTTTTTCGAACTTTCCACCCTTTTCGAAGGCCTTCCCCTGTTTATCCAGAAGCTTTCTAAGCATACTAGCCTTCCTTTTCTATCTGCGTCAGCACGTCGCGCAATGCTTCGCCGTACTCATTTTTAGAGGGACATACAAACGTAAGCAATGCCACGTCTTCTTCATCAAGCTCCAGCGCCCCCAACTGCTCGGCGGTTTCCAAATCTTTACTGAGCAGCGAACGCAGTAGGAATACCGGCAGCAAGTCGAACGCCATCACTTTGTCGTAGCTGCCGAAAGGCACAGGGGTTCGATGCCCGCCGAAGCGATCGGTGGTGAAATCAAACTTCTTGCCGGGGGTGATGGCAGCACCGAACAGACGGGTCACTGAAAAGCGATTGAAACCGGGCGCCAGCCAACCCAGAAAACGACGACTGTCATCGTTTTCGAGCAGCGTTATCTGATTGTGGTACCGCCCGATATACCCGTGAACCGCGCCGACGGCACTGCGACCGTTGAACACCGACCCGGAGAGAACCTCGACGTGATTGCCTTTTCGCTGATCGTCAACCAACTTGCCGACACATGCGCCCAAACGGGTTTTTACCAGCTTCGGAGACTTCGCCCCCGGCCCTGCCACGCTGACGACGCGTTCCAGGTGCAGTTTTCCGGTCTGCACCAATGCCCCGAGTGCGATGACATCCTGATATCCGAGATACCAGGCAGTGCGTTTGCGGTCGACGGGCATGATGCGGTGAATATGAAACCCAACGGTTCCGGCCGGGTGTTTTCCCGAAAATTCATGAACCGTTGCCCCGTGCAGGTTTTCAATTCCCAGCTTCGCGCCGTCCGCTTTGCACAGATGAACCGGCTTTCCATCAGCCAGCACCTGCAGTGCCGACAACCCGGCATCCATGTGTTTCTCGTTCCCTTTAATGATATTCTCAGGAAGCGGTGCGAGGGGATTGGAATCCATCGCGGTAACAAAGATCGCCGCCGGTGTACTTTCGGGAGACGGCACCTTTGAAAACGGTCGCCCCCGAAGAGCGGTCCACATTCCGGATTCCACCATCAGCTGCACCAGCTGCGCGCGCGAGGGCGTGCTTCCGCCTATTTCATTGAACGAGGAATACGTCGCTTCGCCGTCATCGGTACCGTCCGCATCGCTCAAGTCGACCACCACCGACTGAAACGCCCGACGCTCGCCACGATTGATTGCCGATACGGTTCCGGCGCCAGGGGATGTAAACAACACTCCCGGATTCTTGCGGTCTTCGAACAATACCTGACCGCGTTTCACCACATCGCCGACTTTCACCTTCATCGAAGGTCGCATTCCCACATAGTCGTCTGCCAGCAGAGCGACGGTTGCGGTGGAAATCGGCTCGATTTCTTTGTTGGTCGGTTTTCCCGAAATGGGCAAATCCAAACCGCGTTTTGCTTTGTGTTTAGTAGGGCTTGTGTTCCCCATATGATTCACCTTTTTTCTAAATTCGAATCAAAAAAAATTTTGGGCACATTAGCAGGTTGCCGCACAAATTCAAACCCATTTGTACTATGCAAACAGGAGCCGCCAATGAAAAAACAGATGCAACGGCATATGATTTTCCAGAGCTTAGCAGCAAACCGATACTGGTTTACCATAATCACCACCGCAGGCAATCTCAATTCAACGGAAAATTGCAGTTGTTCCAAACTTGAATGAATTCAAAATCATACGCGGATTTTAGTTTTTCACTTAAGTGAACACCTCATGTGTCCGTCCTTTATCAATATATCAGGCGAAAAAAATACTTCCTTTTGATCCAATCGCACTGAGAACAGGTGAACCAATGAGCGAACAAGACGATGAATTAATTGAGATTTTTATTGAAGAATCCAAAGAACATTTAGAGGGCATCGAAGACAACCTGCTCACCCTGGAGGAGCAAGGTGAAAACATTGACGACGACCTGATCAACAAAGTGTTCCGCGCAATTCACTCCATCAAGGGAGCCGCCGGATTTTTCGGTCTCGATGCCACCAAGACACTCGCGCACACCACGGAGAACGTACTCGGTAAAATTCGAAAACGAGAGCTGATTCCGACCAAGCAGATTGTCGCAACGCTGCTTCAGGCGGTCGATGTTCTCAACTCGATGATGGGTTCTCCCGAATCGATGAATGAAATCGATATTTCACTCCCGATGGCCGGTTTGGAACAAATCCTGAATGAACCGGCGGGAACCCAAGCACCGGCGCCGAAACAAAGTACCGAGGCAGCCGCGCCATCACCGACCGTTACAGACACCGCCATGCAGCAGGCGCAAGTTTCCCCGAGTACCATTTCTTCATCAGAAACACCGTTACCATCCCCGGCAACGACATCGTTGCTTCCGAAGGAAAAAGTCGCGAATATTCCCGCCGACGCATTGGATATTGTGAATATGAAAGGTGAAGTGATTTTTCGGGTGGGAAAATCCGTTCTGAAAAAGGCGATTGCAGAATCCAAAGGGGGGAACTATGTCTATCTGGTTGAGTTCTCCATCAATGATGACATTCGGGCACGTGACAAGAAAACGGCGGATATTCTGTCGGAATTAAACCAGCTGGTGTTCATTGTTGAGCAGAATATTGACGAAGCGGAACAGCAGAATCGTGCGAACGGGTATATTCTGCTGTCCACAATTATGGACCCGGATCTGTTGTCAACGTTCCTGGAACTGGAAATACAAAAATTGAAACTGTTGGAAAATCGTACATTCGGTGCAGAGTTGATTTCTTCCGCCGCTCCTTCCGCTCCGGTTCTCAGCACACCGACAGCTCCGATGTTGTCACAGGCACCTGAGCCGCCGCAACACATGGAAACCAATGAAGTCCCTGCTGCGAATGCCGCTTCCGCACCGCTGAAACCGGTGAAATCAGGAAACACAAAAAACAAGTCGGAAGGCAGCATCCGCGTGAACGTAAAAATTCTCGACACCCTGATGACGCTCGCCGGGGAGATGGTGCTGACCCGCAATCAATTGCTGCAGAATCTGTTGAACAACGACGACGAGAAAAAACTTCAGCGTGCGGCGCAGCGGGTAGACACGATTACAACTGAATTGCAGGATGCGATCATGTCAACCCGAATGCAATCGGTCGGCATCGTGTTCAATAAATTCAGGCGCGTGGTTCACGATATGAGCCGAGATTTGGGCAAAGAAATTGACCTGGAGCTGGAAGGAGAAGAAGTAGAACTCGATAAAACCATCATTGAGGCAATCGGTGATCCGCTCACCCATCTGGTTCGAAATGCCATTGACCACGGTATTGAAATGCCCAAAGACAGAGCGGCATCTGGAAAACCGGCCGCCGGTGCGTTGCGTTTATCAGCGTTTCACAAAGCGGGCCAGGTCATTATCGAAGTAACAGATGACGGCAAAGGACTCGACCCGAATAAAATCAAGGAAAAAGCCGTTGCTATGGGGCTGTACACGCCTCAGGAATTGTACGCAATGCCGGAACAATCCATTCTCCGGCTGATATTCAAGCCGGGGTTTTCAACTGCGAAAGAAGTCACCGAAATTTCAGGACGCGGTGTGGGTATGGACGTTGTGAGTTCGAATCTGTCGAACATCGGAGGGGTTGTCGACCTGGAATCTGAATTGGGAAGAGGCACCACCATTCGGGTGAAGCTCCCGCTGACCCTGGCCATTCTTCCCAGTCTGATGGTGGAAGTGGGCGGCGAACATTTCGCGATTCCCCAAATGAATCTCCTCGAGTTGCAACGGATTCCGGCGGCCAAAGTGGCACATACAATTGAAAAACTGGGGTCAGTGAATGTCATGCGCCTTCGCGGAGAACTGTTGCCCCTCATTGATTTAAGAGATGTCCTTGATATACCCAAGAAAGAAATCATTCACCCGTCAACCGGAGAGGTTCTGGAAGATACCCGAGAAAACGTGGCCGACCGCAGAGACCCGAAGGCTCAACAAAAAGTGGTTGCCGATCAGCGGGAAGCCGGTGAAAGGCGCTCTCATCCGCTAAGTGCGGTTAACATCGCAGTGGTGTCTGCCGGTGAATTCAACTACGGCATCATCGTGGACACGCTGCTCGATTCAGAAGAAATTGTGGTGAAACCACTCGGTCGACATTTAAGCGACTGTCGCAGTTATGCCGGCGCAACGGTTCTCGGAAACGGCCGAGCCGCGCTGATTCTGGATGTGGTGGGGATCAGTCAGGTAATGGAACTGATGGATACAACCGAAACAGAACTTCGAAAACGCAAGAATGAAGAGCAGAATGACAATGCGAATACCGATAGACAAAGTCTTCTCATCGTGGAAAACGCCGAAGACGATGTTCTGGCGATACCGCTCGGATTGGTTGAACGTGTCGAAAAAGTACCCCGCTATACCATTCAAAACGTCGCGGGGCGTAAAACCATCAAATATCGGGGCGGAAGTCTGATGTTATTCTCGATTGAAGACGTCGTGCAGATTGACCCGATATGCGATAAGAGTGAAAACATTTTTGTGGTTGTATCAAAAATCGCCGGGCGAGAGGCGGGAATCATGTGTTCGGCAATTGTGGACACGATTGATGCGGATATCACGATTGACGAAATCACGCACCGCGCGCCGGGGGTTTTCGGCTCAGCCATTATTCAGGATAGAATCACGCTGCTTCTCGATATTCACTCTATCGTTACGGAGACCGTTCCCAACTGGATTCAAAAATCTGAGAGAAAGCTGAAGCCGTATCAAATTGATAACATCGAAAGCCGCCAGGATACCGCAGCGGGGGAAGAAATCGTTCCCCAGGTACTCGTTGTTGAAGACTCGAAGTTTTTTATGAACCAAATCAAAGCCACAATTGAAAACGCCGGGTTTCATGTGCTCACCGCAGAAGATGGAATAATCGCATTGGATGTGCTGAAACACAACCACGTGGATTTGGTATTGACCGATATTGAGATGCCGAACCTGGATGGATTCGGGTTGGTGGAAAGAATGCGCGCGGATTCAGCGTTCGCGAGTATTCCGGCGATCGCGGTCACCTCGGTGATGGGAGAAGTTGCGGAAGCGCGAAGCCGGGAAGTGGGTATCGACGAGTATTTAATCAAGCTGGACCGGGATC
The DNA here is from genome assembly GCA_016936575.1 of Deltaproteobacteria bacterium. Classification (GTDB taxonomy): domain Bacteria; phylum Myxococcota_A; class Polyangia; order JAAYKL01; family JAAYKL01; genus JAFGXQ01. Next base: position 12,669 of record JAFGXQ010000209.1, read on the forward strand.
AAATTCTGGACCGCAGCATCCACTTCCTCAACCACGGTCGAAGTTAATCGATGTGAGAAAGAGAGAACCATATGGGAACGGCCAATAATACGATCGCTGACGCTTCAAACGAAATCGTGATTTTTCAGGTGGGGGAAACCTATTGCGGCATCACTATCGACAACGTTCAGGAAATCAATAAAAACATGGAAATCACAACGGTGTATTCCGCCCCCGATTACGTGCGTGGAGTGATCAATCTGCGAGGGCAAATCGTAACGATTATTGATATGCGGAAAAAGTTTCATTTACAACCGACTGCCCTTTCCAAAAAAATGAACAACGTGGTGGTAAATTCAAAAGGTGAACAGATTGGCCTGCTTGTCGACAATGTTGAAGACATCATACCTGCCAGTCCGGAAGAAATATTACCCTCCCCTCCCCACATGAATGATGCCATGGGAAAATATTTTACCGGTGTCTACAAGTTGGAAGAGGAACTTGTAGCTATTCTGGACATGGAAAAACTCTTATCGAAAGACGCGTAATTTCTACCCGAGCCCGATATCAATGGGGGAACTATATGACTGACAGCAAACAACTTTCTGAAATGAGCACCGTGGAAACTCCTTCTGATGCGAAGACTGATGCAACATCTGAAGCAACCGCCGCCGCACCCGCAGTCAGCGAAAAAAAGAAAAAAAGCAGCGGTCTCGCAAAAAAAGTGGAAATGTACGAGGAACAACTATCTCTCATCGCCGAGTACATGACCAATATTGCGTGCGGAAACCTTGAATTCGAAATAAAACTGAACAGACAAAACCCCCATATAAAAAAAATGGCCGAAGCCATTCAGCGTGTGTTGGAAGAAACCAAACAGATTTCAGCCGCGGCCAATGAAATCGCCAACGGGAACCTGGACATTCAGATTTCTCCCAAAGGACACAACGATATTCTCGGCCATGCATTGGTCACCCTCCAGTTTCAGATAGAAAATGTTCAGTCCGCGTTGGCTTATCTATGCGAACAAACCGTCGATGGATTGTTGCTTGAGCGACTTGACCTGAACATGTTTGAAGGCGACTGGGCTGAGCTTGCCGATGCGGTCAACCGAACGCTCGATACATTGACCGGTCATATCGACCGTTTTCCGGTGCCGGTGCTGCTGTTAGATACCGACCAAAGCATTCTGTACGCCAATCCACATCTTTCTGCTATCGTCGGAAAACCGATGAAAGAAATTTTGAACAACAAATGCCGCGATGTGATCAATGCGGAGCAATGCGGTTCAGACGAGTGCATCTGTAAAAAGTCGATTCAAACCGGCGATAACGCAAATGGAGAATTGACAATTCTGGTGCAAGGCGAAAAACGGTATTACGACGCAATGGTTTCACCCATTCGCGATGCCGATGAAAATGTGAAGGGGGTACTTCAATTTCTGGTGGACCAAACAATTCACCGCAATTTGCAGCAACAAATAAACAGGTCGGCCACCGAAGTCGCCCGGATGGTCGATCAATTATCGGTATCTTCTGTCGATGCAGAGCAAAAAGCGTTTTCGATTGAAAAGAAGGCGACAGATGTCAGTATTACGGCACGCAAGCTGTCCGAAAGGCTGACCAATATCACCTCGGCGGCAGAAAGTTCACAGGGAAACATCGCGTCTGTTTCCACGGCTACAGAACAAATGACATCAACCGTGGCCGAAATTGCACAAAACGCCGAACAGGCAAGAGCAGTGGCGGGAAATGCGGTGTTTACAGTGGATGCCGCATCAAAAGAGGTTGATGAACTGGAAAATGCCGCGAAACAAATCAGCAAGGTAACCGAAACGATCGTTGAAATCGCCGAGCAGACCAAACTATTGGCGTTGAACGCCACCATTGAAGCTGCCCGAGCGGGTGAAGCCGGAAAAGGATTCGCCGTTGTGGCAAGCGAAGTAAAAGAGCTGGCGCAGCAAACCAATGTTGCAACAGCCGACATTCGCACAAAAATTGAAGCCATCCAAACCGCGACCAACCGAACCATTGAGGAAATTCGAAACATCACGTCGGTGATTGGTGAGGTGAACGAATTCGTCAGCACGATTGCCACCGCCACGGAGGAACAGGCGATCACAACTCGCGACATCGCGGAGAACCTCACCCATACCACCATGGGAATTTCGGAAGTAACGAATGCGGTCGGCGAAGTATCAGAATTCGCAGATTCAATGACAAACGCCATACAGGAGATGAGTAACGACGCAAGCGAAATCAAGGCATCATCTACTTTGGTGAAACAAATCGGTGAACAACTGGAAAACACGGAAAAAACACTATTGGAAGCTGTTGCGCATCTGTAACGAGGAGCTAAAGGACAAGTCCATGAAATGGCTGGTTGTAGACGACACCTCTCTGTATCGTAAAATACTGAACGATGTTCTTTCCACATTTCCGGAAGTAACCGAAATTCAAACCGCCCCCAACGGTTCTGTTGCATTGAGAAAAGCTATGGCATTTCGCCCCGATGCAATCACCCTCGATTACGAAATGCCGGATATGAACGGTTTGGAAGTGCTGCATAAACTGCAGAAACTGGGAATAAAATCTGAATATATCATGATCAGCGCCCATACGCCGCAAGGAGCGGCAATTGCAATTGATGCGATGGACTTGGGAGCAATTGATGCCATCGCCAAACCGGAAGGCCGAAATATAGAACAAAATATTCAAAGCCTGAAATCTCAGCTCATCCCGATTATGGCGGCAGTAAAAACGAGGCTGACGATTAACGGCGCAAAATTCCAGGCACAATCCGCACCACAGAAACAGCAACTGCAGCAACTGCAGAACTACGCCAAAATCCACACGGTTGCAGGAAAAAGTAAACGGCCGAAAATAATCGCTATCGGCGCTTCAACCGGCGGTCCCAAAGCACTTACTACTGTATTAACCCAGTTACCGCAATCACTCGATGTGCCGGTGGTAATCACCATTCACATGCCGCGGGCATTCACCGGGCAGCTGGCAGATACGCTGAATAAAAAATGTGAAGTCAACGTTGTAGAGGCGCAAAATGGTATGAAGCTGGAAAAAGGGGTGGTACATATCGCACCGGGAGGCGAACAGATGCGTGTTGCACCGGGCTCAATAGTGGGTACGCATATTATCGAACTGACAGATGACCCTCCCGAGCACAACTGCAAGCCATCGGTAGACTATCTTTTTCGCTCTGTTGCCAAGGAATACGGCGCTGCGGCCATCGGCGTGATTTTAACCGGCATGGGTTACGACGGTGTTGCCGGCATGAAACTGATGAAGCTGCAGGGAGCGTCTACCATTGCGCAGAACGAAGAGACATGCGTAGTGTTCGGCATGCCCGCCAAAGCCATAGAAGACGGGATTGTCGACCATATCATGCCCATTGATACGCTTCACACAAAAATTTTGAAAGTGATGAATGGGCAGTGATAAAAGTCACGCAGAAAGAATTATTGCTTATTCGCGATTTTGTTGAATCGAACTGCGGCATTGTTCTTGATGACAGCAAGTCATACCTGGTGGAAAGCCGATTGGGCCCGATACTACCTGAAATCGGTGCGTCCAACTATCTGGAACTCATCGTTAGCGCAACCAAGGACCGCTCTGACAAGTTGAAGCATAAGATCATTGATTGCATCACTACAAATGAAACCTATTTTTTCAGAGACCAAAAGCCGTTCGAGCTGCTCGCTCACAAATTGATTCCCGATGTTCTGGAAAAACAGCTCAATCAAACCAAGATAAAATTGCGAATCTGGAGTGCCGCCGCATCAACCGGTCAGGAAGTGTACAGCGTAGCGATGGTGATCAAGGAACTGCTTGGAAAGGTCACGGATCACGACATTCGCATACTGGGCACCGACATCTCGAAAAACGCGTTGGAAATTGCCAGTCGCGGTTTGTACGGAAAAATCGAATTATCGAGAGGTCTCACCGGCGCGCGGCTTAAAAAGCATTTCACTGCGAAAGAACCGCTCTGGCAAGTCAATGATGACTTACGTGCAGTTGCACAATTCAAACCGACAAATTTGCTGACCGGCGCAACACTCATTCCAATTCAGGATATCATTCTTTGTCGCAATGTAGCTTTCTACTTTTCGAAAGAAAACAAACAACGCCTTTTTCAGAATCTCGCAAAAAAACTCGAAACAGGCGGTATTCTTGTCATTGGATCTACCGAAAATCTGGTTGGTATGGATTTGCCTTTCGAGCGAAAAGACTTTCACGGAAATATATATTATCAAAAGAAATAGCATAGAAAACAGAGGCAATTGAATGACAATCAACAACGATGATTATATGGAAGAATTGCTTCAGTGCTTTCGCAAACTCGACCCAATCAAAACCCAAATTATTCTGCGCGAATTTCCAAATCTGAATGAAGAGGGAAAGCGCCGAGCGGTATTTGAACTCAGCAGAATCGTACATGAGGAATCCGGAATTTTTTTTGCTGATTTAATCGGCTTCAGTCCGGAACTTCTCAAAAGTGTTGAACCGCTCAGGCGGGTAGCGGCGCAAAAATTGGCAGATCATCCCGACATTTTATACGCATCGTTAAGCAACGACCACTATAAAGACAAATCTTTCTTCATTGAACTCTGCGGTCAACTGGCGCTGGAGGAATCGATTCCAAAACTGCTTCAGATTCTTCGCAATTCTTCAAGAATCAACGCTCAGAAGAGCGCGATGAAAGTGCTTGGAGAGTTATGTGCAATAGACGCGGTTAGTGAGATTGCCGACTTTCTCTATGCGGGCAGCCGCGATCTGATTATCAGCGCGGTGGAAGCGCTGGGCGCAATAGGAAATACAAACGCCATTCAGAAGCTGTCAGAGCGCATGGGAAGCGACACCGGTATTGACGTACTGATTTTAAATACGTTCGCCGCCAGTCAGAACAGCCTGGCGCTGCGCAAGCTCAATGAAACCATGTTGTCCCATCACGCGTATCTTCGGAATTACGCAAAAAGCAAACTCATTGACATCGGCCCCAAAGCAGTACCGATTTTGTTGGAAAACCTGAAACACTCCGATGCCGATCTCCAGATTCACACGTTGAATGTGCTGGGAATTATCGGTGATGAAAGTGCGGTTTTACCAATTAGACGGCTGTTGAAGGAAATGCCCAAAAATCCCAATGTGCGATTCGCGGCGTATGAAGTTCTTGGAAGGCTGCCGATAAAAAAAGGCGCGGTATCGCTGGTTGCCGGGCTGCAAGATCCGGTGGAGCATGTGTCTCTCATGGCGGCTAAAGCAATCAACAATAACTATAACGAAATGTTGGAAACCGGCTTGTTCAACTTGATCGGCCAGGAAAGCGAATTGCTTGAAAGATTCGTGGAGATCTTCATTGTCAGCGAATCTGATGCCGTTTTTCTGAGTCTGTTCGCAAACGACAAATTCCAGGTACGAGCAGCCGAATATCTACGACAGCAGGCGCCTGTCGATACGCGTCAGCATTTTCTAACTTTGTTAAAAAGTCATGGATACAGCGCGCAAGCCGATCGCATCGAACAAACATCTGTTCCCGTGGCGCACCCCGCCGGGAACTCCGCATACACGGTGTGGGCGGTGGACGACTCCCGCATGATGTTGGCTATCTACAAAAATGTTTTTTCAAAAGAGGGGTATAATTTTCAACTATTTGAATTTCCAGAATCCGCATTGGAGGCGATTAAACATGAACCGCCGAATATCATTCTCACCGATTTGAATATGCCCAATATCTCGGGACTGGAACTGACCAAGCGAATTCGCGCTACATACAGCAAATCAGAACTGCCGATTATTCTAATCACCACCCAATCCTCCATTGCCGCCGAGCAAGAAAACCTGAAAAGCGGTATTAACGAGTTGATGTACAAACCGTTTGAAAAGGAAGATCTAAAAGAAAAAATCAGAACGTATTTGTGATGTCTTTCTGGTGAAAAGAAAGAAAGCTCGGCCCTTTCTGGTAAAATATCCATGTAACTCATATTTTCCATTTATGAGGTTTTTTGAAGATCATCTGTTTACTTGCGTGCGAATATGCCGCAAAACTCTTCCCACACAATAAAACGCAGGGGGCCCTGCAAACAGGGAAAGACGATGATGAAACGAAAACAACTTATATTAACTTTTACATTGTTCCTATTCATCGGTTGCGGCGATGAAGAAAAAGGCGATACAACCGAAACAGACACTGAAGCGAACACCGTTACTGAAGTCTGTACAGAAGGCGATTACCAGTGTGACGGAACCATTCTACAGAGATGCGCAAACAACAGCTGGGAAACCTGGACGGATTGCACCCTTCAGAATATGACCTGCGCCACCGTCCAAGGCGTCACCGCTTGTTACACCCCCGGAAGTGACGGAGACACAGATTCAGATACCGACGCGGATTCGGATTCGGATACGGATTCGGATACGGATTCGGATACGGATACGGATACGGACACTGATACCGACGCGGATACAGATTCCGATTCCGATTCCGATTCGGACGCTGACGCTGATTCCGATTCAGACACCGATACGGACACCGATTCAGACACCGACACGGATACGGACGCTGACACTGACACTGACACTGATTCCGATTCAGACACCGATACGGATACCGATACGGACACCGATACGGACACCGATACGGACACCGATACCGATACGGATACGGATACGGATACGGATACGGACACTGATACCGACACGGATGCAGATTCCGATTCCGATTCGGACACCGACACCGGCACAGATACAGGCGTCGCGCCCGAGTGCGGCAATGATGTTATCGAAGGAGATGAAGTTTGTGACGGCACAGATCTGGGTACGACCAGCTGCAACTCCGCCGGATACACAGCGGGCACCATCGGTTGCGCTGACGACTGCACCGTATTTGACTTCACCGCCTGTTGCGACGATCAATGCGATACCGAAAATGCCACCGAATGTGTCGGCGATTCTCTTCGAACCTGTACCATGCAACCCAGCGGCTGCCTGGACTGGACATACACCGATTGCAACGCTGCCGAAATGCTCTGCGATGCCTTCGGGGGCCCCGCTGCTTGCGTTGCCAACGGCACAGGGCAAACCTGTGAAGATGCCGTCATCCTTCGAGAGTTCCCGGTCCAGTTTGCCGGAGAGGATTTCACCGTTGACTTTGCAGTAGATGACATCGATTTAAACGGTGGTACAAACTGCACGAGCACAAGCGCCTCCGAAGGAAACATTGATGCGATCTTCCGCGTGGATTTGTCCGCTGGAGAAACCCTTGTCGTCTCCGAATTCGGCGCGATTGATATTGTTATGAATATTGTACACTCCAATGCAGACACCTGTGCAGTGACTACCGAATGTCTTGCCGGTCTTGATTTTAGCGAAAACTCGGGACTTCTATATGAAACAGCTGTGGACGAAACCATCTATGTGGTGATTGAACCCTGGTCCACCGTTACCACTACCCTCAGCTACGATCTATTATTTGAAGTCATTCCACAAGTTTGCGGAGACGGGTACCTGAGTGTCAACGAAAACTGCGATGACGGCAACAACGCCCCTGATGACGGCTGTGACGCCGAATGTAATGTGGAGCCGGGCTACGAATGCAACTTCAACATCTGCTATGCCGAAGGTTCCGGCGACATATGTGGAGAATCAGATGGCGGCCCCGCCATTCCGTTGGTGCCGGGCACCTACTCTTTTGACACAACAGGGTTTACCGGAGAGTACGACGATTACAACGGAGCTTGCGGTACAGACCGAACCGGCGGCGGCCCCGATGCGATATTCGCAGTGGACGTTCCGGAAGGAGCAATTCTTGAAGTCACCGAAACCGATTCCGTCTCTTTTGATGCGGTCCTTGTTGTTGCCACCAACTGTGCCGACATCATGGGTTCCTGCGAGGTGTGGAATGATACCCCTGAAGAAGTCACGTATTATAACACCACCGGCGCAGACACTACGGTATTCTTAATTATCGATGGCTGGTTATCATCATCAGCGGGGGTATTCAAATTCAAGTTGGACGTCAGGTTGCCTGTTTGCGGTGACGGCGTCATTGAAGGCGCAGAGGGATGCGAGGACGGCAATTTCGATGATGATGACGGCTGCAGTTCAAACTGTACGATTCAACCGGGTTATGAATGTAACAGTCTCCCCTCATTCTGTTATCCGGAAGGCACCGGCGATATTTGTTCTGCAACCACCGGCGGACCGGCCATTCCGATTTTGCCGGGGAGCTACACATTTGATACCACCTCATTCACGAACGACTATGACCTGTACAACGGTGCTTGCGGCACCGATGAATCAGGTATGGGACCCGATGCGGTCTTTGAAGTCACTCTACAACCCGGAGAGCTGCTGAAAATTGAACAAATCAATGCGGAAAGCTCGTTCATTGTCTTTTCACTGGCGAGTAATTGCGCTGACCTGACTGGTACATGCCTGGCGTACAATGTCGGCATAGACACTATCACGCAGTATCTCAACACCGCAGACACTGCAGAGACCGTTTATTTCATCATCGACGGCGTGTACAGCACCTCTTATGGTTTGATCGAATTCAGCCTTGACATCCGCATCCCCGAATGCGGCGACGGCATTATAGACGAAGGAGAAGAATGCGATGACGGCGGTGCGTTCGACTTCGACGGCTGCTCCTCCAGCTGTATGGTAGAAGCCGATCATGCCTGTTACGGCGAACCTTCCACATGTGGAATATATGTTCGTCACAGCAGCACCCCGGCGCTCGCTATTCCCGATAATGATTTAGTAGGCGTATCCGACGTTATCACCCTCGAAACCTCGTGCACCATCGGCTACCTTCTTGTCGATATAGACATTACCCATACCTACCAGGGCGACCTGCATGTAGATCTCTCCTCACCACAATTGACCAATGCAATCCTGCACGCCGGCACGGGAAGCAGCACTGACGATTTGATTGGGACGTATCCAACCACGCTGACCCCGAGTGAATCCCTGAATGTCTTTTGGGGAGAAGAGGCCCAAGGCGATTTCTGGACCCTCCGCGTCGGAGATGATGCGAATGGTGACACCGGTACCCTCAACAGCTGGTCCGTCACCGCGATTTGTCAATAAGCTGCATCAATGAATTGATGTACATGCCTTTTGAAAAAAAACCTGAAAGAAAAAATCAGAGCGTATCTTTGATGTTGTTCCACATAAAAGAAGGAATCATTTACCGTATTACGGAATATGAGTGTCCGGGGTGGGCGGCATTTGCATTCCGGCGCCCATGTGGAATCCGACGTGCGGCGGTTGGGTATACGAAGACTGTTCCATGCTCACCTGCATACAGTAGGTGGGGTCGTGCATCAGCGTGTAGAAACGACTATCGGTCACGTTTGTGGCGGTGTACACACGGAGAGCGGAATTGTCAGTCTTGCGCAACACCACGGCCATTGTCATCACTACCGGTGGTTTTAAACGTTGTTTGGCAATTGTCGGCAAAGTGAAGACCGATTCAAGCGATACCCCTGAGAAGTGATCAAGTCGTACTATACCTTTCTTTTTTTTTCTGTTATAAACGCCGTTCGCTGTAGGAGGTAATCATGGACAAGTATCCGATGACATTGGACGGCAAGAAAAAATTAGAAGAAGAACTGAAAGAATTGCGAACGGTGAAACGGCCGGCCAACGTGAAAGCCATTGAAGAAGCCCGTGCCCACGGCGACCTGTCCGAAAATGCCGAATATCACGCTGCAAAAGAACAACAGTCACTGATTGCCGGTCGCATCGATTACCTCGAAGACCGCATTTCGAGAGCCGAGGTTATCGACATTTCCAGGTTGTCGGGCGATAAAGTGTTATTCGGCGCCAAAGTGACCATGGAAAATGTGGATACCGGCGAAGAAACCACATATCGCATTGTCGGCGACGATGAATCCAACATTGATGAAGGTACCATCTCCATCAGCTCGCCCATTGCCCGCGCGTTGATCAGACGCGAAGTGGGCGATGAAGTTACGATCAAAACCCCTTCCGGAAATAGAGTCGTTGAAATCGTCAACGTGGAGTTCTAGCTCGCGTCCCCTTTCATGGCTACCATTCTGCAAAGCATTTCGGTTCTCAAATCTGCGATTGCGTCGGCATTGATGGGCGGGGAAGACCCTGCTGCAAACGCATCTCTTACCCCCCATATCACCCAGCTGAAACACTTTGCGGCGCCCGACGCTGAAAAACACGATGCGTGCATGCACGCGATTCAGAACGCCCATTCCTACCCCGGCACCAATCGAAAAGTGGTATTGGCCAGAGCGCAGCGGTATCTCACCTGGCTCACCATAACCCTCAACGACATTGCCTCGCCGCCGCCGCAACCGGAAGTCCCCTCCTCCGATATGAACCCTCGAGAGGATACATCCGTCACCGAAAGTGACATCGATTCACGATTGCTGGCGTTGAAGGGTATCGGCCCCAAAACCGGTGCGCGGCTCACTGCGTTCGGCATTGGGACACCGGTTGAAATTTTGTTTTTTTTACCGCGTAGATATGACGACCGACGAACCATCACGCCCATTTCGAAGCTGACCGCGGGCACCCGGGTGGTGACCGAGGGAACCATCGAAAAAGTCGCCGTGTTCGGACGCCCGTGGAAACGAATCATGCAGGTCGAAGTCAAAGACGGTGAACACGCCGTTCTCGGCATGTGGTTTTCCAATCGGCGCCCGAATTCCTCGAATTTTGTAAAAGGAAAAAAGCTGCGCATGGCCGGTCTGGTGGGCAACTATAAAAACCGACTGCAAATCGCACACCCGGTTGTTGCTTACGAGGATGAGGAAAGCGGCGCCATGGACCGCATTATTCCGGTGTATCCCGAAATATCGGGCGTGCCGGGCGCGACCATCGAAAAAGCTATTCGCGATGCATTGAATAAAATCGACGAGTACATCACCGACCCGGTTCCGGAAGAACTGATACGTCGCCATCAACTCATCCCGCTGAAACTCGCACTGCAACAGGTTCATTGCCCGCCGGAAGATGTTGACGCGAAGGTATTGGACGCTTGGGTAACCGGGAGTTCGCCCGCCCATCGAAGGCTGGCATATGATGAATTTCTGTTCATTCAGCTGGCGCTGGGGCTGCGAAAGAAAAGTGAGACCCAAACCGGGGCGCCCCATATTCCGTCGAGCGTAAATCTAATCGATCGTATCGGCGTAGCATTCGGCGTATCACCCACCGGCGCCCAGCAGCGTGTTGTTGCAGAAATCCAACACGACATCAATCACCCCGCCCCCATGCGACGCCTGCTTCAGGGAGATGTAGGCAGCGGCAAAACACTCGTGGCGCTGGCGGCGCTGGTAGCCTGTGCGGAAGCCGGTTATCAGGCGGCACTGATGGCGCCGACCGAGCTGCTGGCAGAGCAACACATGCGCACGCTGTACCCCATTCTGAAAACAATGGGAATCACCGCGGCGCTGCATATGGGAGCCGCACGCTCCAGCGCACGCAAGAAATTTGTGGAACAGCTGAGCGCCGGTCGGATTCAAGTCGCAATCGGTACCCATGCGCTGATTAGTGAGTCCGTCGAATTTTCAAATCTGGCTCTCGCGGTGGTCGATGAACAACACCGGTTCGGCGTATCTCAACGATTGGGGCTACAGGGAAAAGCCGGAGATGGCAACGCCCCGCACCTGCTGGTGATGACCGCCACCCCTATTCCCCGTTCGTTGGCGCTGACCGTTCACGGAGACCTCGACATTTCTGTTCTCGACGAATTGCCCCCGGGACGAAGCCCGGTTCACACCGAATATATCGCGACAAACGACCGAACAGCGGTGCTGTCAAACATCCGCCGGGTGGTTGCTCGCGGGGAGCAGGTGTACGTGGTGTGTCCGATTATTGAGCAAAGCGAATCCCTCGATGTCAGCGACGCAGAAAGCGCGTTCGCATTTTACGAATCGGAGCTGGGCAACGATGCCGTGGGGCTGCTCCACGGCCGCCTGTCGCCGGAAGAACGAGACCACACAATGGATCGATTTATATCCGGGCAGCTGTCGGTGTTGGTGAGCACCACTGTCATTGAAGTGGGAGTGAATGTTCCCAACGCCACGCTGATGGTCATCGAAGGATGTGAGCGATTCGGTCTGGCTCAGCTGCACCAGCTCCGCGGCCGGGTGGGTCGCTGCGAATTACAATCATCGTGTATTCTGACCGGCACCCCCTCCACACTGGAAAGTCAGATGCGCATCGAGACGCTCACTTGTTCAAACGATGGATTTTATATTGCAGAGCAGGACCTGCAAATACGCGGCCCCGGCGAACTGTACGGGAAAAAGCAGGCGGGACTGCCCGGGTTCAAATTCGGCGATCTGAAAAGGGATATCGATTTACTCATCGCCGCTAGACAAGATGCCCAGGATGTTCTAACAGAATCCACCGGTTTGACCGATACAAACTACGGGGCGCTGTTCGCCGAATTGAAACGTCGCATTCTGGCGGGCGACGGCCCGATTGGAGAAGAATCCGGATGAGAACCCACATCACCAAATGGATGATAATCGGCATGTCGGCCGGCATCCTTCTGGGCATTGTCGATGCGCTCGCCCTGTTGATTCTGGCACCCGATATGTTTTTGTTCGCCGCTGAAAAATGGCTGGCGATTCTGTTTTGTGTGGCAATCAACGCCATGGCCGGCGCAGTCATCAGCCCGGTGGGCGCCATCTTTTCACTGGCGGTTCACAAACTTCCCCATAGGGGCCGAGTGTTCGCGTTGTCAGCCCTGTACTCGATTCCACTCATTGTGCTCACGTGGCTGCTCACCTCCGGACCGCAGGCATCCGCCATTCCCGGACGCCCGCTGCTGGTCACCATCGCAGGGGTACTGACCGGCAGCGCCGCCGCATTGGCCACGATCTGGCTGGCGAACCGCACCCGGAAAAAATCCCGCATACTGCTGTTTGCAGCGAGTATCGCCATCGCCTTCAGCCTGCTTGCCGCGGACCTGTTTGTTCTGGTTCGGTTGTACCTTCCGTTTCATATCGCACTGTCGGCGATTGCGTGGCTGATTCTATGCCTGGGCACGCTGCATTTGTGGCGCAACGCGCCCAAATGGTGGGTAACCGTCACCATGCTGATACTTTTTATTGCCGCGAGCACCGGGGGATTACTTGCGCTTTCCAAAGTGCGACGCACACAGAATACAAGATTTGTGATTCGAGAAAAAACCGCAACCGCGACTGATGTGGTGCTCGCGGCGAAACGACTGATTCCCCCTGCGGAGCAGTTTATTCTCGATGAAGAGCCGACCACCGCACCTGACGCAGCACCCGAATCGAAGCCGGTACAAAGTTTGAAACGTCCCGGAGCGTCTGTGCTGTTTGTCACCGTGGATGCCATGCGGTATGATCGCATTATTCCCGGAAAGACCGATGGGCCCGCGCCGACTATCAACACGCTGGCCGAAAATGCGGTTGTGTTTCAGCGGGCGTACACCGCGCTGCCGCACACATCCTATGCGGTGGCGTCATTTTTAACCGGAAAATATATCAAACCGCTTTTCGATATTCCCGAAGTGACCGCCGACCAGGAGACCTGGGCCGACATCATGCGCCGATTCCGGTATCGCACCGGCGGTTTTTTTACCCGGTCGGTGTTTTTCATTGATCGCGCCAAATTCAAGCCGCTCGAAAACAAAGGCTACGGCTTCGGGTATTTAAAAATGGAATATCGTTTCACTGCCGAACAAAAAGTCGACCAGGCGCTCGAATTCCTCGATAAAATTAAAGATAAGAATGTACCCATGTTCACTTGGGTGCATTTGTTTGAAGCCCATGAGCCGTACAAACCGGAATGCACGCGATTCGGCGCCGAAGACGAACAGCGATATGACTGCGAAATATACACGGCCGATCACGAATTAAAACGATTGTTCGCGTTTGTCGAAGAATATTTTCCCGACACCATCATCGTCGTCGCGGCGGACCACGGCGAAGAATTCGGCGACCACGGCGGAAAGTATCACGGCACTACTCTGTACGATGAACAGGCCAGAGTTCCGTTGGTGATTCGCGTACCCGGCGTGGAACACCGCATGGTGGACGAGCCGGTGAACCTGGTTGACATATTGGGAACAGTCCTCTCTATTGTGGACATTCCGGTTCCGCCGCGAGTACGTTCTAACAACCTGAGCGGGCTGATTCAGGGTACCGATACCGAAAAAAAAGCGGCCTTTTCACAACTCCACGAACGGCGCATGGTGGTGTACGACAACCACAAACTGATTTGGGACCAGGCTTCCGATTTGGTTCGATTATACGATTTGAAAAACGACCCCAAAGAAACCATCTCCATCGCTGACCGCAAACCCAAGGTGGTCGCTCAGTTGAAAAAGAAAATCGCAGAATGGGAAGCGACCCACGCCAAAACCGAACTTCGCCCGGTGACCACCGAAGACGGTGTAGAGAGCTGGCCGCTTGCGGTGCAGAAAGCACTCGGCGGAGATACCTCTGCAGCAAACGAGCTTTCCGCATATATCGGAGACAATACCCCTGAAGTGGTGCGACACAAAGCGGCGGAGCTGCTGTATGAGATGTGGATGCATTTCAACAGAAAAATTGATTTGGCGTCTGTGTCAGACCCGGTCTGTCTGGCCTGGATGTGGTCGGCGATGGCAGCGAAAAATGAAACCGAAGCTGTAGCGCAACTACAACAGATCACGCCTTCACTGAACCCGCATAGTGCGCCCTGGGCACGCACTGTGCTGACCCGTCTGACGCACGGCGATACGACAGCAGTGTCTGAGGCCATAGAAATTGCCCAACGCAAAGAGACTGCTCCGGCGGTGCGTATTGAAGCGATTCGTATTCTTGGAAAAACCAACGCACGCCAGGCGGTTCCCGCGTTGATGGCGCTGCTGGACACGTATCAGTTGCGTCTGGCTGCAGTAGAAGCATTGACGAAGTTGAAGGCGGCGGCGGCGACCCCGTCTATCCGAAAATACCTGGCCGAAGAAACCTTCATTTCCAGGCGCAGTGACGTCACTTCGGCCATTGCACAACTGGAGGGAAAAAAGGCCGCTGCCGACATTCTGGCACAACTCGTTCACGAAAAACCGATTACAAACGGATTACAGCTGCTTCATGAAATCGGTATCCTGACAACCCGCACATCCACCGCGAAGAGCGGCGACGCTCACATTGCATATACAGAAAACAACTCCCTCACCGTGGCTTCCAACCGCGCACTGAAACTGTTCTTGCGCAGCCCATCCGCAATCAAACGTGTTGCCGTACAATGCAACGGCACTGAAACCGCCGTGCTCAACAATGTTGAGGCAAACGTCCAAATCGAAATTCCCCTCGATGCCTGCAAGGCGACAGACAGTGAAAAACTGACCATATCCCTCAGCAACCCCGCACCACCGGAAAGCCAGATGGCTGTGGTGTATTAAAAAACGTGCACCAAAGAGCGCATCCCCTACTAATTTGGTAGACATTTACCAATCTGTACGTGTATTTTTCCCGATGGGCTGACTATTCTTTTCGGTCTGTTCGATGGGTCAACATCTCCGTTGGCTGATTTTTGGGAAACACTGTTGTTTTTTAGATGGAGGCATGTGTGAAAACGCGGCTCTCAGACGAAATTTTGAAAATATACAACGAATTTGATGCGGCAAGTGACGCGCTGGCAACCCAATTCGGTATCCACTGCCCCCCCGGATGCGGCTCGTGCTGTGCGTCTCCCAAAGTGGAAGCCACCGTACTTGAAATGATTCCGTTGGCGGAATGGCTTATCCACGCTCCCGAGGCCCGAGAATATCTACTCTATTTTGAAAACGAAGAACTTCCCCCCCATTGCGCCTTCTACACGCCCGACACCCTTCACTTCAATCACGGTCGCTGCAGCGTGTATCCGCATCGCCCCACCCTGTGCCGTCTGTTCGGATTCGCCGCAGTGCGTGACAAACGCGAGAAACCCGTATTCGCCGCCTGCAAATTCATCAAACAGATGGTGCCCAACGCGGTCAGTGCGGTGCAGGCATATGCCGACGAAGGCAATGACATACTGCTGTTCACCGAAGCCGCCGCACGGGTAGCCGCACTGGAGCCGTCGCTAGATAGAAGGTACCCCATCAATGAAGCGCTCAAACACGCCCTCGAAAAAGTGGGCATGCGGCTTTACCTGGAATCACTCGAACAGAACGAACAACCCGACCCCCAACTGGACCCATCCACCCCTCCGGACATGCGCAACTGCAGCTGACCACCCCTCGCTGCGGTTTTGCCGAAAGAACAAGCAGTCCGTTCGTAAAATATATTGCACATCGAATTATCCGCGTGCTACATTATTATTACAGTGCATCACACACCTATTGTTGATTTCGGCATTTACGATCTTTTGAAGTCAGAATGCCCTTTTTATTTTGAAGTCAGAATGCCCTTTTTATTCAGAATGCCTTTTTTATACGGAGAGTAATAAATGAATGGAATACTTAGATCTTTAAAATTACGGGTTCGCCTGCATGGCATTATCTTTATCTGGGCATTGCTGCCGATTGCCGGATGCAAAAGCGACATTAGCAAAAACGACAACAACACTGCCGATGACAGCGACAGTGCAACCGACAGTGACACGCTTCTTCCCCGGTGTGTAGCCATTCCCGAAATGAGAATAACAGGCACCACCGTCGGCTATGATGCCACTTATATATGGGGGCAAATTCCTGACGCGCCGGAGGAAGTTGCCGTCGTTCTAGGGGAAGGAGCAAATCAGCTGCCGGTCACTTCAGGCGAAGCACTGAATATGCCGCTCACGTTCTTAAACAAGTATTCACCGGACGGTTCTCTTGCCTGGGTTCATCTGTTCCAGGGGGATTTCACGTTCGAACTGTTCCCCTCACCTCAGGGATTTTATATTCAGGGAATCGTTCCCAACGGCGCCACGGCGATACTGGACCAAACCGCGCCGGATGCAACCGTTATCGGCACCGCTGACATCGCCGCATTTCTGGCAGGGTTCAACGCCGATGGTACATTTGGCTGGGTGAAACCATTCAGCGGGTTGAGCCAACTCGTTGTCACCGCGACCGGAAGCATCATTGCCACATCTTATACCCCCGGTTCCGCCCACGCGTGGGACGGCCCCAGCAATATTGTGTGGCATCAGTACAGTCCAGCCGGAGAACTCGAAAGCGAACATTCGCAATCAGAACCGACCGAAACCATACCGAAAATACAAAGGTTGGCGGACGGCACACTGGAATCATACGGGATTCCTGACGAGTCACTTCTTTTTATAAAGGCGAAACGCTATTCGAAATATTCGGCCGGCGGCGAATGGGTCAACAGTATCGGCATAGAGTTGTTTGACGAAGCGAGCTTTAATTCTCCAGACTACGTAGGTGAGTTGTGGGGCACAGCCAGTGTCAGTTTTGACAACATCATCACCGCCTCATCGGGTGAAGAGTTGGTGGTTGTTACACAAGAAAAAGAAGTGACCGATACCGGAGAGGAATGGCATTCATATTTTATGTCTTCATTCTCGTCGAATCTGGAACCAATCATCCTCTCGCGACTCATTTTCAAATACAATGGGACTGAAGGGAGTATCAAACTCATCCGTTGGGCAGATGACGCATATCATGTTGTGTTTGTTCCGGGGTACACCGACACCGACATGTCCGTTTCTTTTGGGGACGCGACCGACGCTGAACCCCTGACAATTCCCGCGGAAAGTCTCCCGATGATTGCAGCCGTGTATGACTCGACAGGAACCTACCAGTGGCACAAACAACTGGTGGACGACTCGAGTGTCCGCGCACCGGCAACCGATCTTGTTTCCTATATTGTGCCTGCGCGCTATAACGCCTCTTTTTGCGGCTTCGCACTTGCGATACCGCCGTCTGACGAAGACTTCACCGAACAGATAGATACCGACTCTGTCTCAATGCTCGGCGAACGTGAATGGCTGACCACGCAATTTGTTGTATACGACAACCAATATAATCTGATGGGCGTATCGAATGCTTCCATTGCAACAACCTGGAAACTTGAAACCGACGGAAGTATTGTCGCAAACCTGGTCGAGCGAAACGGCATTGTTACCATAAACGATTCTCCATTCGTCTCGAATGGTCTGAAAATTGTCAAATTCGCCGCAGATGGAACGCTGCCGTACGCGCTTGACTCCGGCAAACCCTCCGACTTAAACGAATTGTCTCCAACCCCCTACATCGTGGTTGCCACAGAAGACACCGCTTCATCATCTGTCGGAAAACCCGATGCACCGCTCGTGCTGAGTTCCGCCCCGGACCTCAGCAGTGCACACCTGGTGCTTTTCAATGACACTGGCGACGTTACATTAAGCAGCAAAGTTGCAGGTATCCGTTTCGTATCAGATATGAGTCATTGCCGGCCGTAGGCAGAATAATCAAGACCGAATAGGCGAATCGCGAAGCAGCAACTCTCGCTTCATAGATTTTGTTCCGTTACCCCGCAGAATGCAGCAGTCCGGAAAACACTGAGACTTGCTATGGCAACAACGGCGCGGCAACCTGTCCGTAACTGCAAATTTCTACTTGTGGGAACATATCCGGCGAACAGCTGTCGTTCCCAGATATGAAACAATACAAATCCCTCAATAATAATATCCGCTTTTCTTTTCACGCGGTTCTCTCGGCAACAATTCGCGCATTCGCTGTGCTTGTGGCACTGGACGTCATACTGGAATGGGCGTTCGACAAGATATTCGCTGTTCAGGTAAAAGCGATGCTTCCGGATGCCGATTTCAACGGTGCGTTTACCTTCATATACTTCACCGTCATTTTCGTAGGATTATTCGGAATTCTCACACTATACGCGGTTGGGAGACCACTGTTTCGTACCAGATTGCGTGCGGCGCTAGCGGTGGGAACCTTTATCTACTTGTATACCGGCCTGCTCATCATCCAACTATTCAATTTCGGGCTGCTTCCGGAAACCCTTCTAATCGTTATGGGAGTCACCAACAGTATTGAGCTGCCCGCTGCGCTCGCTATGGGTGTATCGACACTTTCCGAACCAACGGTTCAGAAATAAAATCCACCGCCCAGGTGATCATTTATGAAATGAAAACACGCATACGAAGTTGCTATGCCACATTGGGGCGGGGCACCATTATTTTTCTGTCGTCGGAAATCAACGTCACTTCATAGCAGAGCACGGTCACCCCGCTGTCCAACGTCTGGGGTGTACTGGGAATCGCTGAAATCACTGCTTCTTCGCCGTGAAATTCACCGCGGGTAATTTGAATCACTGTTCCGATTTCGCGTGCACCGAAAGAATCATTCGCTCCTGCCACCGCCGGCCCCACAAGCTCCGGACGAATCACACCGGCCCTGACCTGTGTAACGCCGCATACCGATACCTGCGCACCCGCACATGCAGATAGAATTTCTCTTGTACGCTGCGTCATGCGCAAACAGCCGAAGCCTTCTGTCAGCACCAACGTACCCCCTACCTGCTCGTCCCCGGTCGCTGCCAGGTTCACATCATCGCCACAAAAAGACAACAGCGATTCGCCGTCCATACTCGGTGCGATCACCGCCACCGCGCCGTTGCGCAACAAGCGATTCAGTAACTCAAGCGTGAGCGGATCAAAAACACATACGGCCTTTCCGTTCACATCCGCAGCGGCATCGGTCTCCAACCGGGCGATCACTTCTTTTCCCACACCAAACACACCTTGCACCAACGCGCAGGTCGACTGAATCACCACCCCCTCCACATCATCCGCCGAAATCACCGTTCCATTCACATACGCTTGCACTTCCACCGGCTTCGGCGCTTCACGTATCATCACGTGGCCCGACACCTTTGAGATGGTTTCCACCTTACCGTCTACCGGCGAAGAAACCGCACTGTTGAACAGACCGAACATCACCCGCCGACGACCGAACACTTGCCCCCGGGTCACCGCATCCCCGACGTTCACCGTCAATGCATCAATTATCCTTGATTTTGAAACTCCCAATATCTGTGCCGCGGCAACCGAATGCACATGCCCCGGCACCATTGCACGCGCAATAACATCCGTTGCGTTGACAACATCCCCGGCCCGCACACACACCGACGCTCCCGGCGGTACTTTTCTCACCTTGCGAATGGTGGTTTTTCCCGACACCTGCAACGAAGGAAACGTACCGGCGGTCATCTCGTCCCCTTTTTCAAAACCGTGTCAAACCTGAAGTTCCCATAGGCCGATAAGGGGCGACCACGCGCGTCCAAAACAATCCCCTGCTTCATACCTGAAAATGCATGTGACACTTTCTTACCCATACCGGCCCCCACATTCACTCGGGAATCTGGAATCACTTCAAGCGTGCCGTCACTTACATTCCGAACATGCACCACGTCTCCCCACGACAACGTACCCGACGCAACGGTTCCATCCGACTGCTCGACGCGGTACGATAAGCATTTTTTTTTGTCTGTCCATTTTCCGACGGGTACAACCGATACGCACAGGGGAATAATGCAATCATTGAAAAACACCTCCACCGCCGCATCTTCGTCAATTTCGCTCAACACGCCAAGATGCGGCATCATGAAGATTGAATCTTTAGCAATGATCGTGATGCCGACAGGTAAAAAAGAATCCATCAGCATGCCCACTGTTTGCATATCGTCCGGCGCATGAGACAACACCCCTCCCGACCCGATAATCCAATCTAAATCCCCCACATTCATTTCATCGACTCTGCCGCCTGAAAACCCACCGTCAATATTTCGCTCACCGACGCCGCCCTTCAATCCCACTGCGAACGCGGTGTGCTGTGCGAACGACAACCGCAGAGCCTCCCGCGCCAACGCGTGTTCCACCGCCAGCTCAACAGACGTTTGAGGAATCGTGGTGGGGCGAATGGTTTTGTTCAACAACTGGTTCAGCAGTTCCCCATCTGAAATATCGGTTCCAATCCACCGTTTGATATACGGAATGCCGCTTTCCTTGAGCACGAATGCGGCGGAGTAACTCATTCCCAGGTTAGCGCTCACTGTGCGATGAAACTGCCCGTTCACCACTGAAAAAACGTCGGTTGTCGCACCGCCGATATCGACACACACCACGTTCATACTCTTCTTTCTTCCGAGCAGTTGCAGCATCTTTCCCACCGCCGATGGGGTGGGCATAACCTTGGCATCACACAGCGCAATCAGTTTTGAAAACCCCGGCGCCTGCTTCATCACATGCGCCAGAAACAATTCATGTATTTTATCGCGCGCAAAGGACAATGTTTCTTCTTCCACCGTGGGTCGCACGTTTTTCTCAACAATCACTTCTGCGCTTTTTTCAAGAATTCGCGCCACCTCATCGGCCACGCTGCTGTTTCCCGCATACACCACCGGCAATTGAAACTTGTTGCCGAATCTCGGCTTCGGTTCCGCCAGCGCCAGCAGTTCCGCCAGCTCCACCACGCCCTCCACCTGTCCGCCCTCGGTTCCACCGGCCAGCAGAACCATATCCGGTCTCAATTTACGCAGACGCTCCACCTGTTCTAAAGTATCGCGTTCATCGTCACAGGCAATACAATCAGTCACAATCGCGCCGGCGCCGAGCGCCGCCTTCAGCGCAGATGACGCGCTGATATTTTTTACCACGCCCAGCACCACCATCTGCAACCCACCGCCCGCGGACGAAGTGGAAATATACATATCGCAACCGTCTTTCCCAACAGCGGGACGAACAATATTGTTGTCGTCATCAATGAGTAGGCGACCGCTCAGTGCCGACAAATCCGCCAACGCGTTTTTTACACCCACAGTTACGTCTTCGACCGGCGCTTCAACGGTTGTAGGCGCCTCCCCCCGAAATGTCTGCCGATATACGCCGTTCATCTTTTCGACAAGTATCGCCTTGGTGGTGGTGGACCCGCAATCCGTGATAACAAATACCTTTCCCTCGTTGCGATATTCCGCCAATTCTACGCCCGCCTTCCGGAAAGCTGCTCGATACGCTCCACCAATCGCATCACCGAGTCGCGGTGTTCAAGCGCCTTTGCCATTTCATCCAACTCCACCGGGTCTGTCAGAATACCAACCATGGGAACTGCGGCATACACCATCTGACTGCCCAGAAAATTCAGCGGCTTCACCATCTCCAGGAAAAAAATGGCAGGGGTTTCCAACCCACGCTGCACCACCTGTTGTGCGAATTTCTCTAAAATCGAAGGAAGCGACTCGCCGACCGGCACATCACCCGGCGTAAGTGCGAAGGCATGCTTTATCTTTTCTTTAAAAGACATACGCAAATGGTTGCCCCATTTAAAATAACAAATCAACTAAATGGCGAAACCACGCTTCGCTCCTCACAACTGCTACAGAAGGTTCTTTGGAATCAGCGCGGAAGGGGTCGCGGTGGTAATGAGCCACAGCTGATGGGCGGCTCGGGTCATTCCCACATGCATCAGATGGCGGGCTTCATCAGTTAACGGATAAGAATCATCGTTGCATTCCACCATGATCACATAATCAAACTCCAGTCCTTTGACCTGGCGAATTTCCGTCACCTCGATTCCGGGAGTGAATGAGAAATCCTGTTCCAACACCAGTCGCAGGTTGGGAATTTCTGACTTCTTCAACCCCTGGTAGTACAGTTTCGCCTGATTGGCATGGCGCGCAATCACCGCCACGTTGGAAAGCGGCTCCCGCAGGAATAATTCTCTAAGCGAGGTTCCCAAAAAATCAACCGCCTGGCCCGGGTCTGAAAACTGATGCACCTCGACCGGCGCACCATGCCGCGTGGCCACGGAATCCTCCCCCGCGAGCGGACCAAGCACATCTCGCGCCACTTCCATCACCTCGATGGTCGAACGATAGGCAATCTTAAGCGGTTCCAAACGTGCCCCCTGAACGCCCAAATCGTCCATAAACGAATCCCAATCGTCGAATCCGCCCTCTCGAACAATCTTCTGAGCGGTATCTCCCGCGAGCGTAATCGGACGATTTCGCCCCACCGTGTCGATAAGTGTTTTCACTTCAAGCGCGCTGAAATCCTGCACCTCATCCACCATCATGTGGTCATACTCGATACGACGCCCCCCCTCGCGCAACCAACCCTTTTTCAACTGGTATAATCGCAGCAGAATCGCGTCGTCTTCCCGATCAAGCGTTGCCCTGTCGTCCTCATCCACCGGTTCATCAGAATCGTCCATCTCATCAAATATTTTTTTATACGAATCCGTACACCACTGGTGAACACGCGCCAGTTCCTCTTCTGTAAATTCCGCCGGCGCATGCATGTCAAACATGTGAATCAGACGTCGCTTGTCGGTAAACAAATCCGCCCAGTCCTCAACAATATCTTCAGACACTTCGGCCATGCGCTGCAATGCGGAATCCAGGGCGATTGCGGTTTTCATGTCGATGTTATCGCCGTGATCATTTCCGATTCTCACTTCTCCGTCCAACCATCGAAGCAATCGTTTGCGGCGCACATCCAGCGGCATGCGGTGCAGAATCTTCCATGCTTTTTCAACGCGATGCGCGTCAGCATATCCGTGCACAGCCTGCAACAGTTTTTCGGACTGCGCCTCATCCTGCATGTCCACCCATTCTTCGAGAATTCGAAGCAATGCCGGATGTTTCTTCACCCTTGACACAATCGACGGCGTCCATTCACTATAAATGGCAGGCAATCCGCGAACATGCTTTTTACGCAGACGACTGCACCAGTTTTCAAACGTCCACACCTTCACCCCGCGAACTCCCAAGGCCGGCAGCACATCGGCAATGTACGACGCCAACGCGCTGTTCAGCACGATAATCACCATATTACCGGGTTTCAGACCAGCGGTTTTACTGTACGCCAGATAGGCAATACGATGCAGCCCCACCGTGGTTTTACCGGAACCGGCACTTCCCTGAACGGCCAGCAGCTCGTCATGGTCACTGGAAATCAGTGCGAACTGCTCTTTATCGAGCAAGGCCGAAATCTCTGGAAGATGCTTATCTTTGCGAAAATCGCCGTTCGCATCCACCCCCAATTTGCCCGTCTTTTTACCGCGAACCGAACTTCCCTGCCCCCCTGCCAACTTCGCCCCCGCATCCCGAAGCCGAATCCAATCCTCCCCTTTGTTCACCAACGTGCCGAAGGGGCAATCCACTCGTTTCAGCTGCCCCTGTGTGATGGTGACGGAACGGCGGCTGGAAATGGTTCCACTGCGAAATTTTCCGCCGAAACTTTCCTCGTATTCATCGCCTTCTTCGTAGCAATAGTACATTCGGCTGACGGGGGCATTGCGCCAGTCCACGATGCGAATGCCGTCTGCCGGAGAGATATACGTACGTTTGCCGAGCAGCACATCCCGCACTTCTCCATCTTCGTCCAGTTGCATGTGTCCGAAGTAGGGGCTGCCCGGGTCAACCGGAACATCCTCGCCCAAGCCGCGCTGTGCGGCAATTGCCTGCAGTCGGGTCATCTGCTCCACCAGAGACGGAACATCTTCCGGAAGCGCTTCCGCGATCGCGTCCCGCAACTCGATCAATTCCGCGTCGTAATCCGCAAAGGTGCTGGTTTTTTTCGATGATGTAGTCAGGTGAACAACAACCTTGGAGAGAAGCGCCTGCTCCTCCTGAACAATCTCTTTAATTTTCGAATCTTCACTCACGTCAAATGCCTGTTTGTCATCGGTTTGGTTCATTTCGACAAAAACGGCATATTACCATTTTATTCTGATATGTCTTCATAAAACGAATTGGCAAAGTCCCCACAGACGTCCACAAAACGGATTGTTCGGTTGTCTATCCAGGGAAATCGGTTTTCCTTGAAAGTTATAAAATTTCCGTATAATTTAAATACTGCTGAAGATTTAATGTTGGGTTGAAGAGTATTCCATTTCTTAATTGTCTCAAAGGGGGACGCTTAATCGGAGGTAAAGATGAAACATGGTCTGGTTGTCGCGTTACTGGTTTCTGCCGCAACATTCGCAACAGGGTGTTTCGAGGAAGAAGACTCCTGCAATATTCACACGCCCGGTATCTATGTGGAGTATGAAGTTACCGAGCGAAACGGCAACGCGTACGCGGAGGTGGTATTCTGGACAGGAGACGAACCGGGGGGCACCTATCTGGAGCTGGGGGCCTGCGGCGATGCCGTCTCCGTGAATGGGACAAAACTCAGTGAAAGCGGCAGCAATCCCACTGTGTACCGGGCAACAATCGATATTGCTGAAACGTACAATATTGTTTTTGATCGCCCCAATGAAGGCAGCTACAGCAGCGTCATCACTACGATGCCCGAACCGGTGGACATTCTCACTCCATCCGGAGATTCGCTCGCTCGAGATGAAGCATTCGATATCACCTGGGAGAGCAACAGCACGGGACAAATCAATTTGTTGGTGTCCAGCGATTGTTTCTGGGATTACCCTTCTTCGCTCGGCGACCAGGTCACCGACAACGGTACTCATACAGTCAATGCGCAAATATTTGACGTGAAGGAAAGCGAAGCGGGCAGCACGTGCACCGCAACCATCGAACTGACTCGCGAAACGGACGGCATTCTGAGTGAAAAACTGAAAGGAACAATTGTCGGAAAAACCATGGATTCCACAACGTTCACCTCTTCCCCCGCTGTGGACGAAACCGCACAGTAACGAATATCGGTTGAAAATCGGCGGGGAACTACATTCCTGCGCGCAGTTCCTGCTCGGCCTGCAACCAGTTCTGCATTTCCATTCCGGGCATGTAACCGTTTTGCGCCCAAATCGTATACGCCTTCGAGGCGATCATGTCGTGGGTAACAATCAAATCGGCCTTCTGGGATTTTCCGTTGCCGTTTTTCTTCGCCTTGGAAGTACCGTTCTTCGGTGCGGCGCTTTTCGCAGATGCTTTGGCCGTAGATTTTGGTGCGCTGCTCTTTTTCGCAGGCGCTGCTTTTGTGGTTATTTGGGCAGCAGTTGCTTTTTTTGTGGTTTTTTTCGTAGCAGATGCTTTGGTTTTGCTCGATGTCGCCATGACAATCCTCCATCAAAGGGTCTATTTATTACCGGGGTCTGTTTACAACCATTTTAATAATGGTCAAGCGCATCTGCACATTTTTCCTGATTTTTTTTATTTTCTACAATTATATTGAAATTACGAGTTCAGTGCGCTGTGAACCGCCCCCAC
>JAFGXQ010000210.1 GCA_016936575.1 Deltaproteobacteria bacterium
AGGGTACTCACGTGGGGGTACCCCCTCGGTGAACATTTTTATATTGATCTCGTTTTTTACAACTACAAATTAAAGTGCTTTGTTCTGCAGCTTCGGGGCTCCCAGTTTGAATGAAGTTTTTTACCTGCAGGCGAGCCTCTAAAAGATTTGCCTGAACTCTGCCCATCAGCACGTTATTCCGCGCGATTCCACGATATTTAGTAAATCCTTCCTGAGAAGTATTTATCCCAAACCACGAAATCACAGCCAATGCGCCAAGCAACGCAATACAGACGCCAAACCCTATACCTATTTTTTTTCCGATTGAAATGTTCCCGAGCATGTTTATTCTCCTTCTTCCATTGTTGATGTTGTGCAGGCCCTCCTACATCGAATGCAGCTTCAATCTTTATATTTGCGATTGAATCAGGCATGCATGTAACGCTAAACGGAGGAGAATAGTCTCTTGTGAATAGCAATTTTCGCACATCGGCAATACGAAATTTGCAGTATCAAGAAATCAGTTTCGATAAGACTTTGAGCGAATATGTACCGTGACTGATCAAGTACTGTTGACCAACCTGTACAATGTCGTTGCATTGCGTGCATCTAAAGATGGGAATCGAATTTTATTCGTTGTTCAAGATGAAACGAATTTAGCTCTGCTGAACCGTAAGCGTCGGATTCTTTTTATATCTCCAAAAATAACAGAATCTTCTGTTTGATTTCCTGCATCACGGCTTTGGTTCGCGCCAGCTGTGATTCGTCGGAACCCGCAAATGAAGCCGGATCTTTAACCGGCGGCTGGGATATCCAGATCACCGTTAGTAAAATACGCAGCGTTTTTAGATGTTCTATTCCACCAATCTCGGGGACGGGACCTTGGTTGGTGAAATCTTATAACGGAATTCAGTCAGTTGAAAGAAAGCGATACTTACTTTGCATCTTCTCCATATTGTTTAACTCTCGGCATTTATAGTCAATGACCTGCATTTGAGCGTCTATCAACCCAACACGCCAATTCCCTACCCTTGAAATGCGGAACTCTCCTTGACCCTTTTTGAGAACATTTTTCTCTGTTGTCTACGCAAATTTGAATCCGCCGAATACGACTATTGAAAAATCGGGGGATAAGAATTTTCGTCCCCGTCGTAATGCGATCGGTCGCACCGGTCAAGCCTAATTGAGGCTATCTGACAATCACGTTGTCAAGGTACGTTTCGCATATTGCGGCAAATTCTTCTAACACGAAAAACTCTGTCTTTGCTGTCGCTCTTAGCGTTTTGTCCAAAATGGTGTGGCGCGGAACGAACGGTTGAAGAACGAAACGTGTTGTTCCTTTGAGTTCTTTGCAGATAGCATGCATGTCCTCGGCTGAGTGAAGCCCGGGGATTATTGTGGTTCGAATTTCGTACGGGACGTCGCCTCGAAGAAGCATATCCAGACTGCGGGTGATGTTGCCCATATTTAATTGGGTATTTGCAATTGCGGGGTATTTCGCGATGGGGGCCTTGTAATCCATGGCGATATAGTCACAGTGGGGAATTACTTTTTTCAGGGTATTCGGAAATGACCCCTGGGTATCGAGTTTGATGTCGAGGCCACGTGCTTTGACGAAGGCAGCGGTTTCAACAATATTTTTTTGTAACGTGGGTTCACCACCGGTGATGCAGACCCCATCCACCCAGTTGGCTTTGGCGTTCGCAATGATACTATCGAGTTCTTCGAAAGTGATGTTATCGCCATGTAAAGGGATGAGCTCGGGATTGTGACAATAGCCGCAGCGAAAATTGCACCCCTGGGTAAAAAACACGCGGGCGATGCGTCCCTCAAAGTCAACGGTGGATTCTCGGGGCAAGTATGTACGAAGCGCGGTTTTCACGTCGTCAGGCCGTCGGCTGAACCATGTCAATCAGCTCTTGCACCTGCCGCCATTGGATTTCGGGCCGTTCGGCGGTGTAATCGGTTTGCAGTTGAAGATACACCGGCACCTCCAATTCACCGGTGGCTTCGTTGCGTCTTTCCGGCCGGTTATCCGGAATTTTACAGTACGTGTTTTTTTCGTGGTCAAACTTCATCAGTTGCAGCGCGGGAATCCGCTGGCCGTTGATGGTTTCTGATACGGCATACGCAACCATTCCTTCCTGGGTGGCTAAATTCTGATAGTCCAATCCGATTCCAGTATCCAGCTTGTTCTCAATGAGACCGACACTCACTTCATTTTTCAGGCGAACGCACAGGTCACACCCATCTTTTCCGTAAATAACAATCACATACGGTTTAATTTCATGGCTCATTGCATTACATCCTGTTCTTTTAATAAAGTGCACAAACGCCGTCCCGGCATACCGCCTGGCTTCCATCGGCCGTTGCGATTTCGCCGGCAACAACATCGGTGGGGATGACTTCATTTCTTTTATATGCCGGAATCAAATCTTTCGGGCCGCCGCTATTGGTTTGGATTTCTATGCTGTAGCTTCCACGCTGTCTGGCACTCAGTTCGCCTTTTTTAGATTTGTTCCAGTTTTTGGTTGCGCTGTAGTAGCCCACAATTCGGGAAATGGCGTCCACATCAGTGCTGCCGCATTTTTCGCAGGTGTCATACAGGCCCTTCATTTCATGGTGGCATGAATTGCAATAGGTAAATTCGGGACTGATGGTCAGCTGCGCAGACTGAGTTTTATAAAACGTATTTTTCACCAGTTTTAAAATGCCGGCGGCCGAAGGACGTTCTTCTCCTACAAATGCATGAGTAATGGCGCCCGATTCAATCAGGCCGTGAAAGAGTCCCTGGATTCGAATGCGTTCCACCAGGCTCACATCACAATCCGCCGCCAGGTGCACCGAGTTGCTGTAGTAAATGGAATCGTCTTCGAAATTTCCTTTCACAATCTCTTTGGCATCATTGCTGTAGTATACCATATCGGTTTTGGCCAGTCGCCTGGCAGCGCTTTCCGCCGGTGATTCTTCGAGGGTGAATTTCAAGCCGTATCGGGCGGAGTAGTCGCGAAGGCGAATATTCATGGCCGCCACAATACGAATGGCGTCTTCGACCGCTTCTTTCGATTCATGCATCTCTTTGCCGGTAATATATTTCACCGCATCGTTTACACCGATAAGCCCGATGATGTACGTGCTAGCGTTAAGATTCACATAGGGTTTTCCGTCGGCGCTTTCTTTGCCGATTTGCCAAAGGGGTCCGCCGGGCTGCATCATTTTCTCGCCCACAAACTTTTTTTTGCGCAGGTGCGCGTCAATGGCCAGGTCCATGGATTCGTAAATTTTTTCGATGAGACCGTCGATACTGCGGCACCCGTCATCCGCCGCCAGGTACGCCGCATGAGGAATGTTGATGGTCACATTTTGAAATCCGCAAAAACGCATACTCTCAGGGTGCAGCAGCATGTAGTTGTCATCGATAGTGGTGCGCAGCCGACAGCATGCCGACAGCGTTACCTGATCGCGATCGAAAATAAAGTAGACCGAACCGTTGACGGCGGCCACTTCTCCGGCTCGTTGCAGAATTCGATATTGCTCGGGATCGGAGAAGGATTCCTCGCTGACATGAAAATCACACTTTGGAAACTCGAAAACCCGGCCTTTTTTGTCGCCCTTTTCCCATACATCGAGCATGTTGAGGGCAAAGGTTCGGGCCAATGATTCGTAGTCTAAGTAGGTGACGATTTTTTCACCGCGACGCGTCAATTCGTCTAAAACAACGGGGTCATACACAATTTGTCCGTCGTCATCGAGCATTTCTCGCATGACAATTCGGTCGCCGTCTTTCAGCCCGATTAGGCGATATCCGCTGGTGGAAATTTCATCGGTCGAAAATTCTTCGAGGTACGTTTTGTCACCGTTGCGGTTGACCAACATGTACTTGCCGCCCTTCCCGATGGCGGGTACTTTCTTTAGATACTCGGGCACTCCGGAATGGATGTTGAAATCGAGAAAGATGGTTTGACCACCTCTGGCAAAGGCGTTTTGAGAACCGTTGAAAATGAGTTCCTGCGCCAGCTGGTAAATTTCTTTTGCGGTCAGCCCCTCCAGCAGCGGTGCATACATAATGTTAATATAGGCCACGCCAAGCGCCCCTGCGTAGTACGCCTGCATGGATGCCAAAAATGTATTCAAATGGCCGGTAAGCACCTGGGCGGATTTGGCGGGACTCGACTCACTACTAAGGTTGTCCAGACCGGTAAGACCGTATTTTTTGATATACTCGATAGAGTGACTGGAACAGTATACCCGGTCGGGAAATCCCAAGTCATGAATGTGAATGCGCCCGGTTGCGTGTGCCCGCTCTAGTTTCTCCCCATACATATGGCGCAGGGCATACTGCTTTAATACGATCTCGCCGATAGTTTGCGTTACCGCCTCGGGGTTGTTGCTTTTCACGTTGCTGTTTTCTTCGGACTTGGCAAACAGCAGCCCCTCCAGTACCGGCTTGGCGATGGAGAACTGGGCCATGTCCTTCAGGGTATCAAGGTGTCCTCGCTCCTCGAGTTCATTGTTAACCATCTCGCGAACGAGGGTGGTGCTGACATGGGAATCGTTCCAAGCGAACGCTCGGTTTTCAACCGACTTGGCGATGCTGCGCGACGCTTCATAAGATAGGGTGGTCTCTTTTTGCAACACGTCAATGATGCGGGATTTGTCCCATGGGTGGGACACGTTCTTGGTGGTGGATTCCACCAGCAACAATGCATCGGTGGAGTCCTGCGCACCGGCCTCTACTTTGGTTCTAATTTTCAGCTGCTTCCGAATATTTTCACGTGTTTTGCGGTATCGCTTGTAGGCTGTCATCACTTCATGGAAACCATCTTTGGCAAGAACAATCTCCACAAGGTCTTGAATGTCTTCAATCTCTGGCAACCGTTTCCCATCGATGGGTTCCACATAATACGGAGAATAGGGATCATCGAGTTCTTCTATGACCTTCTGGGCGACGTTATCGGCGTCGGGAACCGCTATCGAACGTTGAAAATCGAGTTGTACTTTTTCAGATGCCTTGGTGACCGCGCTGGCAATCTTCTGGGGGTTGAATGCAACGATGTCACCGTCTCTTTTTAAAAAGCCATCAAAGCTGTGAGCGATAAAATGCGACATACTTGCCGCTTTTTCGGGGTATTGTGG
The DNA here is from genome assembly GCA_016936575.1 of Deltaproteobacteria bacterium. GTDB lineage: Bacteria > Myxococcota_A > Polyangia > JAAYKL01 > JAAYKL01 > JAFGXQ01. The sequence goes on from JAFGXQ010000210.1 coordinate 5,116, forward strand.
TTCCATTTGCGATGCCGTACCCACGCTCCGATGCCCATGGACAGGCTCGTGGCGACGATGACGTTTTGCCACCGACGACAACCCACCGGTTTCTACAACGGCTGAAACCGAAGATGATTGCAGTTCTTTCATTGAAGTGGCCCCTTTCACACTTGGAGCCAGACCGTGGAAATTTGTGGAAAGAAAAAACTGGTGTTTCTCTTGTCCGCCATCCTTTCCCGCGAAGGTCTGGTCGGTTGCCCTGACGATTTGGCATCAGGGGTACAAGACGTTGACGGCAGGTCTTCGGACTTACGGGCGTTTTATATTCCTACTTTTCGCTGCTTCCCAGTTTCCCAGTGCGTGTTGCGAATTTCGTTCCCGATTACCGCTGCGGGGCAGTTCCGGACTCTCACCGGATTCCCTCTTCGATTTTCCCTTGTCGAGGAAAACAACCACAACGCCAGCACTATATATGGTGCTTTTGTTTTGCTAATAGTACTAAATATAGTGTAACGCTCAACACTTGTCCAGTTTTTTTTCGAATTTTGTTCAGTGCTTTTTCTACTGATGCCCCGTGTGTCCGAATCCACCTTCGCCCCGTTGGGTTTCGGATAGTTCATCGACTTCCACATACGCCACTCTGGGAACCTGAGCAATCACGGCCTGCGCAATCCGCATACCGCGGGTGATTTCGAAAGGGTAATCGCCCAGGTTGATAAGAATTACTTTCACCTCTCCGCGATAGTCTGCATCTACCGTTCCAGGTGTATTGAGAACCGTCACCCCGTGCTTGGCAGCCAGCCCGCTGCGTGGCCGAACCTGCATTTCGTATCCTTCGGGAACCGCCACCGCCAGCCCAGTGGGAATAAGGGCGAATGCGCCGGGATCAATGGTTACGGCTTTGGTGACCGCAGCAGTGAAGTCCGCACCCGCGGAACCGTCGGTCATTTGTTTGGGCAGTTCAAGTTCTGTTGCATGATCAAATTTTTTTACTTGTATCAGAAGCACTGGCGCCTCCTTTTGGGGGGTGTTGTATCGTTTTAAATGCATGTCACTTTACGCCCAGCGCAATGCATCGGTCCAGACGTTTCTGTTCTTGCGAAATTCGTGACCTAGGCCAACAGCACCTGAACGCCGATAGATTCAAGAGAACATGAAAAATAACTTTCTGCGCAGCAAGCATTGTTTCACGCGGACAACCGCTTATGAAGCGTTCCCCGAATGAAATTGAGTGCGTCTTCTGCTGTATATTCGCCTGCAACAGATGCCAGTTCCGCAATAGCGGCATAGTCTTCTCCACATGTTAGCAAAGGCGGTTCTCGTGTTTCGGTTCGCATTTGTGGCAAACCAGCTGCTGACATAAGACCGTTGCATACACACAACGCATTGGAATCGGCGTTAGTGGCCGGGCAATTATACACCAGTTTACCCTCATCATCACAGGAGATGGTTCGAAGGTACCCCAAGTCACATTTTCGTTCTTGTGTCAACGATGCATGGGGATCTGTCGCTGTGCCGCTTTTTAGAATGGTTTTAAATGGATATCCGGTGGGTGATGCAGCAAAATCTGTTTTCACAACAATTTTATTTTTTACAAATAAATCGAGGCATTCTTTTTTTTGCGTTGCATCCAGGCCCGACTGGGCGCTGTATGCGAACAGCGAACCTATCTGTACTCCGGATGCCCCTTGTCGCAGTGCCTCCCGCATTTTTTCAGGTGACGCGTATCCCCCGGCCAGCCAAAACGGCTTTCCCAATGCGGCTATCGCTCCCATATCAATGTCATCTTTTTTACCGTATGACGGCCGATCACTGGTTTTCGTTCGGGGCGGCGCATTGTGACCACCGGCACGATGGTTTTCAACGATAAATCCGTCCACCAAATGAGCATTTTTTCGAAGCATCATTTTCCCCGCCAATGGAGAGGAAATAATTGGAAAAAACAAAGGTCTTTGTAGTTTCGATAATAGGGATGAACGGTATTTGTCGGGAATATATCGATGGGGGTCAAATTCGAGCTCGTGTCGCGGGATGTTCCTTCCCTCTACGTGAAGCGGAATAAACGAAGGGTTCATCGACAAAAGGTTATCAAGCACTTTCGGAATATAAACGGGAAATCCTGCGCCGATGGTCAAACAATCAACCCCGGCAAGCATCGCGCCGAAAATGGAAGGTATAAGGGGCAACTGCATTTTTTCCAGGCAATTAAAGCCAACCGGATTGTCATGGCCTTCTTTGGCAAGGAACATCTCAACAAATGCCGCCACGATCATCGTTTCAACCCTGGCGTCGTTCATTGTGCATACCGGTTTGGAAAGAATTCTGTATCGCCTGTTTGGGTTGCCATGGGGCTGAAACCATTTTTCCAACACTCTCCTCGCGGAAGCCGGGGCAGGAAATGCTTCCAGCGCGCGACGCATATGACCATCCGTGTCCCCATTTTGTAGTCGACGCACCAGAATCTGGTCAAGGGCCGTGCCAGCTACAATACCCAGCCCCCCTTTCATTGAAACTGTTTTGGCCAATTTCCAATTGGAAATACCAGCACCCATTCCCCCTTGAATGATTTTTGGAATTCTATTTATCGAAATCATTTCGCGTTCTCCCGACTGTCAATGGGATTTTGTCTCCCAAAGACGTTGATGCAGTCGGATGTCACGAAACAAGAAAAGAACAGAAGACTGTCGACAATTGTGACGGTGTTTCATCTCTTCACTGTCTATTCGCGAGACAATCGACGCATCTGCAAAGTTTCAGGACGTCTCCTGGCTTCCGGCAATCGCGTGTCTTTTCCTTCCCGAAAAAAAATTTCAGTGGAAAAAGACGAATCACATGCCGTTCACAGTGGCGCGTCCGCGACGGAATTTCACCGTCTTCCGTTTCCTGAAACGGTATTAACGTCTATTTGTTTTTAGTAACTTCCATTTTTTAAAATCAACAAAAAAATAAACCGCCACGTCTGAAAACTGTCACGAACTTCGGCGCTTTGTCACAGAACGGTCACAGCTTCAATTGCAACACAATAAACGCATTGACAATCGCCCCCACAGGGGGATACGTATTGAGCCACCGGTTCCGCGGAAATGGGTTTCGCGGATAATAGGGAATCCGGTTTGAATCCGGAACTGCCCCGCAGCGGTATTGGAGAACGAACCCCACAACATTGCACTGGGAAACCGGGAAGCAG
>JAFGXQ010000211.1 GCA_016936575.1 Deltaproteobacteria bacterium
GCCCGTATCTGTTTCTGTTCCAGTGTCTGTATCCGTGCCCGTATCTGTTTCTGTTCCAGTGTCTGTATCCGTGCCCGTATCTGTTTCGGTTCCAGTGTCTGTATCCGTGCCGGTATCTGTTTCGGTTCCGGTATCTGTATCGGTTGCCGTTTCGGAATCTGTACTTGAATCAGTGTCACTGGCATCCCTTTCCACGTCGGTTCCTGTCGTCGCATTTGAACTTTTCAATTCACAGCTTCCGGCGTCGCAGTAGTAGCCGGTGTTGCAGTCACTATGACGAATACAGTCTCCACCGCAGCCGGCGAAAAACGCCGTGACCAATAAAATTAAGCACATATTTGTTCGCATGCAATCCATCTCATTGTTCCTCGACTAAAACAGCAATCGAACGCCAACGTTGGAATCCAACTGAATCAGCACACCGCTCTCCTGCAGATCACTTCCCAAAAAGAAATAATCCACCACCAGTTCGGCAAATACGCCGAATTTCTCGCTGAACCGCCACAAAAATCCCCCTCCGGCCTCAACACCGAACAGGGCGAACGGTGCGAAAACCAGCGGTGCACCCAGTAGTCCGTACCACATGAAGGGGCCGGGGCCGGTCGTAATACGAAATTGAGGAATCACCCCCGCAGACACCCGTCCTTGCAGCTCTGCCTGAAATCCCACAACCAATTCAAACTTCGGCCGCTCGTCGTTATAGTATATGATATCAAGATCCACATACATCGGACTCATTAACATGACCGTCCGACCGTTCCCGGGCCCCATCGACAATCCGGACCCAACGCTTGCGGCGGCTTCGTAAACCGGTCGCTGGGCCTGCGATACGGCCGATATCATTGCTATCGCGACCACCATCAGTCCGGCGACTGCCCACTTACGCAATGCGGCATATGGTGTATTCCATTTCATGTCGTACAGTTTTTGCAACCCGCGTACCAACAACAACGATTAGGTGATAGTATAATAATTACAGATGATTATGAGTTATCATGCGATAGTTGAAGCCGATTCAGTGTCAAACGGCTGACAGGATACTCCGCGATGCGCGCCGGTTTTGACGAACGCTATTGCAGGCTTTTCAGAAACTCTTTCGCCATTCGATACTCAAAAAAAGCAAACAGATTTGAATCAAGCACCCGTTGAAACCCCGCCTTGGCTTTTTCCGGCTGATTGTTCACCATGTTGAGCAACGCTTCATAATAATCGGCCTCCACCTCATGTCCCTTATTCTGCGCGAATTTCCGCAATGCAGATGCGTCGATGGTTCCGATGTAAAAAGATGCCAGTTTTTCCTGCCAGCTGTCAGAGGCACTGTTTTGAAGATATCCGTACGCCAGGTCATAGGATTTTCCGGTCTGCATGCGAGACAATCCGTCCACCCAAATCGAAAAATAAATTTTCCACATGCCGGCCAGCATATCCTGGTTAAAGGCCAATCGATAAAACTCTTCGGCATCTTCCAGCCGCTTGCTTACCACCAGAAATGATAATATATCGGCGTATGAAGACCGCCGATCCGGGCTTAATTGTATCGCCTCTCTGAATTTTTCCATGGACTCTTCATTGCGACCGAGGTGCGACAATAAAATTCCGCGACGGATGGCGATCACCGGTTCCTGCTCCAGCGGATAATCCGCAATGTCCCACCGGTTCAGTGCCAATTCATAGTCGGCGGCAGCGTCCTCGACATTCCCCATAGCCAGATAGCAGTCTCCGCGCTGCTCATAAATCATCGCCCGCCAATAGTCGGCGAAAGCGCCGCCCACGCGCATTTTGTTACTCATTGCTTTTGTCAAAAATTCGGTTGCGCGCTGATATTGCCCCTGCCAGTAGTAAATCTCCGCGATTTTGGTAATCGGGGTGGGACGACTCGGCCAAAGTTCCTGCGCGAGATCGAAATAAGAATGTGCAGAATCGATATTTCCGTCATCAAACTCAATCACTGCCGCGGTTTCAATCAAAGAAGACGCTGCCAGAGACACTGCTTCGTCGTCTATTCCCTTGGCACGAACATCGCTGACAATCGACTCCGTGCGTCGCAGCGCTTCTGCCACTTCTTTGCCCTGCTCGCTCATGTGGACGCGATACAATGCCTCCTGAACCTGTTCCATCGCTTGAACCAAAATGTTTCCGCTGTCCAGAGACACCGCCTCGGCATAATAGTCAATCGCCGCCAGTTGACGGTCCATATTCGAGAAAAAACGCCCGACACAGAGGGCGTACCGAGGTTCTTTCGGCGCGCTGCGATGAGCCCGCATACATGCGCGAACCCCAGCGGCCGGATCCCCGGGACCCAGAACCTGAGCCAATTGATGATAATTGTGCGCCACGTTCTTGTTTTCCTGCAGTTGTGACAAAAGGGTCAGCAGTTCTTCTTCAATACCGTCGGTAACCTCGAATTCTTCCATTTTATCGAGTATCTTGTCGAGATAATCTCCCAGAAAATACGCCCGTACGAACTCTTTGCCGATTCCCCCCTGCGAGATCACCGAATGAAACATAAAGGGAGAAAAGCCGCCGGAATTGCCGGCGAACATTTGTAGAAAATTCACCACCGCTTTCTGGCGATCTGCCAGTGCCGACGCCAACCGGTCCAACAAGACCTTGTGCGGAACCATGCGGACGGCAGTTCCATACATGGCAGATAGTGACCCGGCGCGCTCGATGGGATCTTTGATGGTTTTACGGACGTCTTCCGACCAGTCCAGCAGCGACATGTACCTTTGTTCATATGACGAGTTTTCCGGATGCGCCATACTCAGATAAATCAGCCCGGCCAGAACCAACGCCTCTTTGCCCTGCGGTTCGAATGTATTGACTACCCATTCGGCCATGGGCGCCGCTTCGACGGATACATCTGCGGTGCGAAAATCAGCGGGCTCATGCAGAGATAAAACAAAATAGAACTGCGCCAACCGACCTTCCGAATCATCTTCCGAAATGTGTTCAAAAACATTAAAGTAATACTTTACCAGTTTGTTTCTAAGCTCTTTCCGAGAGGGATTTTTTTCATCAAGAGAAAAAACGATTTTCTCCTGTTCAGAAACGTTGGCTGCCGTTATTTCCGCTGGCACGTCCACCGGTGTATGCACAACTTCGGAAGATGATTTCGAAGGTGTTGTCTGCTGATGTGAGACACTCTTCGCGCAACCGCTCAAACCGTAAACCAATACTACTACGAGGAATATATAGTTCTTTTTCATTGGCGCAGTGTAGGTGCTTTCATCGCTTCGCGCAAGTCCATAAAGTGAACATAAAAAAGCCTCAGGCAACACTTAATTAAATCAGAACAACGTCGACACACATCTGGAGAGGACAACAAAACGGGCATGGACAAATATCTAACCAACTGGAGCGTCAGCGAGTCGCCCAAGGTGCTCCTGGCCGATGACAGCATTGCCAACCGAAAGCAGATCAAGCAGTTATTGCAACCCCTGAATATCCAGATTATTGAAGCGGAATCCGGTCGGGAAACCTTGCAGTTGGTATCAAAGTACGAATTCGGAGCCATACTCCTCGACGTGGGCATGCCCGATATAAACGGATTGGAAACCGCAGGAGCCCTCGTAAAGAAAAAATATGCGCAGCACACGCCGATTCTTCTGCTGTCCAGCACGCCTCTGGAACAGAGGCAAATCACATTGGGCTATGAAGCCGGCGCGGTTGACTTTATTCCGTGGGCGGACATTCCCAAAGTGCTCCCAACAAAGTTAAAATTCTACTTGAGCTATTATGTACAGAATAAAGCCCTGGAAGAAGCGAATCGAACAAAATCAGAATTTCTGTCCAATATGAGCCACGAATTGCGCACGCCGCTGAATTCCATTCTAGTTCTGGCGCAATTACTGAAAGACAACACCGACCGAAACCTGACCGAAAGGCAATTGAAATTCGCAAAAACCATTTACAGCTCCGGCACAGACCTGTTGAAGTTGATTAATGAAATTCTGGACCTCTCAAAAGTGGAATCGGGAATGATGGAGTTTGTTCTCGACGACATTCGAATCCACGAAATCACTGAAGATATTGAGCAGAAAATCACGCACACGGCCACCAACAAGGGGCTCGCGTTTCATATTGACATTGCGCCCAACGCGCCGGAATCCATTTACACCGATACGGTGCGGGTCACTCAAATTTTGAACAATTTGCTATCGAATGCAATCAAGTTCACCTCGGATGGAACGGTCACGCTCCGAGTGGCGGAGACGAGGGAGCCTGTGGAAACCCCGAAATATACCCTTGCGCCAGGCAGCGCTGTGGCGTTCTCGGTGACAGACACCGGAATAGGTGTTCCGGAAGATAAAAAGAATTTGATTTTTGAAGCATTTCGTCAGGCAGACGGAAGTATTCGTCGTCAATACGGCGGTACCGGACTGGGATTGTCGATTTCCAAAAAACTGGCGAATATCATGGGAGGAGAGCTGGTTTTCACGCCCGCCAAGGGTGGAGGAAGCACGTTTACGTTGTTTCTTCCGAAGAATCCACTCAATCACCGAAGAGATTCCCTGCAACCGGAACGGGACGAAATGGTCACTCAATACAAGGACCCCACGCTGCAGCTGAACAACACTGGAGAGACCATCCCCCCGAAGGTGAGTGAGAAATTACAGGAAAAGAAAGTGCTGCTCGTCGAAGATGACATTGTCAATGTTTACGTTATGCTGGCCTTGCTCGACAAAGTCGGAATACAGGCCGAAGTTGCAAATAATGGAAATGCCGCTCTCGATAAACTGTCGTTTTTTTCGCCGGATGTGATTCTAATGGATATGATGATGCCGGAGATGGATGGATATGAAGCAACCCGCCAGATCAAACAGAACCCGGCTTGGGCGACCATTCCCATTGTCGCGGTAACCGCCAAGGCGATGAAAGGCGATAAAGAAAAATGTTTCGACGCCGGGGTTGACGGATACATCACAAAACCGGTTCTCGCCACCGCACTATTTGCCGAAATGTATACGTGTCTTCAAAAATAACCACCGATTCTAACGAGTAACGATTCACACCTGCCTGTTTCACCACCAACCGATTTTTACTCCATCATTGCAACTTGAAAAAAAATGACAAAAATGCACTGTTTTTTTATTTCATTTCTGGAATAAGGAAACCCCAAGTTTGTTTAGCAATCAAATTCTTCTGATCGTTCATGAAGTGAGGAGGTATTGGATTCATGATTACCGCGAAAAACCTTTGTAAAAGGTATCAGAACGTTGAAGCCGTAAAGAATGTCAATGTGGAGATTCAAAAAGGCGAAATCGTCGGCCTGTTGGGGCAGAACGGCGCCGGAAAAACCACAATGATGAAAATGATCACCGGATTTCTGGAACCCACCGAGGGCACTGTGCTGCTCGGTGGAAAAGATGTTCTGGAAGACCGCATCGCTGTGCAGCGCCAAATCGGCTACATGCCTGAAAACGCGCCCCTGTACCACGAAATGCTGGTTCAGGAGTATCTATTGATGATCGCCGATCTCCGCGAAATTCCAAGCGAAAAACAACGAGAGATGATTGTCGAAGCCGTGAAGGCGACCGGGATTGAAAAATATCTCACCCGCCCCATCGGCACATTATCTAAAGGATACAAACAACGCGTCGGAATCTGCCAGGCGATTTTACACCAGCCCGATGTACTCATTCTGGATGAGCCCACCAACGGTCTGGATCCGGTGCAGATTATTGAAATACGTCATCTGATAATAAAGCTGGCGCAGAAATCCACGGTAATCGTGTCTACTCACATTCTGCAGGAAATTGAAGCCGTGTGCGACCGCGTGTTGATTCTCATCGATGGTGAGCTGGTGAAAGACGCTCCCCTGGGAGAATTTCTCACATCCAATCGCATCGAAATTTCGTTGGCTGACAGCGTCGGCAAATCCGACCTGGAAATGATCAAAAGCGAAGTTTCAACCATCGGCGCTGTGGAAAAACAAGGCAGAGACAACAGCCGAAAAGGGTTCACGTTGTGGTCCCTCGAATGGAATGGCGACGCGGCGCCTATCCCGGAATTACTCAACCTCGCCGCCGATCAGAAATGGCAGGTGGGGTCGGTCACGTCAAAGCCGCCCAGTCTGGAGCAAGCATTCAACTCACTGATGATTGAACACGCTGAACAGAAAGCGAAGAAGGAGGACGCTGCATGAAACCGCTGAAAACCATTCTCGCCAAAGAGCTTCGATCCTACTTTCTGTCACCGGTAGCACTCATCTTTCTGGGTATCTTTCTGGTGGTGAATCTCTTTGTCTTTTTTACGTACGCTACCTTCTTCGCGCGCAATATCGCCGATGTTCGCCCCATGTTCGAGTGGCTGCCGATTCTGCTCATCTTCCTGGTCGCTGCGATCAGCATGCGCAGCTGGAGCGAAGAACAGGCCGGCGGCACACTCGAAATTCTCATGACCATGCCCATCCAAACCTGGAACCTGGTGTTCGGGAAGCTGGCCGCCGGAATGGTCCTGGTTTCGGTGGCACTGCTGCTTACGCTTCCGCTGCCTATCATGGTTTCTTTTTTAGGCGACATGGATGGCGGACCGGTTGTGGGCGGGTATGTGGGAGCACTTTTCCTGGCGATGGCCTACATGTCTATCGGCATGTGCGTGAGCGCGAAAACCAATAATCAAATTGTATCATTGATGGTCACCGGCGTTATCGGCGCCCTTTTCTACCTGATCGGTTCGGAAACAGTGGTATCATTTGTGGGCGCGGACACAGGTGAATTGCTGCGGGCACTGGGTTCCGGCAGCCGGTTCTACAATATCGAACGCGGCGTGCTCGATCTGCGCGACATATTCTACTACGTGAGCATCGCGGCGTTCTTCGTTACGCTCAACATTCATTTCATTGATATGAAACGCCTCGATACCCAGCAGGCGCAGGGAAAATCCCGCGCGTTCGCGAAAACCGCAATGGTTTCTCTGGTTGCAGCCAACATGATTCTGGGCAATTTGTGGTTGGCGCCGGTCACCTCGATTCGTGCCGATCTCACTGAAGACGGTCAATTTTCCATTAGCGACGCCACCGAAAAAATACTCGACAACCTGAACGAGCCGTTAGTTATCGCGGGCTATTTCTCGGAGAAAACCCATCCACTGCTGGCGCCGCTGGTGCCGAATATTCGCGACTTTCTGCAGGAATACAAAAACGCCGGCGGCGGGAAAGTTGTCGTTAAATTTGAAAATCCAAATGCGGACGAAGAGTTGGAGCAGGAAGTGGCGCAGGCCTACAATATTCAACCCCTCCCCTTCCGGATTGCTGCCAGGCACCAGCAGTCCGTTGTAAACGCGTACTTTCATATTCTCGTTAAATATGGCGATGAGTATGAGGTTCTTTCCGTGGACCAACTGGTCGAAGTTCAAGCCAACGGCGATGATGTCGATGTGAAGCTGAAAAATCTAGAATACGATGTTACTAAGGCCATCAAAAAAGTCAGCAGCGGATTCCAGTCTATTGAATCGGTTTTCGCCAGCATGGACAAACCGTCTAAACTGACCCTGTTCGTGACGCCGAAAAACCTTCCCGAAGACGCCAAAGAACTGCCTCAATTCATTCAGAAGGTGGCAGATGAACTCAAGGGTAAGTCGAACGGGAAATTTAACTATGAGGAAGTTGATGTAGAAGGAAACACTGCCAAACAACAGGAGCTGCTCGACAACTACGGCTTCCAACCGATGGCACTCGATCTGTTCGGTGAACAGACATTTTATCTGCACCTGCTGCTTGAAGCGGGGGGTAAAAAACAGCGTATCGCGCTGCAGGGTGCCCAAACAGAGGCCTCGATTCGCAGCAGCATAGAAGGCGCCTTCAAGCGGGCAGCCACCGGATTCATTAAAACCATCGGCCTGTTCACCGAAACCCCGGAACCACCGCCGAGAGATCCGCGTATGCCGCCAAATATGCAACCGCCGCCGCCCAAGCCCGATTTCCAGGTGTTTGAGCAACAACTCACGGACGAGTTCAAGGTGCAGCGCGTGGATATGGCGGACGGCGCAGTTCCCGGTGACATCGATATTCTGGTGATTGCCAAACCCGGCGCCATGACCGACAAGCAGAAATTCGCCATCGACCAGTACCTGATGAGCGGCGGTGCAGTGATTGCGATGGCTGGTGATCAGCGAATTCAGGCCACGCAGGGGAGCGTCACCGCAGTGGCTGCCGACCCGGGGCTGAAAGAGATGCTGAAAAACTACGGTGTGAATATCGAAAGCGGTTTTGTGCTCGATGCACAGAATGCATCGTTCCCTGTGCCGGTGCAGGAACAGAAGGGAATGTTCATGGTTCGAAAAATCCAGATGATGGATTACCCGTTCTTCCCCGATATTCGCAAGGACCAATTCGCGAAAGGACACGTTGCCACATCTGGTTTGCAGAATGTGGTATTGAACTGGGGCTCTGCCATTGATGTTGAAAAAGAACAGAAAGGCGTAACCTCCACGGTCATCCTGAAAACCACAGATCAGGCATGGACTCGAAATTCACCCACGATCCTGCCGGAAAGCATCGAAAGCGCAGCCACCGAATTCGCACCGCCGGATGATCGCAACCAGTACGCACTTGCCGCGGTTCTGGAAGGAAGCTTCAAGAGCTATTTCTCAGATAAGCCGTCTCCCCTGTTCACTGAGGCAGCTGCCAAGGCGGCAACCGCTGAATCTGACGGGGATACCGATCCGGCTGCGGCTGATGCTGCTCAGACAGACGACTCGAAGAAAACCGAAGATCGCACGGGGCGCACGCTCAAAGAAGCGCTTCCCGGTGCGAAATTGGCGGTTGTCGGTTCATCGGAGTTTCTTTCTGACATTGCAGTGCAAATCGGACAGCAGATGGGCGGAAACGTGTATCGCAGCAATTACCAGTTTGCTCGAAACCTGATTGACTGGGCCGTGGCGGATACCGATTTGCTCGAAATTCGCACCAGCGGAACATTCGCCAGGACGTTAAAACCGATTGAAGAAGAAACGCGCAGTATCTGGGAATGGGCCAACTACATCTTTGTGCTGGTTGCCCTCTCCGTCGTTGTATTTGTAACGGTAACAAGAAGACGCAAGCAGAAATCTCTTCTGGATAAGGAGGGCAGATAATGACGAAGGCCAATAAAATACTGATCATCGTGTTGGTGGTGCAGGCGGCGCTCGCAGCCATTACCTGGACCGCCGTGAAAGACACGCCTGAAGTGACAAAGAAGAGCAAGCTACTCAATTTTGAAGCCAAAGACGTAAATAAAATAGAGATTGTTGCCACCCAGGGCGAAAAAGTGACCCCGGCGATTGTGCTCGAAAAAACAGGTGACGCCTGGACGATGGCGTCAGCGGATGGATACCCGGTCAAAACCGAAACCATCACAGAACTGCTCGATTCATTGGTGGGCATTGAGATTGAATCTCCGATTGCAACCACCGCTGCGAATCACAGTAAGTTGAATGTGGCGAAAGAAGGCTTTGACCGCAAAGTAACGCTCACCGCCGGCGGCAAGTCGGTTACCCTGTTTCTGGGACGCGGCGCTCGCTCTGATGCCCATGTGCGCGTGGCGGGCAGCGACGACGTGTATACCGCCGTCGGGCTGTCGGTATGGAGCATCAACAGTCGCCCCACCAATTATGTCGAAACCGAATACCTGAAAGCAGATGCCGACAAAGCCAAGTCGATAACGATTACCAATGCCAAAGGAAGTATCCATTTTGTGAAGGAAGGCGATGCGTGGACGATTCCCGGACTGCTTCCCGATGACGGCGCAGACACCAGTGCGGCGCCCGTCGTGGCAGAGGGCGACACCGATGGAGAAACCAGAAAAGAGATCGATTCAGCTGAAATCAAGCGGCTGGCAGACAAGTTGATGGCAATTAATCTGGTGGAACCGGTGGGCAAAAAAGACGATGTCAAGTACGGTTTGAAAGACGGCGCCACCGTTGTTATCGAAAGCGAAAAGGACGGCAAGCCGGTGACATTGAAGTATGCGGTGGGCGCGAAAGACGAAACCAACCGCTATCTGAAAGCCGACGGCAACGACTACATTGTCAAGGTGTCGAATTTCATTGTTGAGCCGGTTACCGAAAAGGTCGCCACCGATTTCATCAAAGAAGTAAAACCCGGCGACGAAGCCCCATCAGAACCGCCGGGCGGAATGGGCGGAATGCAGGGCATGCCCCCCGGAATGATGATGCC
>JAFGXQ010000015.1 GCA_016936575.1 Deltaproteobacteria bacterium
GATAGTGATACGGACAGTGATAGTGATTCTGATTCCGATACCGATTCGGATAGCGACTCGGATACAGATGCCGATACCGATAGCGACACCGACTCCGATGGAGACTGCCAGTACCCCGATCCGCCGGAAAATGTAGCGGACTGGGTGAACGAAAGCTGGAGTGCTCAGCTGGACGACAACATCAACGGACGAGAAGTATGGATGCTGGATAAAGCCATCAAAGGCGAAGGCGAAATCAATATCTGCGTACGTTGGGGCGCGACAACCGCACCTTCCGCAAATGTAAAAAATAACATCGAAGCAATGGTCGAACTTTGGTTCAACGATTGGTTCACCCTTCTTGATGGATATGGTTGCTTTCCGTACCCGGAAGGTGTGACGGTAAATCTAACCGGATGGGCAGTTCGCCCGGGAAATGAATCATGGGTCGACGATTTAGATGATTCGGTGTTCATCTATACAGAAACGGACGGGTCAGGCGAACCGATCTGTTCCAGTTCTTGCTCCACATTTGACAATTGGAACTACAGTATCCCGAACTGCCCCGGTGGCGATGCCGCACGCCACGACTACTGGCTTTGGCTCGATGATACGATTGAAGGCGGCGCTGCGGCAGTCGGCGGAGACTGGGGCCTTCGCATGCCACTCGCCGGATTCGAAAACGCGTTGAACAGCGGTGACGGTGATCTAGTGATAGAACACGAAATGGGCCACGGCTTCGGCTTTCAGGATTATTACGACTGGACCGGTTCCACTCCGGAAGGCGGTTCCCTGATGATTGTCGGATCTGCCTGGGGAGCAACATCCCCCACTGAAGGTGATGCCTGGTTATTACGCCGCACTTGGAAGGAACAACAAGCCATCAGAGGCTGGTAGGTCTATTCGTTTTGTTCTTTGAGCACACTTCGAATTCCCCCTGCCCCTATTTGGCGGGGTGGTAAATTCTGGAATCCCCAAAAGAAAGGGGTGGGGGGAGTTCGAAGTGTAGGCTATTTTGAATGGAAATGATCAGCTTTGTCTTTGAACAACACATTGAAGGTGGTCAGGGTGCCGTAACATTTTGAAATGTAGCTCTGAAGGTCGACTTTTTCCTGCTCGTCCAAGTGGTTGCTGGCGTTCAATTTGGCTTCCAGCACGCGCAGTCGATCGCGGACCATCACAATTTTATGAAACAGCACATCAATATCAACTTCTTTCGGCTGGTTGTCATCGGACGCCGGTTTCAAAACCAGCTTTCCGCCGCGCCACTTGTCGGCCATGGCCGGGTATCCGTACATGGTTTCTTCTTCGAGCAATTCCCGAAGTACTTGTTTTAATCCGTCTCTATCCACAGAAATATCTCCTTCGGTGTCACCGATGACGGGGTCGTCCAGCGTGGCCCGCTCAAGCCAATTGTCCACAGCGGTCCGGCTCCCACCACTCCGGCGTGCATTCGTCGGTTTCACAACCGGTGATTTAACGAACGCCTTTCTGGAATCCCGTACAGAAAAATGAGCGCAGTATTCCAACCCTGCGGGAATTTCTCCTAATTCTTTCCGCTTCATACATAATCCGCGAATCACACCGTTTTCATCGCGAGCTTCCTTATAAAAGGCCTTGCAATCGCCGCAAGTGGGATCTTTACGTTCCTGGAGTTCCGGTAATTCTGGCATTTCGTTCATGTATTGCATCATATTCGAAATGTCCGAGATGAATATGAAAAAATCAAGCGAACAACCTTTTTTTAATCCATAATAAGGAAACGACGCCACTATTACAAAAAGGAACGGCGCATAAATTTACGCTTCAGATAGGAAATACGATGTTTTCATCCGTCACACGCTTCTTACTTATTCTATTGTTTGTCGTTGCTTGCTCTCCGGGATGCTCCCAGTCACAGGACAACGATGTCGCAACGAACACCGATAGTGATTCAGACGAGGAATCCGATTCACGGAACGACTCCGACGAACCGTTCAACCCGAATGATACGAACACATCATCTGATGATTCCGACCCTGATGGACCCGATTGCGTGTATGTGCCCCATGATTTCGACATCCATCAACTCCCCGGCGAGGCGCCGCTGGTCGACATTTCAATTTCGGTAGAATCCATGGCAATACTCGACGCGGATCCGTTTCATGCGGAAGACGAAACCGGTGCATTCAAGGACGGTGCGGGAACGGATTACGTGGGTATTGACGTGAACTACCGCGGCGCGTATGCGCTTCAATCGCTGATGAATGACGAAGATACTTGGAACCTGCGCAATTGGAAGCTTAAATTTAATGACGACCAGAAATATCGAAATCGCCGAGAATGGAATTACAATTATGAACCTCACCTGCGTCAGAAACTCGCCCTTGATCTGCTGGCCTTCAACGGCGTTGCAGTACCGTCCGCAAGACATGTAATTTTGCAGGTGAACGGAGAGTATCACGGCATGTACATCGAATATGAAGACCCCGACAATAAAGACTGGCTATGCGACATGTACGGTCATGACAACGGAGACCTGTACAAAGCCGCGTATGATCTGCCCGATGAAGAGCAGTATTTCGCGACGCTTGAAATTCTCGGTAGCGAGGACAGCGACTATTTTCTGCATTACAATAAAAAAACAAACCACAAAATCGCCCCCGAAGATTACAGCGTGCTTCGTTTGTTTGTGGAGGAGTTGAATAACACCCCGGATGATCAGTTTGAACAGTGGCTGGAAAGTCGGTTTGATGTGGGGTCATTCATCGCGTATCTGGTTGTATCCAACTTCATCTCGAACTGGGACTCTTATCCGCAGAGGCCGAAAAACTTCTGGCTGTACGAAAATTTACGCACCGATGAGATGGTTTTCATTCCCTGGGATCTGGATGCGACCTTTCAGGAAGCCTGGAGCAGTTGGCCCGGTACGCCTTCTTTGAACCAAATGGGAACAGACTGCTCTATTTATTTCAATCTGCAGAATGCCGATAACGAACCCTACCACGCCGCGGAAGGCACCGCGCGACCGCTGGTCCGCCGAATGATGAACAGGGACAAATACATGAACATGTATCTCACCAAGTACCAGGAAGCGGTAGAGATAACACTGAACCCCACCTATCTGAATGATCGCATCGATTCGCTGACAGAGATCATTTACGATAAACTCTCTGCGGCCGATCGGGAAAAGCTGGATGAATCCAATGGGCAAGTGAAGGAGTTTATCCAGCTGAAATATGAAAACGTCATGGCCGAACTGGACCAGTTGTAGGATTCTTGTCAAAAAGCGAATTGTTCAGGCGATTGTGAGGATATTTTCTGTTCAACCAAACCGTTTTTTCATCACCGCGTACATGGTTTGCAAACGATGGGTCATGCGATGGGACCGATGCACAATTTCCATGCCTTTTTGAGATATACGTACTCTTTCATCGGGGTGTCGCAGATAATATTCCGCCTTGGAAGCGGCCTCTTCAAATGAACGATAAAACGCCATGCTGACCTCGGCTTCGAACGCTTCCAATGCGTCATCCTGGGCGTCGGTCAACAGGAATCCCCCCACGGCCGGAACATCCCACACTCTCTGGTTCACAGCGGTGGGCATCTGCGCCGAGGTAATGTTCATGTTCACGTCGCTCCCCTTGAACAGCGCCGGCAACTCCGAATGATAATCCAAATAGGGATGAATCGCTACGCCGGGGACAAGGTGCTTCCAGTAGTCATCCCCATAAAGCGTGACATTCAGAGAAGAAAGGGCTTGAATAAACCGTTGCCGCCGCACCAAGGAAGCCTCCGCCAGGGCAACCTGTGCAGCGCCGAATACAGCACGATCGTCGTTTTGTAGCGACTCAGCCAATACATCAGCCAGCGCGCCGTCTGAATTCGAGTGCTGCGACATCAGCATACGTGCCTTCCTGCGTATCTGCTTGGACGGTTCCACTCTTGCCTTGTACCACCAGGAATTGGCCGCGAGTGAAATTTCGCACCGGTATTTGTCAACCAGCCGCGCTTCCGTCAGATGCGGTGAAAAATACCGTGCATTTGACGCGGAGGGCAGAAACACGGGTGATTCGTACCCCCGCTTTTCCAACCATGAAATGGCGGTACGTTCAAAACAAAACAACTGCGCATTGTCTGTGGCGTTGGAATCCGCACCTCCGAGAATCGGCATCGGATGATCGACAAACCACGAAGCTACGGGAATACCATATTGCGCGAGTAAGCCGGAAAGTACGCCTCCGGAATCAAACCCCAGGTGATTCACCGTCAAAATGAAATCCGGCCGATGCAGTACAAGCACCTGCAACAAAGAGGCAACAAACTGCCCATCGCCGCGCCCCTGTTTCGGAGTCGGCAAGCGAACCACCGTCCACCCCAGGTCCTCTGCCGCATCAGCGACATCCTGAACCATCAGGTACGATGTATCGAACAGCAGTATTTTGGGTACGGATTGAAATCTGGTATACCCCAGCGCCGCACGAAGTCTATTATCGTTCACAATCCCTCCGTTATTCGTTTCTTTTTAACGGCATCGTAAAACATTTCTTAACCCATTGAAAACAATGCATCTTTCAGACATATGCGTCAGAATATTGACAGAAAAGAAACCGACATCGTCATTTTTTTGACCGTTTTCTCTCAAGAACGGCCGCCAGCCGCCGATAGATATAACGATATATCAGGCGCTGCCTGTTGCCACGAAAGGTTGACGTATGAATATTCTGAACATCGCATCTACCGCTATCGTTCAACAATCCCAACGAATGGAGCAATCGGCGAAAAATGTTGCCGCAGCCGGTGACGTCAACGGTGAAGGCGCCAAGATCGATCTCGCAAGAGAGGCGGTCACCCGCATTGAAGCAACCAACCTGACCACGGCCAATGTGAACGTGATCAAAGCCGAAGATGAACGAACAAAAACACTGCTTGATATTTTCGTATAAACGCCGCGACCCTTGTTATCGCCGTGCTCATCGTTTTTTTTTCCGCCTTAAGATGCTGATATCGCAGTCAAAACACGTTTGCCACACGTGACACATTCGTCTGAATTACAATAGCATTGGACAAAATAACGTGAAGTATTTATCCTTATTACACGTACAGATAAGGAGTACAGCAATGAACACATCAATGTATCGTATTTTATTCGCATCACTAACTGCTCTGTTTGTTTTATTGAGCGTCGGTTGTAGCGACTCGGACGGAAGTTCTTCAAACACAGATGCCGACGCTGACACAGACGCCGATACTGACGCAGATTCCGATTCAGACGCTGATTCAGACACAGATGCCGATTCTGACACGGATACCGACACCGATGCCGATACCGATACCGACGCAGACGCCGATACTGACACAGATGCCGATTCAGACGCTGATTCAGACACAGATACTGATTCTGACACGGATACAGACACCGATGCCGATACCGA
>JAFGXQ010000212.1 GCA_016936575.1 Deltaproteobacteria bacterium
GAGGTTAACAAACCGTCTTTTTTGCGTAAGGACGTTAAAACGAATGGGACTCGTTTATGCTTGACAGAGTACCTATTCATGGGAGCACGGAATGTGGGAAGTATTAGATGTATTGAAACGGATTCACGCGGGTGCAGGTATACGTACCGTTGCGCGGCAAACGGGTCGAGGTCGAAATACGGTCAAGCGATATGTACGCACCGCCGAGGAAGTCGGTTGGGTGGCGAGGATTCACGAGCCGGACGAAGATCTTGCACAAGACGTAGTTTCGGCGTTGCAGCCGGGGCCGAAAGACGGTGGTCAAACGATAACAGAAAGCGTTCTGGCACCGCATCATTGTCAAATAGAATTGTGGTTGAAGCCGGATGATTATCATCAAAAAGGGTTGCAGCTGACGAAGGCGCATCAGCTTCTTGCGCGAGAAGGCGTTAAGGTGAGCTACAGTGCGTTGTACCGATATGCGGTGAAGCACTTGGGGTTCGCCGAAAAAACATTGACGATGCGCATGGAAGGCGAGCCGCCGGGCAAGGTTGCGGAGATTGATTTCGGTCGTTTGGGGCTGGTGATGGATCCGGACACCGGCAAGAGGCGCACGGTGTACGCGTTGATAGTTACATTGGTGTACAGTCGTCATCAGTACGTGCATGCGTGCTATTCGCAAAAATTGGCTGACGTGATTGCCGGGCTGGATGATGCGTGGGAATTCTTTGGCGGCGTGCCCGCGCGAGTCATCGTAGACAATATGAAAACGGCAGTCGTTAAAGCTGACAAATACGAGCCGGTGTTTAACCGGACGTTTGGACTGTATTCGGATCATCACAGTTTTACGA
This sequence comes from Deltaproteobacteria bacterium, assembly GCA_016936575.1. Taxonomy (GTDB): domain Bacteria; phylum Myxococcota_A; class Polyangia; order JAAYKL01; family JAAYKL01; genus JAFGXQ01. The sequence goes on from JAFGXQ010000212.1 coordinate 831, forward strand.
TTGATGCGGCGGAATCAGAATCGCCCAAGCACAAGCCGCATGTGGAGCGCAGCGTGCAGTATGTGCGCGAGAATTTTTTCAAAGGAGAAAAGTTCCTCAATCTGGCAGACGTCCAGCGAAGAGCGCGTAAATGGTGTCTGGAAACCGCCGGAATGCGAATCCACGGCACCACTCAGCGCCGGCCGTTTGTGGAGTTTGAAGCGTTTGAAAAAGAAACGCTGAACCCTGCCAATGAAAAGCGATTCGACACGCCTCAATGGGCCGAGCTCAAGGTGCATCCGGATAGTCATGTGCAATTCAAAAAAGCGCTGTATTCCGTACCGTATGCGTATCGCGGAAAAACGGCGACGGTACAGGGCGATAGTCAACTGGTGCGAATTTACATCAAAGGACAGCTGGTCAAAACCCATCCGCGCAAGCGAAACGGAGAGCGCAGCACTGATTACAATGACTATCCCAAGGAAAAAGCGGCTTATGCCATGCGCGATTCCGACTATATTATTAAAAAAGCCAGGGAACGCGGCGAGCAAATCGGGATTTTTGCCGAGCAATTGCTGAGCGGAGATTTCCCCTGGGCCAACCTGCGACAGTCTCACAAACTGATGCGTCTGTATGACAAGTACGGTTATCAGCTTCTGGAATCGGCATGCTGTAGAGCGCTCAGTTTCGATGCCATAAATGTCAGACAAGTAGAAAACATCATTATTAACGCGCTGGAAAACAAGAAGCGGGAAGCTGGCGAACCACAGCGGCAAAGCGATAACGTGACGCAACTGCCCTTACGATTTCTGCGCGACAACAGCAGTTTCAAACACAGCAATTAACAAGGAGATACCCATGGAAATAACTCAATCATTAAAAACAGTGCTAAAAAGAATCCGCTTATCGGGCATGCTGCCTACGCTTCCCGACCGTGTGGCGTATGCGAAGAAAACCAAAATGCCGTATCCGGATTTTCTGGAGCTGGTGCTTCAGGATGAAATTGATCGCCGAGACCAGGTCAGCCTGATGAACCGTTTACAGAAGGCGCAATTCGAAGATGAGCAGATTTTTGAAAACTTCGACTGGGACGTGAAGGTGACCTTTGACCGTGATTTGGTGCGGGATTTATTTAGCCTTGGATTTTTAGATAGAAACGAAGACGTGATTTTCATGGGGCATGCCGGCGTCGGAAAAACCTTCTTGGCCAGCGCTTTGGGGCACAGCGCCTGCCGCGCTGGAAAACAGGTGCAATTTATCCGCGCGGATACCATGCTCAAACAGCTGCAAAAATCCAGAGCTGACAACAGCACCGAAAAACTCATGAGAAAATTGATTTCATGCGACCTGCTGATTCTCGATGACTTCGGATTGAGCAAATTGGACCAGGAAAAATCCTGCGATCTCTACGAACTCATCATTGAACGCCACCGAAAATCGTCCACGATTATCACCAGCAATCGGACGACCGACGAATGGATTCCGCTATTCAGCGATCCGTTGCTCGCCCAAAGCGCTCTCGACCGACTGGCCCACAACGCTCATCAAATCGAGATGGAAGGAGAAACGTACCGGCCCAATCTCGGACCGGCAGCTTCGAAAAATACTAAAAATCGGAGAAAAAAATGAAAACAATTTGCAAAAAAGAAACTCATTCATGAAAATAAAAACCGAGCCTCAACGGGTGGGTCCATGATTCTGAAAACGCCCGGGTCCATGATCCTGAAAAGTGACATGGCACGACGCAGGACTCCGTCGCTGGAGCGGACGATGAGGGCCAGAGCGTTTTCGGTGAAGGAGTTGTGAGGAAGCCCCACTTTTTCCAGTTGCTTTAGAACGAATTTTTCCAGGTCGTCTGGAGCGAGTTTTCGCAGCAGTACCGAGTATGTCACCCGGCTTTTGATGTCTTCGTTTGGAGTCAACGAAAGTCTTGTGAGTAGTTCCGGCTGGGCAATGAGAATGAGGTTGTGATTTTTGGGGAAGTCTTCGCAAAGCAGACGTAGGCGGCGCAGGGATTCAATGTCCATCAAGTGAGCGTCGTCGATGATGGGTACCAGCATTTTGCCGCTGTTGTTGATGCGGTGCGCTTCTTGGATGAGTCGTTTTTCGCAAGAGTGGTTTTTGCCGTCGGTATCGATTTGAAAAGCTTCACACGGGATGCGCACAATGCTGAAATAGGTGTGCAGAGTGCGATTGACCACCGGCGTGATAACTCTTTTTTTATCCTGGTTGCACACGGCCTCTTTAAGAATGGTCTTTCCGGTTCCCGGCTCGCCGACAATCAAGCAAAGCCCGCCTTGCTGGGAGTGAACTTTAATAGTGTCGAACACTTCTTGCTGAGAGGGCAACAGTTCCACGTTTGTATTAGAGAAAGGATTTTGGTCGAGGCCGAAATATGAACGAATCATGGTGTTGCCTCCTGTTTTTTGGGCGGTCGATCGTTGGCAACGAAATCAACTTGTCGGGCTTCGCCCATGCGTTCGCCTTTGTAAAACAGCACTGTTTTGTCGAAGTTGAGCCGGTTGTAGCGGATTTGAACTTTTCGACTGCGCAGGTCTCTTGGGGCTTCGAATCGCATTGATTTGAACGAAAACGTATTGTCTGCGCGCACCGTGCGTTCTTCTTCCACAAAGAACAGTTCGTCGTTGGTGTCGCCCGGCGGCAGGTAGCGAATGCGGGACAAATCAAGGCCGAAACGATCGATGGGGCGCATACCGAGCACCGAATGCTGACGGCCGTTGTACTCTTCTTCGACCCATTGGCTGAAGGCCTTGTTCAGAGAATCAATACTTGAAAGGTCGAGGGCTTTGTTTAAAAAGCTCTGGCGTACCGTACGAAAAAATCGTTCTACTTTCCCTTTGGCTGCGCCGTCTCTGACGGGTGTGTGAAGCAGTTGCGTACCGATACGCAAACAGATTTGCGTTATCTCCTTCGAGGTATAAATAGAGCCGTTATCCACGTACATGGCATCGGGGACGCCTCGTTTGTACAGGGCGCTGCGAAGCGCTTTAATGAGTGTATCGGTGTTTTCGGCCAGGAAGAATTCTCCGTGGCAGCATACACGGCTGGCGTCATCGACAAAGGCGATCAGTTTAGTTTGCACCTTTTTGTGGCCGTCTCGAACGTGAGGCCCGAACATGGTATCCGCCTGCCACATGTCGTTGGCGTGGGCTTTGGCAAATGCCAAACGGCGTTTGTCTTCTGTTTGGGTTTGCGGTTTGAACAGTTCGTACGTGTTGACCATGCGTCTAAACGTGTTGGGTGCCACTTCCTCTCGACGCAGCAATCCTTTTTCAATGCACGCGCGGTACACCGAAGCGATGTTGGAAGGACGACCGTTGAACTCCGGCAACACCTGCTCAATGGCTTCGAGTAATTTTTCCGGTTCCACTTTACGAGTGCGCCCTTTGTCAGAGCGGGGTTTAGGGCGCATGGCGGTAATGCCGTGCTTTTTATAATGGGAATACCATGTTTGAATGGTGCGCCAGGTAAACTGCAGCGGCTCTCCCTCTTCGCTGGTGAACACCATTTGGCTGACATTTTGAATCCGGGCTTTGATAGTTTTCCCTTCTGCGAACTCAATGGCGCCCAGCACCCTCATTTTTGTGTATGGACTGACTCGTTTCATTTGTTGCCTCCTTGAGCGTGAAATCTGTTCGTTCGCCGAATGTATGGGATTCACCGGCTGGTGAATATTGACGCCTGCTGTTGTCGGTCGAATGCGACAGCACAGTGTTTTTTTCTACGATGTCAAATCAGTAAACATTAGGCGCAGGTTCAGCTGAGGAGTGGCTCCTGAAAGTGCATTTGAAATTGTGAAAACGGGCAGGAGGCAAGAGGAAAACATTCGCGAAAATGGGCTGCGAGCTGCAGCAGCGGATTTATCGACTTGCAGTACGGCGGCGGTCTGATTTGACAAAGCAAGGTGCGCAGGCGGGGTTGCGA
>JAFGXQ010000016.1 GCA_016936575.1 Deltaproteobacteria bacterium
AATATCGCCCGCGATGCGCTACTTGGATACGACCGGTCCCGGCACAATGGATGGTGCCATGCCGGTGGCCAGGAGGGTTTTTCCGATTTCGGCCGGGGACGATGCCACCACTACGCCGGCTTTTTCCAGTGCGCGAATCTTTGCGGCGGCGGTCCCCTTCCCTCCTGAAATAATCGCACCCGCGTGCCCCATTCGTTTGCCGGGAGGCGCGGAGGAACCGGCAATAAAGGCCACGACCGGGATTTCCACGTTGCTCGAAATGAATTCGGCTGCTTCTTCTTCGGCCACTCCGCCTATTTCTCCGATCATTACCACCGCGTCCGTATCGGCGTCTTCTTCAAACAGTTTCAGACAATCGACAAAATCCATGCCGCCGATGGGGTCTCCCCCGATGCCGATGCAGGTGGACTGACCGATTCCCAGGCTGGTCAGTTGCGACATCGCCTCGTAGGTCAACGTGCCGGAGCGCGAGATCACGCCCACTCTCCCCGATGCCGCGATATGATACGGTATAATCCCCAGGTTCTGTTTAACGGTGGGCGCGATAATACCCGGGCAGTTAGGGCCGATCAGTTGCGTTCCGGTCTGCTTGATAAACGAACGAACCTTCACCATATCGACCGCCGGAATCCCCTCGGTCACGCACACCACCAACTCCATACCGGCATATGCCGCATCCATAATGGTGTCCGCCGCATACGCCGCCGGCACAAAAATCACCGATGCATTGGCGCCCGAACGCTCTTTGGCCTGCACCACCGTGTCGAAAATCGGAATCCGATCGTCAAACGTCGCACCGCCTTTTCCCGGGGTAACGCCTGAAACCACGTTGGTTCCCGCTTCGATCATCTTCCGGGTGTGCACCGCGCCTGCGCCTCCAGTGATTCCCTGCACACATACACGCGTTTTCTTGTTCAGTAAAATCGTCATGCTATTTCACCTGTGCCTTTTCAACCGCCAATTGCGCGCCCGCATCCATATCCGGCGCTGTAAAAATCTTCAGTCCGCTGCTGTCGAGGATGTGCTTTCCCTCTTTCGCGTTGGTGCCCGCCAGTCGCACCACCAACGGTACATTTAGCCCGCTCTGAGACACTGCCTTGGCAATTCCTTCAGCCACCACGTCACATCTGAGAATACCGCCGAAAATGTTTACAAAAATCACTGATACACGAGGATCGCTGAGAATGATTTCAAATGCCTTCATCACTGTATCTGCATCTGCACCGCCCCCCACATCGAGAAAATTCGCCGGCTCCCCGCCCTTCAGCTTGATGATATCCATCGTCGCCATCGCCAGGCCCGCACCGTTCACGCAGCAACCGATATTTCCATCCATACTCACATACGAGAACCCGAGTTCCCGCGCCTTCTGCTCCACAGATTCCCGATCGATTTTATCGACCAGTTCGCCATGAAACCGATGGCGAAATTCGGCGTTGTCATCAAATGTAATCTTTGCATCCAGCGCCACTATCTCGCCCGCCCTGGTGGTCACCAGCGGATTCACTTCCACTAAAGAACAATCTTCGCGAATATACAAATCCGCCAAAGAACGAAGTGCGCGCACGCTCTTGTGAAGCACATTTCCGTGCAGCCCCAAATCCGCAGTGATGTTGCGCGCCATAAACTGCAGCAACCCGGCGAGGGGTTCGAACCATTCCTTTTTCAGTTTCTCCGGCTGTGATGCCGCCACTTCCTCAATATCCATTCCCCCTTCCGTCGACGACATGATGCACAGCTTCTTTTTACTGCGATCAATCACAATGCTCACGTACAGCTCTTTGTCAATTTCAATGGCCTCTTCCACCAGCAACCGGGTAATCGCCGTACCTTCACCACCGGTCTGCCGGGTGACCAACCGGCTACCGAACATGGCGTTCGCATACCGGCGCACATCATCAAGATTATCCGCAATTTTTACGCCGCCGGCCTTTCCCCGGCCACCCGCATGCACTTGCGCCTTAAGCACCACTCGGCTTTTGCCGGTCTGCTTCATCAGCAACTCGGCGATATTCACCGCTTCATCTTCATCGAAAACCACCTCACCCCGCGGCACTTGAATGCCGTACCGAGAGAACAATCGCTTCGCCTGATATTCGTGAATCTTCATACGTTTTGGACGCTCCTCTCCGAAAAAACTGCAAGTCCATGAAATCGTTATCTTTAATGTAACCGCCCAGAGATTGTTCGACAAATCTTTTTTTTGGAGGAGTGTTCCAGTTGCGTGGAAATCAGTAAATTATAGGGGCATAACGCCTTTGTCTGTCAGCAACTCTACCAGTAGCCCCGACATGTATGCATGGGTGGCGGCGGTGGGATGCCAGTCCTCGCCGTACAGATTTGCATTGCCGGGAATATTCAGAAAATATATGTTCGCATCTCCAGCAGCAACGCGCGCATCGACAAGCTCTCGACACACGGTACGAACCGCGGTCAGCCCAATGCTATACAACATCGGCCCCACGGCCAGTACAATCGTAGAATCAGGATAATACCCACGTAAGGTTTCAACAAACATTTCCATCGCTGCGGCATACCCTTCCTGATAACTATCCAACGTATCAGCGGTGACTTCAGACATATCGTTTGTACCCAGATTTACAACCACCACCTGGGGGGTGAACTGTTCAATATTCCATGGTACTTCGATGGTCGTATCGGGCAAACAATCCAAATACATTTCAGGAACGGTTTCTCCCCCGCCACCGCCGTAATTGCGATACGCACCGCGACCGGAATAGGCAACAATGGACACTTCCGCATCCAGTGCCCGGGCAGTGATGGATGCCCACGATTCATATGCATTGGAATTCGTGGTAGTAAAATGATAACTATCCGGGTCATCCGTTTCTATCATATTGCCGTAGCCGCATGTGATGGAATCGCCGATGAATTCAATGCGGTTGGGACGCGCCTCGATGGGCAGCAACTGCTCTCCATCGTTGATGCGCAAGCCCAGAAAAATGCCCATTCCGGTACCGGAGTTGCTCTCATTCCTTTTGAACAATTCAATCGTGTGCTCGCCTGCGGCCAATCCGCCTGCCAATTCGTATGTGGATTCCCCTGTGGTCATTTGCTGAACGGTGGGTTCGCCCCCGTCGATGATTATATTGAAGAAATTAGGATTCACCGCATCGCCGTGATCGTCGTACACCATGCCGATAGCGGTTCCCGTAAACTTGGCGCGAATGGATACACCGGGAAACGCCATCGAAATCGCGGTAGGGTTCGTACAGTCTACGCGACCGAAATAGTTAATATCGGGATGACTCGGCGGTACCAGCACCATTCCATCGGCCTCCACCGCTCCCAGGGTGACTGGTTCAGAGAATCCACAAACGTTGTCGGCATATGCGACGGCCAAATCCGAATCATCGGTGCTGCCGGTGGTATCCGAGTCATCTGTTCCATCGGGGTTTCCGGTATCACTGTCTGTTGACGTATCAGTGGGGTCGTTGTCACTGTTGCCTTCACCGCATCCCATGATGAACATCAATGCCATCAACAGTAATAACAAGGTCGTTTTCATCGCGTCATCTCCTTATGTTCAGTCATCCACCCTAAACGGGTAAAACGTTTTACCTGCACAACACGTATCACTTCACAATTCATTTGGAAAGCGCTATTTCAGGGAGCCACCATGTAACTGTTCGATTACAATTCCAGCTTGTACCCGACCTGTCGGACGGTTTTAATATGGACCGGCTTGGAGGGATCTGCCTCGATTTTCTGTCGGATGGACATGATAAAATTGTCGACCGTTCGAGTGGTGCCGTCGAAATTCCACCCCCATACGCTGCTTAAAATGGATTCCCGACTGAACGGCCTGCCAGGTGCCTTGGCCAGCAGCAGCAGCAAATCAAATTCCTTCAACGAAAACTCCACCGGCTCCCCATTCAACCGAATCTCCCGATGCACCGGATCAATCGTCACCTTGCCGAATGCGATACTCGAGTCGTTTTTCGCATAGCCCCGATGCCGCCGAAGCAGTGCTTCAATACGCGCCAACAGCTCCGGTAATTCGAACGGCTTTGTCACGTAGTCGTCAGCCCCCAGCTCCAGCCCTTCAATTTTGTGCTCCATCCGATCCCTCGCGGAGAGCAGCAGCACCGGCACGTTCTTCGACTGTTCCCGAAGCTCCGACAATATGTCGAGCCCGCTCCAGCCGGGGAGCATAATATCAAGCAAAATCAAATCGGGTTTGCTGTCGAACGCCATCTCCATTCCCTCATCACCGTCGCACGCGGACAACACTTTGTAGCCCTGAAGCTGCAAATTCATTACCAGTCCGTCCCGCACAGAGTCATCATCTTCAACCACCAAAATGGTTTCATTCTTCATTGTTTTGTGCACTCGATTTTCCTTTCGAAACAGGTACCGCCGGAAATTGAACAATAAACTTTGAACCCTTGCCGGGTTCACTGCGCACCAAAATACTGCCCTTGTGCAAAATAACCTGATGCCGCACAATCGCAAGCCCGAGGCCCGCGCCGGAAGATTTTCCGCTCAGTCGGGAATCCACTCGATAAAACGGATCAAAAATCTTTTTTTCTTCAGATTGCGAAAAACCGATACCGTTGTCTTCGATTTCGAGCACCACATGCTCGTCAAAATCGAAGAGGCGCAGTTCAATTTTTTTATTCTTGCCGGTGTACTTGAACGCGTTCACCAACAGATTCAGTACGATTGAATGCATTCCCTGTTCATCGAATGTGACCATTGCTTCAGTGTCGATTTTGCACTGAAAATCCACATCCCGTCCCCGTATCATGCGCAAAAACCGATCTACCGCCGCCTGAACCGTCGTTGCGATACAACCGCTGTGCATATTGGGAGAATCCATATCTTTTGAAGCGGCACGCCATGTCAACACCCGGTCAATCATCGCTTCCAGCCATTCGGTTTCGCGCAGGATGGCGCGTACGCTGTTATTGAACATCTCCGGCTCTTCATTCAGTGCGCCCATTTCGAGAGTCTGCGAGTACATACGAATGGAGGTGAGCGGGGTTCTCAGTTCGTGGGTCACATTTGCGATAAAATCCGCCTGCAATCGGGCAATCCGATGTTTCCGACTGAGCAGCACCGTAACCACGACCGCCCCCCCGATGGCCGCGGCGGCGAAGCTGATGACCAGCACGCCGAACAGGGTCCATTCTGACGATTTTCCAAGCGCCAGCGCCACAATGCCCACAGAAGTGGATAGAATTACCGGCAGCAGCACCCCGACCGCGGTGGCGACAATTGCACCGGTAAGACTCATGCTGTGGCGAACGCGTTTTATTTTGGATTGAACCGGTCTTTTCATGGCGGAAGTATGGACGAAACAGAAGCGAAAAAGCAAGCGAAGATGCGAAATGATTAGCTAAATCTGCGTCTCAACAATGCGATACCCAGCAGCAGCAGCGCGATAAACGGCAGATACTGCCCAGACGGACGCCCCACAGCGGTGCACCCACATGAATCAGCGATGTAGTCATCGGTGCCGGAACTGTTGATTACCACCAGTGCTTCGGCGGTGTTCGCCGCGCCGGGCATTTCTTCTCCGGCTTCGTTCAATCGGGTTACCCGCAAACGCAACGTATAGTCTCCGGCCAGCCGCGTTTCATACATGGCGCTGAGATCTTCGATTTCGGGTGTCTGTGTTACTGATGCAGCCCCCCCCGTGTCCGAATCGACGGAACTGTCCGAATCAGCAGGAGCGACGGTGTCTGTATCCGTAGAGGTATCGCTATCGGTAGCTGAGTCGGTACCGGTATCGGTTGAGCCGGTCGAGTCTTCTTCCGGGCTTCCCGTATCCACAGAACCGCCGTTTTCCGTCCAGGTTACCTTTACCGGGTAGTGATATTCATATGCATTGGAACAATTCACCACGCCCCGGGCGTGAGACAATTCAATCCCGTCCGGATCCCCGGACACCAGCGTCCACGAATAAGACAGTGTCCAGCTGGGCTGATTGGCAAAAATGCGCAACCGAACCGGATCATCACCATTTTTCGCAGCAAGAACCGCAGGAGAATACACCTGCAGCGCCGTATCCTCCACTTTGAGGCAGTTTTCCAAGTCGTCCAGCACCACATAACAGTTATCGAACGCGTACCCGGTTTCCGTGATTCTTTCAAAATCCAGGTCGCACTGATCGCCCACCCGGTCTTTATCGATGTCAATCTGATCGGTATTGCTCACGTAGCCGAGCCATTGCTCACTGCTCCAGTCCAACATCGCCACCGATGCGGTGCCCGCCGGAAAAATCGTGTTGTCGGTATCTGATCCCAGAAGGGTGTTAAAATCATTTATCACACTCCAGAGAGCTTCTTTGGTGCAGTTGTCGCGACTGTCGGGAACACTGTCGCCATCGGCATCCGGGTCACAGTCATCTCCGATTCTATCGCCATCTATATCCGATTGGTCATTGGCGATAAACGGACAATTGTCGTTCGGCAGCAGCACGCCGTCAACCACCTGATAACTCGTATGCCCATCCCCGTCCGGGTCGCCCGCGCATTCAACCGTTCCGTAATAACTACCGAGTTCGACAACATGTGTGGCGACATTCCGATCAAACGGACAAAAGTCCGCATCATTTTCGGCACCATCCGCATCAATATCGGGGTCACAGGCATCCCCAAGCCCATCGCCGTCCAGGTCGTTCTGATCCGGGTTGAATGCCATAGGGCAGTTATCGAAATTGGTGCCGGCGCTGTATTCACCACCCTCGTCGCTGTCTTCAGTAGCGGTTTCGGTGTCGAGAGCCGTGTCCGAATCGTCGCTATCATCCGTCGCGCTGTCAGATGAAGTGTCGATATCGCTATCCGAATCTTGAGATTCCGCGTCTGATGGCGGCACATACCCGCGCGGATTCAGTACTAAATCCCCGTCAATATCATCGTCACAAGCATCGCCGATTCCGTCCAAGTCCAAATCATTCCGTTCAACATTCGGTACCAGGGGACAATTGTCGCACACATCGCCGATTCCGTCCCCGTCGTAATCATCATTATTCGGATCATAATATTGTTCGCACAAATCCTCACCATCAAGCACCTCGTCACCGTCCCAGTCATTCCCCACCAGATACCCCTCATCCCACTGAGAACACACCAATGCGTCCGCAGACTGCGCTGCCACCGACCCCGAAAACAATATTGCGATTATGCCTGATGTTATAACTACCAAAATGTTTTTCATATCTTAGATCACTCCTAAAAATTTATCGCGGCCATACTAAGAGAAAAGCAGAGCGATGAAAAGACATTTCGAGAGCATTCAAGAACGATATTGATATATAGAGCTGTTCTACCCCTTTCTCGCGCAAATTGACGGTTGTCGCACAGCTCACAATTGAAATCTTGTGATCCACGCCTCGAAAGGAATCACCTTCCCTGTCGTGACGAGTCCATCGCCTTCGCAACGGGTTGACAAAAAGCGACAAAACCATTTTAAGGATGGGTCAATTACGTATATGTTCTGTTCAACCCCAAGGAACGGGAATCAAGAGGTACCATGCAACTGAACGAAGACAAAGCTGTGGCGGTATGTGTTCAATATTTTTTACGCAGCCTGATGCAGCTGGAACGCGAAAAATACGGCTGGTCCATGAAGGACGCGGCGACAAAAGCGGTATGGCCGCTGGACACCTGGCGGGAACTGGAAACCCATGTTCATCCGATTGAACCCCACCAGTGGATTAATATCTGCGCAGTGCTCGATTTGTCGGATGATCGTTTGGCAAGACGTCTGCATGCGTTCGTGAAAAAAAACCCCGTGTTGCTCGTTGCGGCTGCCGATTCCGGACAACTGACCGTTTTTGAAAAGGCGATTACATCCCCCAGACTGATTCGCAATCAGGACATTTTCACATTCAGTTTAGCCCCCGTGAGAACCAAACTCTTCGACATTCTTGCGCTGTATGCACCGGACGGGGATTCATTGATAGATGCTGCCCAAAAGCGTGATCTGTATCATAACCAACCCGATGTTCCGGTGAAATCAACCTTCAAACGAAGAAACACCAAAGAACGCAACGACGGTCGCAGAGCCCGGTTGGCAAGAATTGTGATCGACAAAATCGCCGACGACAAGCTCGATACCCTCGAATCCGCACTCGAATTGATTCATAAAAACCAATGTGAAGAAGTGGATCGCGCTGTTCAAATTATGTCTATCGTCCTAAAATAGCGCCATGCGCACTGCTTATTCCTTTTTTTCGACACCGCTCTTTCTTTTCTGGCTAAGTGTCACTGCAGTGATATCAATTGTTTTGTGCGTCACCCAAATGACCAATGCACTCGGATTCGAATACGCGTTTATCAGCGGTCTGTATCTCTCTCTCGCAGCAGGTCACCTTGCGGCGGTGCATCCCAGTCGGGTGCGCAAGCAGCTGGCCCCCTTCCCCGGCGCGACATCTACCGTGTTAAAGCTAGCTGCCCATTCTCTCGCGCCCGCGATGTTGCTGCTGGCAACGTCCCTTGTCATCAGCCTGATAAATACAGTTTTCGTTCCCCCCTGCAACACCCGAATCGGGTTGCTTTTTTTTCTGCTGATTCCCCTGATCTCGGTCGTCATGTCGGTAGTCTGCGCCCTGACGCTCGGTCTTCTATTTCGATCCAGAGCTGCCGCGGTAATAGGTTGGTATACACTCTGGTTCGGTGCGGCGCTCTGGGTGGGCATTCAGCTCTACACCACCCCGGCCGTATTCGGTTATGGACCGTTTATCGGATACTGGCCCGGCGTTCTCTACGATAAGTCCATCGACATTCAATTGCCGCTCATCAGCTACCGGGTTTTCAATCTGGTTGCGGCGGGACTACTATTATGGGGAATCCATGTCAGTCTGGATACCGCCGGCCTGCGACTCTCATTAAAAAAATGGTTTCGGACCAAACGTAAATTCATGCCACTTCTGGGCGGAATTCTGTTTTTTGTGATGGACTGGGGCGTATCCGCCGACATGCATCATCGAATTTCCACCAAACGGCTGCAGGCGGAGTTGCCGATTCACCATTCCTTGAACGATGCTGATTTTTATTTTGATACGCAGATCCCCCCGGAATACAGACGAAATCTGATGCTGGACGCTGCATTCAGTCTGTATCAACTAAAACACTACTTCGGTGTTTCAAAAACTCCACATATAAACATATTTGTGTTCAAAGACGCCGACCAGAAAAAGAAATGGATGGGAGCTCAGCACACATCGGTGGCCAAACCCTGGTTGGGCCAAACATATATCATCGCCGATGATTTTCCCCACTGGACACTTCGCCATGAACTCGCGCATCTGGTGGCCGCCGCGTTCGGTCGAGGGCCGTTCTCCATTGCCGGCAGCTTAGGCGGATGGGTTCCCAATCCCGGCCTCATCGAAGGAATCGCTGTTTCTGCGACCCCGGTTTCCGGACAGACCAATCTCCATCAGCGGGCAAAAGGAATGCAGCAACTGAAGCTGCTTCCGAGTCTGAACCAACTGTTCGGCATTTCGTTCTTCAATTTCTATTCCGGCAGTGCATACACCGCCGCCGGTTCTTTTTGCCGGTTTTTCCAGCGAACGTACGGTGCCGAAGCATTGCGTGAACTATATTCGGGACGTTCGATTGGCGAAATCACAAATCGCCCCCAGGACGAGGTCGAAAAACAATGGTACGATTTTTTGACGACTGTTCCCCTTTCCAACGCGCAGCTGGAACAAATTTCATATCAGTTTGACCGGCCGTCCATCGTCGCCACACGTTGTGTGCGCGAAGTAACCCGACTCGAAGACGTAGCCGCCGATTTCGCCGCCAACAAACAATGGCGACTGGCACGAAAAGAGATCTACGCCGCACACCTGGTATCCGGATCGTCAACCCAAACTCATTTGTCGCTTCTGCTCGCCAGTGCCGCGTGCAAGGATCACCCGAACACTCTACACATCGCATCGGAACTTCTTTCTGCAAACCCGGGGCAATTCAACAGCCAACACATCGAAGAGCTGCTGATTGATATTGATATTCGGGCTCAGGATACAGCGCATCTTGCCGACCGGTATCGTACGCTCTACGAAAACGTCGTCGGTTCAGACAACCGTAGACGGGTATATATCAAATATTATCTGGCGAATCAGTATGCCGCGCGCAGCAAACCGCTGCTGAAATACCTGTCGCATGTTCCCTTTGAAGACACCCCTGAAAAGTTGGCGGCAATGGCAGATCTCGAACAGTTATCTAACCGCTATCCGACAGATCCGGCCCCCCCCTATCTTCAAGCGCGAATGTTTTTTCACGAGGGGATATTTTTCCATGCAGCATCAACGATGAAACGTGCATTGAAACACATCCGCACGCTCCCGATCGAATTCCAATTGGAGGCCGAACTGACGGCGGCAGCCGCGTATGCGCGTCTTGGACAAACCCAACCGGCTATCGCTCATTTTGAAAAGGTGCGTTCACTGGCGGGTGACCAATTGGGAACTGCCGAACTCGCCGACGATTGGATTGCGCGAATCAACTGGAACACCGCTAATAAACAACGATGATAGCGGTCGCGGCTGTTTTTACGCGTCAGAACCGGGCACTTCCGAAGCGGGTGTGATCGAATCAAGCATCTCGGCATCCCACCCCGATGCATCTCGCGGCATTAAGGAGTCCCGAGCTTCATGCTTCTGCCCTTGCAGCTGTCTGGAGATCACCCGCTGCAATTTCTTTAAATCAATGGGTTTCGAGATATAATCGTTCATCCCGGCGTCGAGGCATTTCTGTCTATCGCCTTTCAACGCGCTGGCCGTCAGGGCAATAATCGGAATATCATTTTTAATGATCTCCGTATCACTCCGAATTGATTTTGTGGCCGTGTATCCATCCATTACCGGCATTTGAACATCCATCAGCACCAGATCATATTGAACAAGTCTGAGCAGCTCGATGGCTTCCTGGCCGTTGGCAACCGCGTCTGAACGGAAGCCGAGACGCTTCAGCATTCCCATTGCGACCTTCTGATTGGTGGCATTGTCTTCAACGATCAGAATACGATAGCGGTTTCGGCGATTCTCATACAAACTGTGTCTTGTGATAAATTCGTGTTCCCCAGGCTCCAACTCCAGGAGTCGCTTCACGCAATCGAATAAATCCGCGTAGCGAATAGGCTTGGTAATATACGCATCAAATCCGATTTCACGGGCCCGCTTGGCGTCTCCCCGATTTCCAAGAGATGTCATCAGAATTAAGCGTGTTTCCTGCAATACCACATCTTGTTTTATTGATCTTCCGAGCGATTCGCCGTTCATTCCCGGCATTTTGGCATCGATAATCATCACCCGATACGGATCACTCGTCTGCGCTGCTTCATATAGCCGCTGCAAGGCGACGCCGCCGTCGGTGACCGAATCAGATCTGGCCCCCCACGACGTCAGCAACGATACTGTAGCGTCGCGACTGCCGCGATTGTCATCGAGAAGCAAGATACGCGTATCCTGAATTTCACCACCAATCACCGTATCGATATGCTTCAATGAATTTTCGAGTTCCACAGTAAACCAAAACTCCGCCCCCTTCCCCAGCTCACTGAATACGCCGATATCGCCATCCATCATCTCGACAAGTCTTTTCGCAATGGCCAATCCAAGCCCCGTACCACCGAACTTCCGTGTGGAAGTCCCGTCCAGTTGGGTAAAGCTTTCAAACAGTTTATCCTGCGCATCCGGGTCGATTCCGATTCCTGAATCTGTTACTGAAAATCTCAGTTCCGTCGATTTTTCTTTCCGATCACTAATTTCAACATAGATGGCAACTTCGCCATGTGCGGTGAATTTAAACGCGTTGTCCACCAGATTGCTGAGCACCTGTCGGATCCGTCCCGGATCACCTTTGTAGTACACATCCAGATTCGGATCTACAGCTGAGAAAAATTCAACATCTTTGCCTTCTGTGTATGCAGTAAACGCAGCGGCGAAATCATCCATCATGGCGAACAGATTGAAATCAATTTGTTCCAGCTGCAAATCTTCAGACTCAATTTTCGAAAAATCGAGAATATCATTTATCAGCGCCATAAGGGTTTCACTGGATCTCTTTACAATCAACGCGTATTCCCGCTGTTCCGCACTTAACGGCGTATCGAGCAGCAGCCCTGTCATACCGATTATTCCGTTCATGGGGGTCCGAATTTCATGCGACATATTGGCGAGGAATTCCGACTTGGCCTTGTTGGCGGATTCGGCTTTCTGGGCAAGCAGATTCGCATTTTTGGCCTGTATCTTCAATTCCTTGTTCAACGATTCGGCAATCAGCTTCTTTTCAAACGCGGTTACAGCGAGTTCATTGGCGCGAGTGGCTTCCCGCTCCATATCATGCCGAAGCTCCTCAAGGTCATTTTTCACGACTACAATTGATTCGAGGATGGGTGCCAACGGATGATCTTCCCCAAATGTCGGTGGAAGCTGGGATGCACCGCCATCTTCTCGCCAGGACTGCGCTGCGAAAAATTTCGCGATCTCGCTGATGTCGCGCGTATCCACCATTGTTTTCACATCCGCGGGATGAACCGCCGCATGGGCTGGAGACGTTCTTCCCGCAGAACGAGCCTCAAGGAACAAATTGGCTTTCTCAATCGCCTGCAAATATTCTTTACACACCGCTTGGGGTATCGCATTGGAATACAGCAATCCGGCGGACTTCAACGTCATATTCAGCTGAAACGGTGCATTCAAATATATTAAGCCGGCAATCCGGTCTTGATTCCGCAAATAGTAGTCAACCAGCTTCAAACGATATGCTTTATTCGGCATCCCCTTGGCATCTGCCAAATCTTTTATTTCAACAACCGGATAGGTGTCGAACTCTTCATTGATGAACCGCTCAATTTTCGCCACATAACTCGGCGAAACCCCTTTCAGATTACCGCGTGATTTGGTGTAGAATATGGAATCTCCGAGCTTGTAAAAACTGACGTAGTACTCATCTCCCCCTTGAAAATCGGTCCACTCCGGCTTTCGAACGATTTCCAATCCGCTTTTGGGACAAATATTGGGTTTTCCGCTCATTCGATTACTTCTTTCTCCATCACTGCTCGCAGCTCCACAAACCGTTGTGTCAATTGGGGGATCAAATGCGCCACACGTTCCAAATCTCCGTCCTTTTCACCTGCTTTTTCAATCTCAAGCGCAACAGCGGTCACTGCGTTGCCTCCCACGTTCGAAGATGCACCTTTGATTCGGTGCGCAATCCGCCCTGCGGTCAATGCATCGGTTTTATCGACCGCCGCTTGGAGCTCTCCCAACTGCACCGACATGTCTGCAAGGTATTCACTGATAATCTCGCGCACCAGTTCATCATCGCCCATCAGCCTATCCAGCAGCCCCGCTTTGTCAAACGTTGCCACCGAGGAATCGACTGATTGCGCAGAAGCGTCATCGCCATCTGATTCATCGGCAGAACCGCCCAGCAGCAACGCGTCGGTCTTGTATAACCATTTGGTCACCACTTCTTCCAATCGGCCGGGATCGATCGGTTTGGAGATGTAGTCATCCATGCCGGCATTGATGCATTTTTCACGGTCTCCCTCCATCGCATGAGCCGTCATCGCAATAATGGGGACCTTGGGGTTAAATAGCTCTCTGATATCTTTATCCCGAATTTTCCGAGTCGCGTCGTATCCATCCATTCTGGGCATCTGCACATCCATGAGGACCAAATCGTAGTACCGATCCCGCAATGCCTGCACGGCTTCTTCTCCGTCATTGACCGCATCGGCACGATATCCCAATTTTTTAAGCAATCCGAGCGCAACCTTCTGATTCGTAATATTGTCTTCGGCCAGTAAAATCTTGAAACGGGCCTTGCGATCTTCTGCAATGCTGTGACGAGTGATAATATGAGAGGACTGTCTATTCTTGTTCTCTTTGAAATCCAGTTCTCCCATCAATTGCCCAAGACAGACATACAGGTCCGATTGCAGCACCGGCTTGGTTAGGTATGCGGCAAACCCGGCCTCCAAAAACGTCGTCGCATCGCCCCGCTGACCCATATCGGTCATCAGAATCAACTTGGCGCTGTTCAGCCGTTTATCATCCTTGATAATTTTGCCAAGCGCTTCTCCGGTCATATGCGGCATCCGCATATCCACCAACACCAGTTGGTACGGACGTTCCGCGATCTGCGCTTCATACATTTTCTGCAATGCATCCGGACCGCTGTCAGAGGTATCCGCCAGCACCCCCCAGGAATGCAGCAGCGATTCAGTCAACTCAAGGTTGCTCTGATTGTCGTCCACCACCAGCATGCGTACGCCGGTAATGTTTCCGAGTATCCTCGGTTCAGGCACTTTCGCCGATCGTTTCAACCGAACCGAAAACCAGAAATCGGCGCCCTTTCCTTCTCGACTGGTCACCCCGATCTCTCCGCCCATGATTTCACTCAATTGCTTTGAAATCGATAATCCCAGGCCGGTTCCCCCATATTTTCGTGTTGTGGAGCCGTCCGCCTGGGTAAAGCTGTCAAACAGTTTTTTCTGTTTTTCTTCGGGAATGCCGATACCTGAGTCCTTCACATGAAACATGATCTTGACGGTGTCCGCATCTTCCTCGTGAAGATGGCCCCGTACCGAGACCTCACCCCGATGCGTGAATTTAAATGCATTCCCCGCGAGATTGGTTAGAATTTGACGCAATCGGCCGGGATCACCTTTCACGAAAGCGGGGATTTCCGGATCCAGCCCACAGATAAATTCCAGCCCCTTGTCATGAGCCCGAAACGCCAGAGTGGATGCGAAATCCTCCAGCATGGCGCGAATATCAAAATCGATTTCCTCGATTTTCAGTTTCCGAGCCTCGATTTTTGAAAAATCCAAAATGTCGTTGATTAGCGACAGCAACGACTCCGCGCTGCTTTTGGCGACCCGGGCGAAATTCTCCTGCTCGCTGTTCAAATGACTATCGAGCAACAACGCAAGCATTCCCAGTACCCCGTTCATCGGTGTTCGAATCTCATGAGACATATTGGCCAGAAATTCCGATTTCGCCTTGTTGGCATTCTCCGCTTCCTTGGCCATTGATTTCGAAAAAGCGGTCTGTTTTCGAAGCTGGGTATTCATTTGCTCCGATGCTTCGAGAACCTTCTGCACATTCTGCTCCGCTTTGCGGCGCAATAGCCTCTCTTTGGCGTACCTCATCGTGAAATAGCCGAGAACCGCAATCACGATAGTTATCCCTGCCGCAACCCAAACCGACATTTCCCCGCGCGCCCAAAGTGTCCACAACCCAGCGATCAACATGAGCAAAAAACTGCCGACAAAAAACGGTAAAAACGTCCCGGGGGTAAAAGTTCGCTTGGGCATCAGAAAAAAAGTACTCCTCCAACCGATATACGTTCTATAACGTCAAAAATAGTTGATCACTTAAGCACGGATAATCGTTTTAGAAACAAATTCAGAAATACAACATTAAGCGACCGGGCTGCGTGCGCATTGCGCATTCTATCAAAAAGACAACTCCGGATGTAAAAAGAGCTCAGTTTCCGGTGCCAGTTCATCGTGACCGATGACCGCCACGTTTTTCACTTCCTCTCCGAGCAATCGTTGAAGCGGTCGTCGAACGTACGCATCGGTGAGCAATACCAATTTGCCGTTTTCGGGCAATCGATGACGCACCGCATCAAAAATATCATTGCGAAGCGCGGAAGGAAGCACCAGTCTCTTGCCCGCGCCGGTCTGCACGATGCTCGCCTGTAGCATTTGTTCTGACGCCGGTTCCAAAACAACCGCATCCACCTGCTGTCCGGCATCCCCGATAGATTCGCGGATCACGTGCGGCATCCGCTTTCGAATCCGGATGAGCATTTCATCGATATCTGCTATCACCGATTCCCGCGCCAGCGCCTCCAATACAAATCTCAAAAAACGTTCATCGATACCATCGCGCCGACATTCCGCCACAATTTCAGAAAGATATGAAAGCGACAGCCCGCTTCCCATCACTTCTCGTACCAGCACGGGGTGTGTCGTCGCCAAGTCATCGAGCAGTTGCTGCACATCATCCAAACCGAGCGCACGCCCCTGCCAGGCAACTCCGCTTTGCCCATGCGCCACCGATTGCGAAACGCTTCGCTGTAACATTGTCATTCCCACCGCCAGTGCCGCCAGACCGAGTGCCGCGACAAGAAACGGCCATGCCGGAAGACCGGGCGCCAGCGCCGGCGCCAACATCATTATTGATGCCGCATACAGTGCCTTGGGCTCAGACACCAATTGACTTCCGATCTGCTCCGCAAGACCGTCATCGCTTGTTCCCTGCGCCACTCGGGTAACCAGAAGTCCGGCCGCGGTCGAAATCAACAGCGCCGGAATCATCGTAACCAGCCCGTCCCCCACGGTAAGTCGACCGTACAAATCGAGCGCATCCAAAAAAGGCATTTCCTTGCGAAACGTTCCTACCAAAGTGCCTCCCACAATATTGATTCCGGTAATTACAAGTCCGGCCACCGCGTCGCCGCGAACAAACTTCATCGCGCCGTCCAGCGAACCGTAGTACATGCTGCGCTGCTCCAACACTTCCCGTCGCATGGTCAGCTCCCGTGGTGAAATAGACTTGCTGCGCAAATCGGTTTCAATCGCCAGCTGCATCCCGGGCAGCGCATCCAATGTGAATCTGGCGGCCACTTCTGCCACCCGCTCCGCACCTTTGGTGATCACCAGGTATAGAACCATTAAAATGATGCCGAATATCACTGCGCCGACGATGATATCACCGCCCACCACAAATCCACCGAAGCCACCGATTATTTGCCCGGCATCAGCACGCGTCAAAATCAGACGGGTGGACGATACATTCAACGCCAGTCGAAACAGAGTGGCAATCAGCAGAATCGTGGGAAACGCACTGAATCGAAGCGGATTGCGAGTGAACAGCGCCAAGCTGAAAATCAGCAGAGAAAGACTGATATTCAAGGCGATTAGACCATCCATCAGCCAGGGGGTCAATGGGATGATCATCATGGCCACAATTGCCGATATCAACGAGACCAAAGAGATCTCCCATGCTCTTTTTTTCAATTTCTTCATCATTGCTTTTTAATTAGATTAAAAAGAATTAAAATAAAGCGCATGGGACTTCAACTGAAAAAACCGATTATATTCGCATACATATCGACCATACTGCTTTTTTGCAGTCTGCTTGGATGCCATCGGGAGAAACAAC
This sequence comes from Deltaproteobacteria bacterium, assembly GCA_016936575.1. Taxonomy (GTDB): domain Bacteria; phylum Myxococcota_A; class Polyangia; order JAAYKL01; family JAAYKL01; genus JAFGXQ01. The sequence continues at coordinate 17,159 of JAFGXQ010000016.1, forward strand.
CGCCATCAGAAACTTCATCGTACTCTTCCGAACCTTCTCAGACACCGCCAACGTCCCCCACACCGACCTTGAAAAGCCGAACCATTCACACGTCTGCGCAGGTGTCGGCTGTCGCTTCGCGTCCGATTGTCGCCATCCACGGGCTGGGAGACACCCCGTCCCATTTTTCGCAGATATTTGACGCAGCACCGTTTTCCGCCGTGGTGATTCTTCCCCAGGCGCCGACACCTTATGGAACAGGATACTCATGGTTTCCTGTAGCGATTCCGGTTCGCAGCGCAAATTCCACTGCCCTGAAAAAAGATGTGCTATCCGCAGCAAATCAACTATGCGCGTTTATTCACGAATCAAATTTCGAAAAAAAACCCGTGATAACCGGTTTTTCACAGGGGGGCATATTGGCATTTTCCACAGCGGTGACATGCCCTTCCGACATTCATGCGAGTATACCGGTCGCCGGTTTTCTGCCGCTGACAATACCCGATTCCCTGCGCGACATCCCCCCCATCACCGCATTTCACGGCACAGAAGACGGCATTATTGAAAGTGTCAAGGCAAGAGAGTCAATAGCGCAACTTCAGCAACGGGGGTTTCATGCTAAGTTGGTCGAATATCCGAACGTGGGGCATACGATATCGCCCGATATGCAGCAGGAACTGATGCGTACGCTCGGAAGCTATCTATAAATGAGAATTACAGAATCACAGATTGCCGCATGGATTGCTGCCGGCACGTTTTTCCTAGTCGGCTGCGACTTTGAAGGCAGCGTGATTCACGTGGACCCCGCAGCCCTGGAACGACCGGTGACCGAAACCGATGCCGCTCGCTCAGATTCAGATTCCGCCACCGACACCAACGCTGAAGACATCGGCAGCGACACCGCGGATTCAGCGACGGATTCAGTGTCAAGCATGGCGACAGACGCAGATACGGATTCAACCAGCGAACCGTATCAAGCCACCGACACCGCAAGCGATACCGACTCCGCGCCTCTCATCGACACCGAACCGCAAGACAGCGACACGTTCCTGTCGAATTCGGACACCGAATCCGATACTCAACCGCTTCCGGATACCGACACAGAAACCGATTTAGGCAGATTCATCACAGACGACATGTGGACATTTTTCACCATTGCCGACATGCAGGACGGCCCCACCAATGGAATCAACCATGTGCGCAGTATGGCGATGTTTGATCCGAATGCGATCGCACTGATTGAAGTGGGCGATCTTACCCATAATGCGTTGATTCAGGAATGGGAAGCGCACCATCAGGCACTGGAAACGGGCGCGCTCGAAGCCGGATTGGCGGCGGATCATTTCAATGCAACCACCGACAATTGGGGGCCGTTCACACGATTTGTGGGCGTACAGGGAAATCACGACATTTACTCCGGTTCCTGGTTGCAGTACTGGAATCAGTTTCTTCCCGGGCAACAGACATTGGGCGCCAACAGCCAGGACGGCATCTACTTCACGCTGGATTACGGCAACACGCTGTTCATCATTCTGGACAGTAATCATATCAGCGCTCAGCAGACCGATTGGCTGGAATCGGTCTTGCACAGCCAGTTCGCACTAAACGCCCGTTGGAAAATCGCGTTGTTTCACGAACCCGTGTACCCGTGCGATTCAAAATCTCCAAAATACATGGCGCTGCCCTGGGTGACACTCTTTGAGACACACGGCGTAGATATGGTGATCCATGGCCACGCCCATACCTTTGAACGCACTTGCCCCATGAAACACGGCAGTTGCGTGCCCCCGGGCGAACCCGGAGTCACCTACTTCATTGCCAGCGGCGGCGGAACATCGTATTTGAGAACAGTCAATCCGCAGGACATCGGTACACTCTCCTATGGCGGCCGCACCGATTCGTACCGCTGCGAAGAAATTCTGGCCGATCACGACAGCCTGTGGAATCACTTCTGTCATTATGCGGTGGGAAACTGCCGGTTCATTGTACGCTGTTACGACCATGATTACTGGGAAGGCGGAGAACTGCGCCATCAATTCATGCTCGAAAAATGCACCCTGTAGCGGAACGGCAAACGGATTTTCTACTTGAAATAATCGAGTTTGGAGCGGTCGCTGCTGGCCATGCGGGCTCGTTTTCGGGCCCACTCGCGCATTTTCTTAATTTCAGACTCAAAGGTATCATAAAGGGAGACCGTACTGTTGAACACTTTTCTCAGATCGTCGGCGGACGGCTGTTCACCCCGTTCAAAGGCCAGATACATGGCGCCGATAACCAGTTGCTCCAGTTCGCTTCCGGTTAACTTTTCCGTCTTCCGCGCCAGGTCGTCCAGATTGAACGCGTCGGGGTTCAGTCCTCGCTTCTGCAGATGCAGCGTTAAAATGTCTTTCCGTTCCTGTATATCAGGCAAATCCACAAAAAAGATCTCGTCGAAACGGCCCTTTCGAGGCAACTCCGGGGGGAGTGCGTCCACTTTGTTCGCGGTGGCCACCACAAAGACTTCTTTCTGCTTTTCCTGCAGCCAGGTAATCAGACCGCCGAGCAGCCGCGCCTGCGCCCCCTTGAACTGATTATCGAACCCCTTTTCAATCTCGTCGATCCATAAAATCACCGGCGCCATCGCCTCGGCGGTCCGAAGCGCCACCCGCAAGGACTCCTCCGGTGACGCCTGCCCGAACACCGCTGAGATATCGAGACGAACCAGCGGCAATCCCCAGAAACCGGCCACCGCTTTCGCGGCCAGCGACTTTCCGCACCCCTGAATCCCCATAAGCAGCAGCCCCTTGGGTACCGGCAGTCCGAACCGCCGCGCTTCTTCCGAAAACGCTTGTTTTCTGGAACGCAGCCAGCTCTTCAGCATATTCATACCGCCGACATTTGAAAAATCTTCTGTAACTTCGACATGTTCCAGAACATTACTTCGAACCAGCGCTTTTCGCTTCTCTTTTTCGACGGCGGCCCTGGCCAACGCCGCTTCTTCCGGCCAACCAAGCAACGCCTTTTTAAACGCCCGCTTCGCCTCCCCCTGGGTCAAGCCCTGGGCAACCCGCACCATGGCGGCGGCGTCGTCATCCACAAGTATCACCCCGGTTTCCACACATGTGGTTCGCAACACCTCGGTAAGCCGGCTGATATCAGGAAGTGGGTATTCCACAACAGAACTGATTCTCTCCAGTTCCCGCGGAATCTTCGGGGAGGGAGTAACCACCACAACCGCGCCACTCAACCCCACATCCAAATCGGACAGCAACCGGACCACATCGGGTTCTGAAAGTTTCAGATGAACATCGTTGAGCACGACCACTTTACCCGATTCAAGAGCGCGCAGTTGTTGGTCCAAATCAACCAGGGTTCCGGGTTTTCGCGGAAACTGCGCATGAAGCCCGGCTTGTGCGCAGGCTTCTTCAATTTCATGCATCACCGTTTGTTCCTCGAATGTGACCACAAACACGATGGGGTAATCGGACTGAAGATTCAGCGCCAGTTCTTGGGTAAAATTCATTTCATCCTCTATTGAAAAATCGATTCCAACAGGCACTATATCAAAAGAAACTGAAGAAGCAGAAAAAGATGACTATTTTTCTGACAACGGGACTATCGGCAACATCACCACAAAACTGCTGCCCGAGTGTTCAACCGACTCCACCAGAATCTTTCCCCCATGGGTGTGTACAATTCCGAAACAGGTAGCGAGGCCGAGCCCGGTTCCCTCCCCCACATCCTTAGTTGTAAAGAACGGATCAAATATTTTCGATAAATTTTTTCTGGGAATCCCGCATCCGGTGTCTTTGACCTCAACATACACCTCATCGTCAGCGGCCCAGGAACGGATAGTGATTCGGTTATCTTTCTCCTGCTGATTCCGCAGCGAATGTATCGCGTTCGTAAGCAAATTCAAAAATACCTGAAACAGTTTGCTCTCATTGATAAGAATGGGCGGCAGATCACCATATTGTTCCACCAGCGCAGCGTGAAGCCGAATATCGTGTTTGGCCAAATTCACCACTTTGTGTAACACCTCATTCACTTCAACCGGTCGTATCTTTTCATTGCGGTCAGTTCGCGCGAATCGCGATAAGTCCTGTACAATTTTAGATATGCGATTTCCACCGTCTATGGCGATTTCAACCCCCTGATGAATCTGAATGAATTTACCTTTAAATTCATTCAGTTGTGTCACATTATCCAATGTATCAATTGAATCAATTATATGGGCGCAATTCTTCGATGCGCGACGCAGATGAGATAACATGAACGACAGTGGATTTCGAATCTCATGCGCCACGCCGCCCACCAGTTTACCGATGGCTTCCAACTTCTGCTTCTGCCGCAGTTGCTCGTCTTTGCTTTTAATTTCCGCCAGGCTCTGTTCCAATGCCTCGCTGGTTCGTTCGAGCTGTTTACGTTGCTTGAACAAATCCACAAATACCCGCACTTTGCTACTCAGAATTTTGGGTTCGATGGGCTTAAACAGGTAGTCCACTCCACCCGAATCATATCCCCGAAACAAATGGTGTTCATCTTTGTTTACCGCAGACACAAAAATAATCGGAATATGTTTCGTTCGACTGTTTGAACGCATCAATTCCGCGGTTTCATAGCCGTCCATCCCCGGCATCTGTACATCCAGAATAACCAGGGCAAACTCTTTTTCCAATACTTGCCGCAGCGCATCCTGTCCGGATTCCACCGTCGATATCAGCAAATCATCACTCGAAAGCAAATTTTCAAGCGCGAATAAATTTTCGCGCCGATCATCCACGACCAGAATATCCACTTTCATCAGCGGCTCTACAATAAGTATGGAATTATTCACGTATGATGAACCCGGCGGTCCAATCGGCTCTATATGGCTTTGTTTGTCGTCTTGTTGCATGAAAGCACTCTTCATAACTCTGTATCGGCGACTGCAGGCGGAAATTAAGGTGCTGTGCCCGATCGATGCCAGAGAATTCCCTTTTATTGCGGCAAAATGGTTTCTCCAATCCAAATACATTTTTATATTTTGCAAATTTTATAGATAGTTATAACAGTATATTTAAAGTATTAATTCAAATAACTGTCCAGGCTCGCCTTGTGTTTTTTTACTGTTTTGTGATATAATCGCGTACTAGACTTTCGACCGAAATCGGGCGCAATATGACGGCTTTTCCTTCGCTTCATCAAATTAAAACGCTCTTCAAACAACGGTGCGGGCCTCAGGTATGGGCGCAAGGGGAACGGCTGGCACACATGGATGCTGTCGAGGGCGTCCAAGCCGGAAAGAATGAAATTGAAGTCACAGTCACCACGCCGGCAGACGTTACTGATCCCACCGTATTTTTGTATCCGGATGATGGAGAGTGGGAATGCAGTTGCAAGCTGCAAACCGAATTCTGCGCGCACGTCGCAGCGGCGATTATCGCAGTTGAAAATGCGCAGGGACGGGGCGCTGCACTTCCCCACAAAGAACTTCGCCCCACCATGTTGGAATACCGATTTTACGTAAAAGACAATGGAATCAGCCTCATTCGAAATTATGTATCGCCAACAGGAAAAAGACAACCCGTGGCACGGCCGATTATGGCACATGTTGCCGCTCGAAATATCCCCCTTGGATACAAACCCACGCAGGTTGATTTGAATACGGACCGCATCATCGGACGAAACATCCATCCATCCAAAAAACTACCCGCTGATATTCTGGCTTCCCTCATTGAAGAGCTGAACGAGCATTCGAACAGCTACTTGAATGATGTACGGATTCATCTGTCAGGAGATGCCATACTACCGTTAATCTCTGCCACCGCTACCGCAGACGGCGGTGTGCTGCTACACCTGGCTCCCAATCCAGATGTGGACCATATCCTCGCTCCGGGGGCGGCGCTCTGCGGAACCACCCTACATCCGATCGGGCAGCGGGGAATCTGCGGCGACGCCATGGAAAAACTACCTCGGGAGATCGTGTACACCCACAAAGATCTGGCGGAGTTTGTAGTGGATGTACTTCCGCAACTGGAGCGGGACAACTACGTAGACATGAAAACCGATATCCTGCCGGTGATCTCGCGGTTCCTGGAGCCACGGCTGATAATGAACATGGTGCAGGACGGCAGCAGTGTGACGGTACTACCCGAAATTGTGTATGGAAATCCCCCCCACGTGAAAATCAGCAATAACCGAATGGTATATATAGAGGGAACAATTCCCCAGCGAAATATCAAAGCCGAAAAAGAGATTGTGGCCGCGCTTCGAGACGACCTCAACCTGGTACCCGGTCGGCGAGTGGCATACAACCGCCGCGAAGCATCTACATTTATTGAAAAAGCCCAGGAATGGAGCGAAAGCACACTCGATGCATCTCAGCACGCAATCAAAAACGCAGCGCCCCTGCATCCTATCCTCGATATCAAGGATGATCGGTTTGATTTGTGGTTTTCCATGGAAGATACCGATGATCCCAACTTTAAAGGGCGTCGGGCCAGTGCACAGAATGTTCTGGAGGCGTGGCGAGAAGGGTTGAATCTGGCACCGCTCGACGGCGGAGGATTTGCACCGATTCCCAAATCGTGGCTCGATGCCAACGGACACATGGTCATTGATATTCTGGACGCCCGTCAGGAAAACAACAAAATCGCAACGGCCGCGGTTCCCGCGCTGGCAAGACTCTGCGATGCACTCGAAATCGATGCGCAACCGTGTTTTTCAAGATTGGCTCCGCTGATCAACAATTTCCGGACCATTCCCGAGTCTCCCCTGCCCGACGATCTGACAGCCGAATTGCGAAATTACCAGCAGCAGGGAGTCAACTGGCTGAATTTTCTGCGTTCCGCCGGCCTGGGCGGCGTTCTTGCGGACGATATGGGCCTCGGAAAAACCATACAGGCCCTATGCGCGATCTCCGGTAAAACATTGGTCATCTGCCCCACCAGCGTCATCCACAACTGGGCCGCCGAGGTTCAGAAGTTTCGCCCCGGCCTGAATGTATGTGTATTTCATGGGCAGAACAGAACGATGGACGAAACTGCGGATATAGTTATATCCAACTATGCGCTGCTGCGCATCGATCGGGCGCTCCTCACCAACCGACATTGGGACTGCGTGGTGCTCGACGAATCACAGAATATCAAGAATCCGGGAAGCCAGGCAGCCAAAGCGGCCTTTCGGCTGAAAGCGGATTTTCGGCTGGCCATGAGCGGCACCCCGGTGGAGAACCGACTCGAAGAGTTATGGAGCGTTTTCAACTTTGTCAATCCGGGCCTACTCGGCAATTATCGCAAATTTCAAAAGCGATTCGCGTTTCCTATCGGTATGGGAGATGAACAGGCCACCCAAAATCTCCGTCAGAAAATCGGTCCGTTCGTATTGCGACGCAAAAAAGACGAGGTGGAGCTGGAACTCCCCGAACGCACCAACCTGATTCTGCGATGCGAACTGGAAGAGCATGAACGGCGGGTGTACGATGCAGTACGTGCGGCAACGAGCAGCTCCGTTGTGGAGTCGCTGGAAGCAGGCGGCAATGTGCTGGCGGCGCTGGAACAACTGCTTCGACTGCGGCAGGCCGCTTGTCATCCGTCGCTGGTACCCAGTCAGCAGGCCCCCACCTCTTCCAAGATTGAGTTATTGAAACAGGAGTTGCTCGCAACCATCGAAAACGGTCACAAGGCGCTGGTTTTCTCTCAGTGGACCGGTTTCCTTGATTTGGTGGAACCACATCTCAACGCAGCGGCGATTCCGTTCACCCGACTGGACGGCACGACCAAAGATCGCGCCAAAGTAGTGAATACATTTCAGCAGGATGACGGGCCCCCGGTGATGCTGATTTCTCTGAAAGCGGGCGGAACCGGGCTGAATCTGACCGCGGCGGACCATGTATTTCTGCTGGACCCCTGGTGGAACCCGGCGGCGGAGGATCAGGCCGCGGACCGGACCCACCGCATCGGCCAGGACAAACCGGTGTTTGTATACCGGCTGGTTACCTCCGACACGGTGGAAGAAAAAATTCTCGTGCTGCAGGAAAAGAAACGCCGTCTGGCAGAAGCCGCTATCGGTGACGGCGGCAAAGCCCTGGCAATTACCCGCGAAGACCTCATTGAACTGCTGACGTGACGCCGGCTTACCGCAAAAAAAGATTATTAATTATAAAGAGTTATCATTTCATTGATGATGTCTTCGGGTATTTCCAGCCACTCTGCCGCATGTCGGAGTTCCTTGAAGATTTCGGTCGACCAATTCCGTTGTAAAATCCGGTTCTCTGCCACTTTATAGACGCGTCCCAAACCGTATAGCACATCCCGCCCGTACAGCAGCGCGGTTTTTCCTCCATTGACGCGCACGTCGCTCGCCTTGGCGGCAACCGGAATAATATCACGTACTTGGGAAGGAGATATCAACTGGGCGTCGCGACAAAAATAAAACAGCTCCAAACGGGTTGGTCCGGCGTCAATATATCGTTTCAGTTGAAAAATCAAATCATCATATGAACCGCTGGAATCAAAATAGAACAGCGTGAAATCCAGATCGGAGCGAGTATGCACAAACATTCAGTACCAACAACATATTGCCCCTCGATTTGCTTGCTTCAGCAGAATAAATTTATCTCACAAATAAGAAGATTACAATATTAATATTTATTAAAATTTACATTTTCAACGAAACAAATGCTGTCATTCATCAATAAATCAAATTTATCAATTTTTCACGATGTGGTTTCGTGCTAATTAAATCCCCCTTTTAAATCACAAAGAAGGGATTCCCCTAACTTTGGATAAATAACCCCGACGAGAGGTAAATTATGGGAACAGAAACCAAGAAAAAAATCGTTCTTGCGTATAGCGGAGGCTTGGATACATCGATTATCCTGCAGTGGCTGCTGGAAAGAAATTTTGACGTAATCGCCTACATCGCCGACGTGGGTCAGGATGACGATTTTGATGCTGCCAGGGAAAAGGCGCTGAAAATCGGTGCGAGCAAGGTGTATGTGGAAGACCTGCGTGAAGAGTTTGTCACGGATTACATTTTTCAGATGTTCAAGGCAAACACGATCTATGAAGGCCAGTACCTGCTGGGCACCAGCATCGCACGACCCATTATCGCCAAACGCCACATCGAGATTGCCGAAAAAGAGAACGCGCAGTATGTGGGACATGGCGCCACTGGTAAAGGAAACGACCAGGTTCGATTTGAGCTGGGTTTCTATGCACTGAAACCCGATGTGAAAGTCATTGCACCTTGGAAAATGCAGGAATTCCTCGACGAATTCAAAGGTCGCACCGACCTATTGAATTACGCCGAAAAACACGGAATTCCTACGTCTGTTTCGCATAAAAAACCGTATAGTGAAGACGACAATCTGCTCCATATCAGTCATGAAGCGGGCGTGCTGGAAGATCCGTTCTTCCGCCCCCCCAAAGAGGTGTTCTGCAAAACGGTTGATCCCGAGGATGCGCCCGACAAACCGACCAACATCAATATTTCCTTCGCCAAAGGCGTACCCGTCAAAGTGGAAAATGAAGAAGACGGCACGGTGGTTGAGAAGCCGCTCGATCTCTTTTTATACCTCAATAAGCTCGGACACGACAACGGCATCGGTCGGGTGGATATCGTGGAAAACCGCTTTGTCGGGTTGAAATCCCGTGGCGTATACGAAACCCCCGGGGGAACCATTTTACTCTTCGCCCATCGCGATCTGGAGGGAATCACCATGGATCGTGAAGTCATGCGCATTCGCGATATTATTGTGCAAAAATATGCGGACGCTATTTACAACGGATTCTGGTTCAGCCCGGAGATGGACTTCCTCAACAGCATCATCGACAAGAGCCAGGAACACGTGGACGGCGTGGTGTCGCTGAAGCTGTACAAAGGCGGGGTGTATGTGACTGGACGCAAAAGCGACAATTCCCTGTACAACGAGGATATGTCTAGTATGGATATTGAAGGCGGATACGACCAGAAAGACGCCGCCGGTTTTATCAGAATCAACGCGGTTCGCTTGAAGGCCGCCGCCGGCCGCATCAAACGCTAATTACACCTAATACTCAAATCACAGATCAAACGGGTACTTGATAATCAGTTTTTCTCTCTGAAACGCCGGCAGTTTCACCACTCGTACCGCACGGGCGGCGCAAAGTCCGGTGGACGTGCCGCGAAACGTATCGTCAACTACCTGCGACGATACCACCCGTCCCGTTTCTCCGGAAACCACCATTTTCACAACGAGTCTTCCCGATTGTGTCATTTTGCACTGCTTCACGTTCGGTGTTATTTTGGCCATCACCGAAGCAATCATGTCTTTGGACGGAAGCTCCGGAATCGCACTGCGAACCGCCCGCCCCGGGTTATCCGATTCCTCTGTGGTCAGCAGTTCGTTCAATGTGCTCATTGCCGCTGGATTTGCCGAGGCGTCGGACTCGCGTTGCCGCGCGCTACTGCCAACGCCTTCAGAAATGCCCGACGGCGCATCTTTATTGTCTATCGCTAAACCCGGCACAGGTGCAGATTCCTCAGCAGGCGTCTCCGCTGCCTGAGTACGGTCGTCAGCGGACGCTTCCCCGACAGCACCGTCTTCAGAAACCATTGCATCCGCTTCAACGCCGGCTGCGTCAACCGGCTCAGATAACGGAAGAGATGACCGATGCGCAAAAGCGGCGCGTCGATGTTTCCGATCGCCCGTCAGGTACTCGCTTCTCTCGGACGTCTCGTCGATTGAAAAATCCCATGATTCATCGTTCACAGGCACAGTCACCGCTGAAACCGATTCCGGTATCTGGTTTTCCCGCTGTGAATAAGCATCTGCTGAATTCACCGAAGATACCGAAGCCACTTGCGTATTCAGCTGAGGTGCGACGCCGCTTTCAGACGCTGAACTGAAACGTTGCTGAGCGACCAACCAGGTGATCAACACAGCCGCAACAAACATCGCTGCAATGGAAACCCCTTTCCACGGGTTTGCTTTTCTTTCTTGCCGCGCTTCCTCCGGCGGCGGCGGCAGGGAGGTCCTCACGGTCTGTAATTCCTCGCTGGTCAATTCCAGCCCTGCCAACGTATCACGCATGGACACCGCGTATTTCGGTTGCGGCGGAAGGGAGAACATCGATGGTCGGGAGGGAATCCCCGAGCGCCAATCCGCTTCAGCCCCCACCCATGGAGCCGGCGTCGCTGTCTCGGGCGCGTCGACTTCCGGCACAACGTCATCACGCTGCGCTTGTTCAGGCGGTTCGGCAGACAACTGCACAACCGCCTGCGTCGCTGGTTCGTCAGACGCGGGAGCCGATTCAACGCGATCATACAAATCAATAATCGCTGCGGTTTCCTGACTGAGTTCGGCAAATGCCGCCTCCACCTCGGCCCACGTTTCATCCTCAGAGAACGACATCAGCGCCTCTTCGATGGACGACGACGGCAGCAACTCCTTGGATGTCGCCGGGGCCGAATCTCCGGTCCACAGTTCGTTGGAAATCAACTTTTCAAACGTAGGTCGATCGGTGGTACGAATTTCAACCACCGCTTCGTGCTCATGAAAGCGGTCCACATGATTCGACAAATCTGAGTCGAGCTGTACTAGAAGGTGCTCCGCACTGCTTCCACGATTCGCCACAGCACTTTTTTTCACCTGTTCTGTGTCGATATGTTTCATTTTCTTTCTCCTTAATAAAGGACGCCATCTGGAAGGCTGCGCCCCAATATTTCAGTAAATATATAATATTCCACATTTTCCTAACCTCCCAGTAAGACAGGTCAGAAGCGATGTCAAATATTTCTTCAAATATGTCATATTTTTACAGCATAGCAAGAATCGATGATGCTGCTTCATTTTTCTATTTTAATTGTTCGGAAAACTTATTCCATCATGACGCGGGTGGTGCCCGGCACAATCTGCGGCAGGAAGGTGAACGCATCGATAATAGCTGCGGAATCAAAAATACCGTCACCGGTGTCGTGAATATGGAAAGTGAGGGTGAATGTTTCCCCAGGTTCGATAGGCCATTGGGTCTGAAGCCAACCGGTGGATGAGCCGCTCATGTTGGAATCCGATGATGACGATTCGGCGCATTCAAATCCGGTTCCACTTATATCAGTTGTAAATGTACCCTCGGTGCAGCCGTTGTACCAGCAGCATTCCGAAAGTGCGGTATTGATGGCCACGTAGCAGTATCGCGCACCGGGATTACAGAAAGGCATCCCCGGACTGCATACAAAATCGTAATAGCTGTTTTCCTGGCGGCAACCGGCAAAGTTAATCACCGTGGGATCTCCACCGTCTGTACTTCCGGCCTCAAGCACGGCGTAAAATTTATCGTTGAAGGACGACCCGATAAAATCGTCGTACTCCTCTGAGAAATACACAAAATCAAATGAGAACCCATGGGCCCACTCCGGCGCGGTGAGCGTGAGCTGCCATTCCATTGCGTTGTACATCAAACCGCCGGCGTAAGGATCGTTAAGTGAAATCCCCCCCACATCCACACTGTGATCCGTGCCTTGGGCCGGTCCGGAGGCCATCACCACATAACTATCGCCTTCATGGGGCGCAAGGTGATTGGTCGCATCACCGTAACGAGTCATGGCAACGATAGTTCCCTCGGTGGGGGAGTTGGTGGGGGAGGAGTAGGCGTCGCTGACATACAGCGAGCTGTCGCAAAGGCCCACCGCATTGCGCAATTGCTCCGATTCAGTTCCCAGGGCATCGGACTGCGAGCAATCCGGCAGGCTGTCGGGTACCGCGCCGTTGCCGATGACCGCCTGCGCGAATGTACCGTCGAAATCCGCATCGAAATTGATGCGGTACAGTTGCAGCAGCGAAATAATTTCGGCCAAATCGCTGTCGTCGCCGAGTTCGGTCACCGCCGCTTCGCAGGTCGCAATGGTGGTGTCAATCAAATCGAGCGCGGCCTGTCCTTCCATGGTACGCAGCGATTTGAGCGCTTCGGCGTATGCGACGATGGCGCTTCCTTTAACAAGTTGGGGATGTTCGGCTTCCAGCAACTCCGCCATGGGCATCGAAAAGCTGTCTGTCGCTTCTTCCCGAGTCACCGGCTGCTGGTAACTGGCTACGATGCTGACAGGCTCGCTGGTATCGAGCGATGCAGGTGCACAAGAGCTGACGACCTGATGAAAGATCATGGCATCGTCCATGGCCAGGTGCTGGGGCTCCACTTCGTCGGCCTCGGTGCTGTAGCTCTCTCCATGAAACTGCTCCATTTCAAGCGTGCGGGGCAAAGTCAGTTCCACCTGCACGTTGCGGGCCGCGACTTCTACCTGACGAATAAACTGGTCTCCCAGTAATTTCTGCGCTTCTTCGACGCTGTCTAAAAAAATGTAGGCGCCCTTGCCGGCATCAGTCACCGCATTCATCAAATCGTCATTGTAATTCCAGGCATCCCCCACCCCCACGCCCATCAGATAAACCGCTTCGCCGTCAGCATCCTGACTCATCTGACGAATGACCGTTTCGTCTTCTTCGCCCGAGTTGGCGCCACCGTCCGAAATAAGGACCACCCGGTTAATCTTGGCGGCATCAAAATTTTCCTGGGCCAAATCGTAGGTCAGGGAGAGCCCGCCGCTGAAATCGGTGTTTCCAACGGGCAGCAGTGCATAACAGGCGTCCGACAAAGTTTCGCCGTTGCTTTCGGTGATGGTCAGAGAATCAATAATCACCTCTGCTTCCAACCCGAACGCCACCAGCGAAACGATATCCCCCGGGCGCAGCGCGGTGCTGACGGCATCACAGGCCGCGATGGCCATATCGAGTCCGGTGGCCCCATCGTTGCCCCATCCCATGGAGTCCGAGGTGTCAATGGCAAGTGTGATATTCACCCGTCTGCGGGAGTCGGGATTCTGAATCGGTGCCTGTACACCAATTTGCAGCTCGTACCCGGTTTCTGCGGGGCGCATCTGCGCGGACACATTAACATGCCCCGTCTCTGCCGGTGTGTAATTAAAATTGTAGTAATTCAGGAACTCGTATGTTCGCAGGCCCTTGTACACCTTCTGACCCTGGCGGATGAGCGCCCGCGCAACAGCGGGACCAGCCATGGAGTTGGAATCATCGGCGGAAAGATAGTACACCGGAGTAACAGTGGCGTCGCAAGAGGGGTCCACGGCGGTATCAGTATCTGCTTCGGTATCCCAATCGGCATCGGTATCGGAATCCGTGTCACTGTCTGCATCACTATCCGCGTCAGCATCCGCATCCGAATCCGCATCTGACGTGCCGATATCGTCGGCATCCGCATCCGCGTCAGCATCAACGTCGGCATCAGCGTCGGCATCAGCGTCGGCATCAGCGTCGGCATCAGCGTCGGCATCAGCGTCGGCATCAGCGTCGGCATCAGCGTCGGCGTCTGCATCCGAATCAGTGTCAGCATCGGAATCGGTATCCGCATCCCCGTCCGCATCGGCATCGCTATCGCTATCACTGTCAGTATCACTGTCAGTATCACTGTCGGTGTCCGTGTCGCTATCACTGTCGCTATCCGCATCCCCATCCGCATCGGCGTCGGCATCCGCATCCGCGTCAGTGTCGGCATCAGCGTCGGCGTCGCTGTCCGAATCGCTATCGCCATCCCCGCCAGTGGTTGCTGGGGAATTATCGCCTTTGGAGTCGTCGCCGCATCCCGATACGCACAGTAAAGCCATCAGGCCCAGCCAGAACCCCAGGATCATGGTTGAAGGTTTCATGATTTCCTCCTTTTCGGACGGTGAAGATAACAGTCCATCATTTATTTCATGCACCCACTCCAAGCAATATCCATGCCGTTCAACCATGAAATTTTTTCTTATAATTCAAATCACTTGTGGGACATTACCCGAAAAAACAAGGCACAAGGTGTGTCAGGTGCGCAAATAAACGCGATTGCCGACGTTAAACGGTGCAGATGTCAGTTGGACGGTTCGTCGGTGGAACTAGAAGGTGGTGTGTTTTCCCGCGAGCGCAGATACCGCATCGCCGTCGGTTCCGCGAGGATTCGTTGTTGTGTCAAGTGACTCGTTCACAGTGTGTTTTCCTCCATATCTTTCCACGGCGTCTAAAACTCCGCGAAATCCGGATCATCCTCCATCGGTATAACCTCTTCTGCAGATATCTGAACGGAAGATTTATTTGCCATGCGGCGTTGGGTTCGATTGTCGTTTATCGGCGGCATCGTAGGGCGTATACGCCCACCAGGGTTCAGTTGCGCGTCAATTCGAAACTTCGCCACCAAACTCAGAAGTTCCTGGGCCTGACCGGCCAGTTCCTCAGATGCGCTCGATGATTCTTCGGAATTCGCCGCCGCCCGTTGGGTAACCTTGTCCATCTCGATCATTGCTTTGTTCACTTGTTCAATCCCCCTCGCCTGCTCATGACTGGCAACGGTGATCTCCGAGATGATGTCGGTTACCTTACCGACAGATTCAACCATACCAAGCAGATTCTCGTTCACGTCGGCAGAAATGGATTCTCCGGTTTCAGCAAGTTGTACCGATTCTTTTATCAGCGACTCGGTATTCTGCGCCGCGTCCTTCGCTCGACCGGCAAGATTGCGAACCTCTTCGGCCACCACCGCAAATCCACGACCGGCATCCCCCGCGCGCGCCGCTTCAACCGCCGCATTCAACGCCAGCAGATTGGTCTGGAACGCGATGTCGTTGATGTCTTTTATAATCTCGGCGATGCGTTCCGCGGCGGTCTTGATTTTTCCCATTGCGCCCACCATGCGCTTCATTTCAACCGTGCCTTTGTTCGCCGTGTCTCGCGTTCCCTCTGCCAGCCCTTGCGCCTGTCGTGTGTTGTCGGCATTCTGCTTGGTCATACCACTCATTTCTTCCATACTCGATGTGGTCTCTTGCAGTGAACTCGCCTGCTCCGAAGCTCCCTCAGCCACCTGTTGAGAGCTTACCGAGATCTGCTGCGCCGCGCTATTCACCTGATTCACCGCCAAGCGCACCTGAGCAATCGCGTCATGCAGCACCTCGCCGGTACTGTTCAGCGCATTTTTAATCTTGGCGTGATCTCCGCGATACTCGCCTTTGACCCTCGCTGTCAGATTATAGTTGGCCAGCTCGTCGAGCACATTCGAGGCCTCATTTATCGGAGTTAAAATGGTATTGAGCAATTCATTCACACCCTGAACCATATCGCGCCACCCACCGCTGAACTGAGACTGGTCACCACGCACACTCAATTGACCGTCTCTGGACGCATCAATCAGTTTCTTAATTTCATTCGATGTCTTTTTCAGGTTTGCCCTGACGTCCTCGATAGTGTCATTGATAAACGCTTTTTTCCCGGGGAACCTTTCCAGTGGTGCATCAAAATTGCCCAGACCGAATTCCTTCACACACGCCATCGCTTTTTTCTTCACGGCGATATGGCCGTTCACCATATTGTTGACGCCATTTGCCATATCTTTAAAGGCGCCCTCAAAATGGCTCGCCGGAATGATCACATCTATATCGCCCGCATCGTGTTCCCGGGACATATGATTCATTTCAGTGATCAGATCACCGATAGCCCGAATCAGATGATTGATGCTGGTTTTGATTTCGTTGAAATCGCCTTCATAGTGTTCGGTGATGGGCTGTGGAATATCCCCTCGCGAAATGCGAGCGACGTATTACGCAGAAAACTGCAGCGGGGCAATAACGGCATCCAGCGCACCATTGAACGCAACCAGCATCTCCTTATAATCACCGATGGCACCGGCAGAAGCGGCACGGGTCTGCAGCTTGCCGTCCTGCAATGCATTTGCCGTATCTGCCACAGATTGAATCACCTCATCGACCATTTTCTTGTTGGCCTCTTCCGCGGCGTTTTTCTCCCGCAGATTTGAAATCATCTGCTTGAATGCGGTGGCCAACTGCCCCACCTCGTCACGTTGATTTAACGCGATCTCCTGCGACAGATCGCCTTCTGACACTTTCACCGCAACTTCCTTCAATGAAAAGATAGGCCCCGTCATTTTCCGCGCCATAACAACAGCAAAACCGATGGCGAGCAATATACCGACCACAGCCGAGATCAGGATGGTCATGGAAGAACGCTCATTGCTCGCCTGAACCACCAGACCGAGCGCGTCCTGCTCCTCCTTAATCGACAATTTCACCTGTTCCGCCTGCTCCGAAATGTGAAGCCCCATGGCATCGAGCTTTTCTTCAATAATCGAATTTCGTTCGGAAATATACCTCACCACACCGTCAAATCCCTCCATGTAAGTGAGGAATGCGTCTTCAAAATCACTGAGCAGCGCCTGCTGCTTCTCCGTTCGAACGGTGGGTTTCAATTTTTCCAATTTCTGTTCGGCGCTTTCCTGCTCTGCCCGCACTCGCTTCGCATCGGATGGCGAGTTGGAGTCGAGATATTTCGCGAAGTAAATTCGGGCGAGTAAAAAATGCTCCTGCAAATCCCCTCCGGACAATGCCGCGGCGGTGTCATTCACTTTTGCAGAAAACGCCACAAACTCAGTCATTTTTTCCCGCGCCGAGCTCCCGGCAGGGTCCATCAAATCAGAAACCAGCTCGTCCCGCTTACCCTGAAGCACAACAACTTCATTGAAATGCTCTCGATATACACCCAGGTCCGAGGCAATATTCTTCACAGTCGCCGCCCTCTCCGGGTTCTGAATCCGCGCAAGCGCTTCGCCGGCAAATTTTTCCACCGCTTCAAAGTGCTCATTGAACTGTTCGACAGATTGCTTGTTATTTGTCTGAATGAAGTTCTTCACCTGAAGTCTCGCGTCCAGCAGATTGGCCTGCAGTCTTCCCATCAACACGTTGTCGCGGGCAATCTCTCTATAATCTCGAAAACCGCTCCCGGAGGTATTAAATCCGGTCCACGATACCACCGCCAGAATGGCAAGCAGCGCAATACAAACGCCGAATCCTCCGCCGATTTTTTTTCCGATTGAAATGTTGTCCAGCATAGTACCCCCTTGTCATCTCCCAGTAACATCACTCGTTCAGATGATGGTTTTGTTTATTGCAGGTGGTATCGGCCGGAGAAAGTCCCGCTTAAGCGAAAAGCGAAACATTCGGGGAAGAATATTCCCATAATATTCCAGATAGTTGCCAGCTTCTTTCTTTTGCGTTACGTCCGCTAACCGATGTGATGCCGTTCGAACGACTATAATTGTATGTCTCGTTGATCGTTTCTCATTTTGTGCTTAACTATATAACAATCGCGTAAGTTACCAGTAGAGAATCGAGATGAGCCCTGTGTTGGAAATTTCTTTTTTTGCGCCTTTCATCGACCAATTCAATCAGCCGTGTATTGTTCATTCGCTGAACACCGGAACTATTGTCGCCTCGAATCAGACGGCGAAGCACCGCTTCAGAGAGCACCTGAACAATTCCAATTTTTACGAGTGGCTGGTACCCCAGTCTCGCCAGAAGTACATTGATTTCATCCGCGAACTGGCAGATTCAACCCCCAGACAGTTCCCGTCCCGGCTGGTGTTTATCTCTGATAACATCAGTCCGATTCAGATGACTGCGCAAAAATACGTTGAAGACAGTAAGTCATACATCGTTCTGGTCAGCCCCGCCAATAACGCCGAGAATGAAAATAGTGACGCTGATGTGAACGGGCATCCGAGCTCCGCGACGACGCAGTCCGCTCACCATGCCGATGATTACGTATCCCTGTTCAACAGCATGTTGAACGGATTCGCGGTTCATGAAATTATCTGCAACCCGCAGGGGAAGCCGGTCAACTATCGATTTCTCGATATCAACCCCGCTTTTGAAAAGATCACCGGTTTGCGTCGAGACATCATCGGTAAAACCGTGCTCGAAGTACTGCCCAACACCGAACCTATATGGATTGAAAAATATGGCGAAGTGGCACTTACCGGCGAGCCGATTCAATTTTCGCAGTTTTCAGGAGAGTTGGGAAAATACTTCACCGTCACCGCTTATTCTCCCGCGCCGAAACGATTTGTAGTGGTATTTGAAGATATTACCGCGCGAAAAAATGCCGAAGAGGAACAGCGCAGATTGTACAGCGCCATTGAGCATGCGGCAGAAATGTGCGTCATCACGAACGCGGACGGCGACATTCAATACACCAACCCGGCCTTTGAAGAGATTACAGGATACAAGAAAGCGGAACTGCTGGGGCAGAATCCGAGAGTTCTCAGAAGCGGTCGGCACGACCCTGTGTTTTACGATTCCCTGTGGCAAACAATTTCATCCGGCCGCACTTGGCGCGGCACGTTCATCAACAAAAAGAAGGACGGTACACTCTATACGGAGCAGGCGGTCATCTCCCCCATAACGAACGATGACGGCAAAATTGTAAATTACGTTGCGGTCAAACGCGATATCACAGCGGAAATCCAACGGGAAGAACAATTGCGACAAGCCGAGAAAATGGAAGCTCTCGGACACCTGGCGGGTGGCATTGCCCACGACTTCAACAATGTGCTGGGGGCAATTATCGGCTATACGGAGTTGCTCGAAGAAACCGTGAAGCCATCCACCACGCAGGCAACCTATATTAAAAACGTATTGTCCGCCGGAGAGCGCGCCCGTCAACTGGTTGGGCAGATTCTCTCTTTCAGCCGACAACACTCCGCAGAAAAAACCACGGTATTCATGGGAAGCATTGTGCGAGAAGTATATATGTTGATTCGCGCCTGTTTCCCGTCATCAGTCGAAATTCAAGCCGACATATCATCAAATCCGATTCCGGTACTTGCAAATCCGACGCAGTTGCACGAGGTCATCATGAACCTGTGCACCAATGCGATGCAGGCAATGAATGAAACCGGCATGTTGAAACTGGACTTTAATGAAGTCGCTGTCGACACACCCATTTCGGGGTATTTTGGAAACATCCCTGAAGGAAAATACGCTAGGCTCATCATTGAAGACAACGGCTGCGGAATGACTGAAGAAACCATGTCGAAAATGTTCGAACAATTTTTCACGACCAAGCCCGTGGGCCAGGGTACCGGAATGGGATTGGCCGTGGCGCAGGAAATTGTCAAACAGCATGACGGCAATTTGATCGTCCGGAGTATCGACGGCGTGGGCACCGTAATCACGCTGTATATACCGATTTCCGACTCGCTTATCTCAATCGCCGCAGAACCGATGGTTCCGAAACTATCCAATCGCGAGGCCGCACGCATCCTGTTTGTCGATGACGAAATCACGCTCACCTACCTTGCCTCGCAGATGATTGCAGATATGGGATTTCTCGTTGACAGCACTTCGAGCAGCATGAAAGCGCTGCAAATGTTTGAAAAATCAGCTGACCGCTACGATCTGGTCATCACCGACCATAAGATGCCCGATCTCAACGGAATTGAGCTCGCCCGACGAATCCATTCCGTCCGTCCGAGTATTCCGATTTTACTATGTACGGGGCTGGGAGATGACGAGCGTTCGAATAGTTTTGGACCGCCTGATATTCAAGGCGTTCTCGCCAAGCCGTTCCGCAAAAAAGTACTCGAGGAAAGAATTCGTTCTTTAATAACGCCGTAGCTTCTATGTATATCAAAACAAATCACAAAACGACACAATTAGACGAATAGATTTTGACTAGATTTTTGCGTTTATTGCTTGCATTGTAGCCAAAAATGAATAGATTATGAGCAGTTTAAGAAGTACAGAGAGGATATATGAGAAAATTTGCCGCCGCGTTTATGAAAATGGGAATCGCCCGAAACGGAAAGCCGATGCTGAATCGTCTGAACGCGGAGAGCACAGATGTACGCCTTTCCCAGCAGCGGGTACTCAATGATATAATTGCTTACGCAGCGAACACTGTATATGGTCAAACGCACAAGTTTCAATCAATACGCACCCCCGCCGAGTTTCAAAGCGCGGTCCCGGTAAATCAGTACGAGTCGCTGCGCCCATATGTGGAGCGTCACGAAAAAGGCGAACCGAATGTATTGTTTCCGGGAAAACCGATGTTCTATGCAACCACCAGCGGCACCACCGCCGCGCCGAAACGAATTCCCATCACCCGAAAATATCACGACGAATGCTACAACGGATTGTCGAACCTGTGGCTTCATACGATGTTCATTCAGAACCCGGGCTTCATGAACGGGTATGACATCAGCATGGTGGGAAAGGCAATAGAAGGATATACCCCCGACGGCACCAGTTTCGGCTCTTTTTCGGGTCACATGAACGCCTACATGCCGGAATTCATCAAACGATTTAGAGTGGTCCCGTTCGAAGTGCACGACATAGACCATTATCCATCAAAGTATTACGCACTTCTGAGAGTGGCGCTGATGTATCCGATTCGTTGGATTGTCGCCGCCAACCCCAGTACGCTGTTGGAGCTTCACCGATTTGTAATGGAGCGATATGACGACATCGTGCGGGACATTGCAGACGGTACCCTTCGCAGCGACTTGAACATTGATGTGCCCATTCGCCGAGCAATCGAACAGAGACTTTCGACCAACAAAAAACGGGCATGGCAACTCACCGCGTTACAAACCGCATTCGGTGACGCGCTGCGCCCCAAACACTACTGGCCCGGCTTGCAGGTAATCAACACATGGAAAAGCGGCAATGCGGGGTTGTACCTGAAACAGACCGAGGGATTTTTTCCCGATGATGCGGTGATTCGAGAATTCGGTTACCTGGCCACCGAAGCAAGAGCCGGTATTGTTCTGGGCAACAACGACGAGACCAGTATACTGGCCGCTCACCTGCTTTACTTTGAGTTTGTTGAGCGGGACGAAAAAGATTCAAAACATCAGACTTTTCTGCAGGCGCATGAACTGGAAGCGGGAAAAGAATATGGCATTTTCATTACAACGCCCAGTGGCCTGTATCGGTACGACATGAACGACATCGTTCGGGTGGAAGGGTTCTACAACCAGTTTCCGCGTATTCGCTTTGTCCAGAAAGGAACCGGAGCCACCAGTCTTACCGGAGAAAAACTGTACGAAGCGCAATATCTTGACGCCATGACAGACACATTGGCCAAAATGAACCTGACATCCGCCTTTCATGTGGCGTTTGCCGAACTGGAGAGTTCGAGTTACCAGAGCTTCGTTGAACTGAGTCCATCGCCGCCTCCGCCGAAAAAACAACATATTCTCGATGCCATGAGCCTTGAGCTCGACGAACAATTGCAAAAACGAAACCCGGAGTACGCTGCAAAACGAAAATCCAATAGACTACGGCCGCCGGTACTGCATTCACTGCAACCGGGGGCTTTCGTGAAATATAAATCATTGAAGCTGGCGCAAGGCGCGCGGGAAGGTCAATTTAAAATGACCCATCTGCAACAGGATGACGCGCAACTCGCACTCTTTCGCTCACTGTGCAACGACGCATACCTCGTATCTGGAGGAACCATATGACAAAACAACACTCGAACCAATCACGAACCCCCATCGCCATCTGCGGTATCGGTTGCCGATTTCCCGGTGGTGCGGACAGCCCGGATAAATTCTGGGAATTGCTGAAAAATAAAACCGACGCCATCGGCCCGGTTCCCGCTGACCGATGGGACGCGGATGCCCTGTTTGACCCAAACTACAAGACCGCCGGCAAGATACACGTAAAGGAAGGCGGATTTATCGAAGGCTTCGATGAGTTCGACGCATCTTTTTTCGGTATCGCACCGGTGGAAGCCCACAGCATGGACCCCGCACATCGGCTACTGCTGGAACACACCTACCAGGCATTTGAAGACGCAGGGGAGCCGCTCAAAAAACTCGAAGCGAGCCGCACCGGTGTGTTTGTCGGAACGTCGTCATCGGAGTATGCCGGCATTATGCAAAACTACTCGGAACGCGCCAGCATCAACGCGCACACCAATACGGGCAGTTCTCCGTCCATCGCAGCCAATCGTCTATCGTACGTATTTAACCTGAAAGGCCCCAGTTTCGCGGTGGACACCGCGTGTTCATCCAGTCTGATCGCCGCTCATCTGGCGTGTCGGGCCATCTGGAACAACGAAGCGACCGGCGCGGTGGTCGCCGGCGTGAATCTGATCATCAAACCGGAGCTGCACATCGGGTTCAGCACCGCCGGTTTTCTATCACCCGATGCACGCTCAAAGTCGTTCGATGCCCGCGCCAACGGATATGTGCGCAGTGAAGGCGTAGGCGTGTTGTACCTGAAACCACTCGACAAAGCCCAAGCGGACGGCAATAAAATTTACGCGACCATTATCGGCAGCGCTATCAACGAGGACGGCCGCACCGGCGGCATCGCCCTCCCCAACCCCGATGCGCAGGCGGATGTAATGCATCTCGCGTACTCAGATGCGGGGATATCACCTTCAGAGGTAAGTCTCGTGGAAGCGCACGGCACCGGTACCGCAGCGGGTGACCCCATTGAAGCCGGGAGCATCGGAAAAGTCATCGGCGCAAATCGCCATGATCCAGTGGTTATCGGCTCCGTGAAAAGCAACATCGGACATACGGAGTTGGCATCGGGAAGTGCCGGTCTCATCAAACTGGCACTATCGCTCAAGCACAAACAGGTTCCCCCCACGGTTCATTTTGAAACCCCCAACCCAAAAATCGATTTCGACGGCCTTCACATTCAGGTGGCTGACCGCCTGCTGCCGCTTCCCGAAAAAAACGGCACCACGTATGCAGGTATTAACTCGTTCGGGTTCGGCGGAGCCAATGCGCACCTGGTGCTCCAGTCGTACACACCTGCGCCTGCGCCACTACAGAAGGAAGATAAGGGGATTCCCCTGCCGCTATTTATTTCCGCGCGGGATGAAGCAGCCCTCAAGGATCTGGCTTCTTCGTACAAATCTATGCTGGTGAAAAACCAAATGTCTCTATCTGATATAGCTTCATCTGCTGCGTTGCACCGTTCTCAGCTGGAAATCGGAACCGCTATTGTGGCGAAAAATTCCGAAGACGCCGTTGAACGCATCGACGCCTTTCTGCGCGATTCCCCCGATCCATGGGTGCTCTCAAACCGTCCCGACCAATACGACGCCGACACTGTCGCGTTTGTTTTTTCGGGTCAGGGGCCTCAATGGTATGCCATGGGCAGGCAGCTATTGCAGGAGAACAAAACATTCCGCGATACCATCGAAGAAGTGAATCAGCACCTGCAGCGCCTGGGATGGTTGAAAGAAGAGCAAAGCTCCCTGCTTGAGGAACTGCAAAAAGATGAGGAGACCAGTCGCATCAATGAAACCCACATCGTGCAGCCGGCACTGTTCGCGCTGCAAGTGGGCCTCGCACGCATATGGATGGATATGGGAATCACCCCCGACATGGTGGTCGGACATTCCATCGGAGAAGTGGCCGCCTCATGCATCAGCGGTGCCTTGTCAATGGAAGACGCGGTGAAGGTGGTCTTCTGGCGCAGCCGTTGCCAATCCAAAGCCAGTGGGCGCGGGAAAATGATGGCCATCGGGCTCTCCGCGTCAGAGGCGACGCCGCTGCTTGCGCAATTTCACGGAAAAATTGACATCGCCGCAATCAACGGTCCGAAAATGATCACCGTTGCCGGTGATACAGAAGCATTGGATACGCTGGGAACGATGCTGGAGGACGACGGCGTATTCAATCGTATGCTGGTAGTCGATGTACCGTTCCACAGTTACCTGCTCGACGATGTTGCCGAAGAGTTTGTTCGAGAAGCCGCTATCAGCCACGGGAAGCCCACAACTGTTCCGATGTATTCCACCGTGCACGGCCGCATTGTTGCTGGAACAGAAATCGATCAGATGTACTGGGCGAAGAATATTCGGCAGAGCGTACTTTTCTACCCCACTGTTGAACAGATGATTGCCGACGGAGCGAATATTTTCGTGGAGATCAGTCCGCATCCAATTCTTGCACACGGAATCAATGCCGCCCTGGAATCGCATGAAAAAAAAGGAAGTGTTGTCGCCTCTCTTAGAAGAAAGGAAGACGAATCGCTCAACATCGCCCGCGCATATGCACAGCTTCGGTTGGCCGGGCACGGTGTCGATGTCTCTACCTTCTGTGGTGAAAGGTCGGCCTCGTATCAGCAGCTCCCCCACTATCCATGGCAGCGGGAACGGTACTGGCAGGAATCAACCAACGCGACAGCCGAAAGGTTGGCCACACGAGTGCACCCGCACCTACTCAAATCCCATGTAGCGGCGGACAACCCGAACAACGTTATCTGGGAAGTTGAACTGGATGCGAGATCTGCGCCGTACATACTCGACCATCGTGTGCAGGGGCCGTTAGTGTATCCCGGTGCCGGGCATGTGGATCTTGCTATTGCCGCAGGTCGCGCATCATTTGGGGACAAGTTCGGATTTCTGGAGGACATCGAGTTCATCAAGCCACTATTCCTGAAAGACAAAGGAACACCCCATAAGGTTCAGATCCATATTGATACAGACGACGGCGCTTTTGTCATCGCAACCTTGAACGAAGAAAAATCCAACTCGGAATGGGTGGTCCACTCCAGAGGAAAAATCAACCATATTGGCGATCGGTTTGAAAGCAAGCCGGTGACATTGGCGGTATTGAAATCCCGCATTGACGAACCGGTTGAGGTAGCACCTTTGTTCGACGTCCTAAATGCCGGAGGACTGACGTTGGGCGAAACCTTTCGCGGAATTATTGAATTGAAAAGAAAAGGGGAGGAAGCACTTGGAAAAATACAAACCCACCCCAGTATCGCTCCACTGGTGAATCAGTACAATCTACACCCTGCACTGTTGGACGCATCATTTCAGTCCGCGTTCGGGATTATTGAAGATCGGCAAAACATGGGTGTGTACATTCCGCGCAATATCGACCGCGTGAAATTCTACAATCAGCCAAACGGCGAGTTCATTTACTCATACGCACATGCGCGAAAGAATGAATCCGAAACCATTCTGGTAGACCTCTGGATATTCAACGAAGATGGATCACTCATCGCAGAAATACAGGGATTCCTCGGAAAATATCTGAAAGGCTCGCGGGGAGAAACCGAAGGTGAGTTGGACACCTTGTACTACACATACGAAACCAAAGAAGTGGAACGAACAGCGGAACTACAGAACCGACAGCCGGAGACATACTTCGCTACGCTCAATGACGTCGACATTGCGTTGACGCAGCAAATCGAAACCATCTCACGTGAAGATCGATTTCAGCCATTTCTTGAAGATTTGTCTTCGGCAATGGACGATCTGGCAATGGCCTACGTATTCGAAACATTCGACCATTTCGGAATGCCGCTTACTCCCGGAAATATCTTTGCTGTCAGCGGCACCGAATGCAATCTTGAGATTACTGAGAACCAGCGAGCGTTGTTCGAACTCATCTTGAAAACGCTGGAACAGCGCAACCTGGTTTCCATTGACGGCGCACGCTGCGAAGTGCGTTCTCACGAGACCCCGCTGAGTGTCCACACGACGGAACACCGGCATGAGCGCGTTTTGTCGCAATTTCCTGAAGAACATCGATTTTTCAAACATGTGGGTGAGAACCTTCACAATGTGCTTGTAGGGAAAACAGATGCGACAGAAGTACTGTTTGCACAAGAACGTTGGGACGAAATTGTTCAATATTATACAAGCGCCTATTCAATGGACAAATACAACCGGTTAGCGGCGTCCGCAGTCCGGCGATTGCTCGCAGATACACACGGAAATAAAATTCGGATACTTGAAATCGGCGGCGGCACCGGCGGCATCACCCAGGCGATACTGGCCGAGTTATCGGAGGTGAACTATCAGTACATGTTCACTGACATTTCCCCCTCTTTCCTCGACAAAGCCAAACAGCGATTCGGCGAAAATGAGTGCATGGTATATGGATTGCTGAACATTGAGAACGATCCGAAGAGCCAGGGATACGTTCCAGGAAGCTACGATATTGTCATCGCATCCAACGTGCTGCATGCGACCCAAGATCTCACGGTCACACTGGAGCACACACGTTCTCTTCTTGCCCAAAACGGCATTCTGTGCCTGCTTGAAGTATCGAATGTACCGTTGTATGTGGACCTCAGCTTCGGTATGACCGAAGGATGGTGGCGGTTCAACGATGCCATCCGTAAAGACAGATGTACGCTGACTGGGCCCAAATGGTGCAATACGCTCAATGAAGCCGGATTCCGCAACAGCCGCGCATTCTGCGATGTAGATGAAGGACCATGGCCCTCTCAGAACATCATTGTGGCAGAGGCGTCCGGTGAAATCGAACAGCCGGTTGAAAAAAGAGTTTCCCGAACCTGGGTAATACATCCCGATCAACAAGGAGTGTCCCAATTCATTGTCAATCAACTGAAGTCAACCGACGACCGTGTGGTGCAAATTGTATCGGACGATACCACTCACTGGGTTGATAACAATACATATGGCCTCGCACCCAACGATGAAACAGGGCTGACAACGCTGATTGGCACCTTGTCAGAAAAACCGCTTTCGGTGCTGAACACTCAACTTCTCGACCTCGTACCGAACAGCGATAATGAACCGCCGGATATTCTTAAAATCAACGATGCGTTGTTCCGGAATGTCCGTATTTCGAAAGCCATCATCGAAGCAGCGCCGACCGATGCGAAGATTATCTGTGTTACACAGGGTGTATATTCGGATGTACCCAATCTCGCGCAATCGCCCGCATGGGGTCTGCAACGGGTCATGTTCAACGAGCTTTCCGATGCAGATGTTCGAATTGTGGATATAGCTGACACATCAACAGAAACACTTCAACAGTTGGTGACGGAGCTGTTGGATGAAAATGAGTCAGAAGAAGAGATTATTCTGAAGAACGGTAAACGATATGCGACACGTCTGGAACCGATTTCCGCCGAAAAAAGAGCCGTTGTATCAGCAACAAATACCAATACGGCAGGTGCGCACATTCATCTCGTCCCATCAGAAACGGGCGTTCTATCGCAATGTGCGTTTGTACCCAAGGATGTGACACCGATTGCAGCTGATGAGGTCGCCATTGCGGTTTCTTATTCTGGGCTGAATTTCCGTGATGTGATGATTGCGGGAGGTAACATGCCGCCCGACGCTATACGCGGAGGCATATTTGTCTGTCATCTGGGATTGGAATGCAGCGGCACCGTTATCGAAGTGGGCGCGGCTGTCTCCCATGTCGTGAAGGGAGACGCTGTCATCGCGATTGCAGCGGATACCATTTCGGAGCGTACTATTGCCAAATCCGCGTATGTTCGGAAACTGCCGAAACAAATCGACTTGCGTACCGGCGCGGCACTTCCGATGGCTTCCATCACAGCGTATATGGCACTTTACAAACTGGCCAATATCCAAACAGGTGATCGCGTTCTGATACATGCTGCGGCCGGCGGTGTCGGGTTGATGGCAGTGCACTTCGCACTGCATCAGGGGGCTACGGTTTTCGCCACTGCATCCAAGCCAAAACACGAGCTACTCTCCAAACTGGGTGTGCAGTATATTTACGACTCCAGAAACACCGCGTATTACAGCGACATTATGGCAGATACAGATGGGAGAGGGGTCACGGTGGTGATCAATTCTCTGTCAGGGGCACATAACACCCAAAGTATGAAACTGCTGGCGCCTATGGGACGATTCGTTGAAATCGGAAAAAAAGATTTGTATGAAAATAAAAAAATCGGCATGAGACTGCTCGCCGACAATATTTCGTATTTTGCGCTGGATGTGGACCGATTACTGGCTCAGTCCCCTGCTTTCATGTCCGAAGCGTTTTCAGAAGCGCTCGAACTACTGGAGCAACAGCAGTGGCCGGCAATTCCAATCACTGACGTTCCGTTTTCGGAAGCCGCCAAAGCAATGGTACAGATGGCGAAAGGCAATCATACGGGAAAAATTGTACTCGCTTCCGGTCCGGTCTCTGTCCGGGCACCGTCTCATTTGAAGCTTCGCACAGACGCCACATATCTGATAGCCGGAGGCACCCGTGGATTCGGTCTCGCAGTAGGACAAATGCTCGTGCAGAAAGGAGCACGTCACCTGTCATTGGTGTCTCGCAGCGGATTACACGGTGCAGAGGAAACCGCAATCGTGCGCAAGTTGAAGGAATCCGGAGTGAATATCGAAGTCCACAATGTGGACATCACAAATACCAACGGCGCACGCGCGCTGATCAAACGAATTCATCGTGCGGACCGCCCTCTTGCGGGTGTGTTTCAGTCCACTCTGGTGCTTGAGGACGAACTGATGCATAAAATGTCAAAGGAGCAGTTACTTCTTCCAATCCAACCCAAAATCAAAGGAACATGGAACCTTCATCAGGCAACAGTAGACATCAACCTGGATTACTTCGTCATGTTCTCTTCGGTTTCTTCCCTGTATGGGTTACCCGGCCAGGGCAACTATGCTGCGGGAAATCGCTTTCAAGATGATTTTGCGAGGTATCGTCGCGCCATGGGAAAACCGGCAACTACGATTAACCTTGGACCGCTCGCAGATACCGGATTTGTGTCAAGAGAAAATAAAGTAAACGATTATCTGGCATTAAGCGGATGGTCTCCTCTTGCGACGAAATCAGCGCTGGCAGCATTGGAAACAGTGTTGAACGAAAATCACACGCAGATGGGAGTATTCAATCTGGATTGGACACAACTTGCAAAATCCTTCCCGAAAATTGCCGCATCTCAGCGCTTTGCGTCCATCGCCGCAATGCAAAACAAGACTGACGTAGCTACGGCGGAAGACACTGATGTTCAACAAAGGCTCATTGCGGCGAATGCCCACGAGAGAGAGCCAATGATCCGAAAACTGCTCGCTGCTGCAATGGAAGGTATTCTGGGAATCGATCGCAACAATATCGATTTCGAAAAGCCAATCAACCGCATGGGCATGGACTCTCTGATGGCCAACCAGTTAAGAAGCATACTTACCACACAGACCGGAGTGGAATTCTCGCTTATGCAAATAATGCAGGGGCCCCGTCTTTCAGAGTTGGCCCGGGAGATTCAACAACACTTTGAGACAACAAAGCAACCGGCGGCGGGTTCAACACCAAATATAGAACACAATGCGTGGGCAGCGCCCATCGAAGTCAAATCGACACTGAAACTGCGTCTGTTCACGCTTCCCTATATGGGCGCTGGTGCGTCGGTGTACACGGGACTCGACCTGGGTGAAGATGTCGAAGTATGGCCCATTCAATTGCCTGGCCGCGAAAATCGAATTGAAGAGCCGGCGATCTATCATGGCGAAGAATTGATCGCAAAAATGGCAGATGCTATCGAGCCGCTGCTCGATCTTCCTTTCGCGCTCTACGGACACAGCTTCGGTGGAAACATCGCGATGAGTCTCGCGTCATATCTTCAGGAAAAGAAAGGAAAAATCGCACAATGCGTATTTATCGGCGCGGCAGTTCCACCGGGCGTTGACAACCCGTTGGAGAAAGAATTTCAAATTGCCGATACCCACGACGCGCTGCAAATGTCTGAAGAAGCAATGACGGCATTGCTTGAACGAATCGGTACGCCGAGTTCTCTGTTGAAAAACCAAGCAGCTATCTCTTCAATGATGCCCTGTTTGCGAGCGGATCTGGCGATTACCAGACAGCGACTTTTTCCGTTGGACCATGTGCTGACATCGCCGATTGTGGCCATCGCAGCCGACAATGATCATATTTACTCTCCCTCGATGCTGGCCGGCTGGAAAAGCCATACCAATACATTCAAATTGGCTCAAGTACACGGGCGACATCTATTCATTCACGAGGACGTCGCCAAAGCGGAACTCCGCGACATTATAACAATGGAACTCCGATCCATAGCGGGCCATTCCCTGACACGAATCAGTAAAAGTGCATAGCGGGCAACACAAACACAACATTTTCGCGACTCTTCGTCATTCCCGGAAGTTGAACTGTTCGGTGTGTCTAGTGCAATGTGTATTCAAGGCCCCAGATATTCGGAGATGACGCCTCTGGATATAGAATGGTGAGGTGATCTTCCTGCTGCAATCGCGTCGTATCAATCAGCGGGTCTGAAAAATATGAAAGACTTGTGTCGGTTTCGAGCAGTGTCCAGTCTGAAAACTGCAGCGAAACAGAAGCCCCGGCAATACGTAGTCCCGGCAATACGGCATAAATGTTCCCTGATGCAGCCACCGCCAAATTGCCCCTGTAGTTTTCAATCACCGAAAGACCGATGGCTTCCTGATGCCAGATACCGTCTGTATCACGCCAGTAATGATAGAATTCACTTTTGTTTCGCGCACTGGTAAAATTAGAATCGTCGGCCTGCCAATCGGGCATGTGCGAAAGCAATACATGTACCCTCCCCGCGCTATCCACCGCCATGTGTTCCTGATTGATGAGTCCTCGATTCTGGGCAATCGTCCACACCCGCGCACTTGCCGTGTTCACAGTAACCAACGTACTCCCCGACGTCGCGACAACACTTCCGCCGTTATCATGCCAGGAACGCCCGTGGTCATCGCTATACAGATAGAATAGGTCGTGGTTGGTTGTCGCATCCGGTGTTTCACGCCAGCACCAGGCCACATGAAGACGACTGCCGCCGGGGGTATACGATATTCCATGGAAGTATGCATTCACGCTATCGCTGATACCATCAACAAAGACACCGATGGATTGCCATGCACCGCTTGCCGAATCGTATTCCCATATCGCTTCGTTTCCGCTCCCACTTTCGCCCAGGCGAACCGCAAGCAGCATTTTTGTGCCGCCGGGTTCTGTCACAAAACGGGGGTACGTCACCAATGATATAGGGGTACCGGCTACCAGACTATCGCTCACGGCAGTAAAGCTCGAGGCACTCCACGCCACAGTGGTCGGATGAGTCAACAATCCCGACACTGAACGTCGATAATGAAGTGTATTCCCATGATGATCAAACGATAAGTGCAGTGTACCGTCGCCAGGGCAAATACCCAGAGAAATGGTGTTGTGCGCATCATCTGCGGTGTTGGTGTAATCGTTGAATTCAAATTTTTCCCAATCACCCGACGGCAGTGCCCTTCTCGCCATCACCACATGACGATTGGTGTTCCAGAATGCAGTGTACTGATATCCGTTATGCGTAACGATTCCCTCTTGCTGGAAGGACTCTCCATTTAGGTAGCCGCCGTACGAAACAATCGTCAATCCGGAATAGGTCATCAGCCCACCTGTTTCTTTTTGCACTGCGGGAACAATCGATTCTCCGGTGTCGGTGTCGCTATCGCTGTCGCTATCGCTGTCGCTATCGGTGTCGCTATCGCTGTCGGCGTCTGTATCTGAATCGGTGTCACTGTCAGTGTCAGCATCCGCGTCGGCGTCCGTATCACTGTCAGTATCACTGTCGGTATCGGTATCAGTGTCGGAATCGCTGTCCGTATCACTGTCGGCATCGGTGTCAGTGTCACTGTCGGTATCGGTATCGGTATCGGTATCAGAATCAGTGTCACTATCCGTGTCGGTGTCGGCATCGGTATCAGAATCCGTGTCAGAGTCTGAGTCAGTGTCAGTGTCACTATCGGTATCTGTGTCCGAATCGTTATCACTGTCGGAATCGCTGTCACTGTCAGAATCGGCATCGGCATCGGTATCGGTATCGGTGTCGGCATCTGAATCAGTATCGCCGTCTGCGCCTGTGGGTGTATTGTCTTCGCCACAAGATGCCATCCACACAGCAAACAAAATAAACATTAAAATTTCAAACCGAATTTTCACAATACGTTCTCCCTGATAGGTTTCTCCGTTAGATAAAATCAGCATATGCACCAAGAGCAGACGTCTCATCTAATAGTGTATTATAATGGCTCAAACGGGTAGCGAGCTTCAACCGAATTGCAAAAATAATAGAAAATGACAGAGGATGCGTTGTTTAATAGTCGCTCAATAAACGATCCAGGGTGATCGCCACAGCGCTGCGAACGGATAAATGATTCCACTCTGTCGGGGAACCGATGGGTTCCAGCAATACATCTGACCTGTCAAGCACTTCATTGGCCAACCCGTAGCCGGTGCCGAACAATATGATGTACGGCCCCTCGGGAGACTGTTTGATGCGTTCGCGCATTTGTCGATAGGTATACTCCTGGCCCATGTCTCGCGCACAGGTGGAGATCACCACCGGCTGAACGTCACGGCCATCAACAATTTTTTCAATTGCTTCTTCCAAATCACGGCTGATTTGTATCAGACTCATTGCCGAAACACGCGACGGAATACGTGTCGCACCGAATCCATCTTGCCAATGAGCAACAATTCGGCTGACCAATTCAATCTGTGCGTCCAGGGGGGTTACCACATGATAACTTTTTACACCGAACGTTCTGGCGCTTCGGGCGTTGTCATGA
The DNA here is from genome assembly GCA_016936575.1 of Deltaproteobacteria bacterium. Lineage (GTDB taxonomy): Bacteria > Myxococcota_A > Polyangia > JAAYKL01 > JAAYKL01 > JAFGXQ01. The sequence continues at coordinate 50,304 of JAFGXQ010000016.1, forward strand.
ATATCGAGATTGGTAACAGCCGTTGCCACCACGTCTCCCGCTTTATTCACTACGGGGTAATGCAACAAACAAATATGAACTTCCGGTTTCATTTTTCGGCAATTCCTTTCAGCGCTTCTGCGAACAAGTTTCTTTCGTGTTCAGAAAGCGGATATTGTTCAAACAAGTCACGACGAACCTGATATGTTCGCAACAAAGACTGACCTTTACGCCATTCTTCAATCTTCTTGTGATTTCCGGAAAGAAGCACCTGCGGTACGCTTTTTCCATTCACTTCTTCCGGCCTTGTATATTGCGGGTATTCCAAAAGCCCGGCGGAAAACGATTCTTCTACCGTAGAATCGATCTTTCCGATAACACCGGGAATCAACCGCGAAATCGCTTCAACGACTGCCATGGCTGCCACTTCGCCTCCGTTGAGAACAAAATCCCCCAGGCTCAACTGTTCATCAAATGTTTCGACAATTCGCTCGTCAACGCCTTCGTATCTGCCGCAAAACAGCAACAACGGTTTATCAAAAGCTGCATAACGAGCCGCATCAGACTGTTGAAACGGCTTTCCCTGGGGAGTGAGAAATATCTTGTGCGTATTGTCAGGAAGAGTTGCAAAAGCCTTCAAAATGGGTTCCGGCTTCATCACCATGCCCGGCCCACCACCATACGGTGTATCATCGACTGTACGATGTCTGTCGGTGGTAAAATCACGAAGACTGATAAATTCGAACGACAACAACTCATTTTCAACCGCTTTGCCGATGAGACTGGTTTTTACAAACTCCGAAAACAGCTCAGGAAACAACGTCACAATTAAAAAGTTGAACATTGTCACACCTTCTGTTTCAGCTCAAACACGGGCAGGTCTTCCACATCGCGAACGGTCATTGTTTTCCCATCTACGTCTAAATCGACTACAAAGTCGTCCACAATGGGAATTTGTATTTCGCGCGAATCATCCGACACAGTAACCACTTCAATTCCCCCCTGTTCGCGACTGCCAACAATTCGCCCGAGACACGTTCCGTCCGTATTGTGCGTGACCACAATGCCAATTAAATCATTTACATAGAATTCGCCGTTATCCAGCGTAGGCAACAGATCGCGTGGAACATACACCCGGTGCCCGCACAGCGTCTGTGCCGCATCACGGTGTTGAACGCCTTTCAGTGACAAAATGAAAAATTTCGCGCTGTCTTTCACCGAACGAATGCCATAGGAAACCGGCGTCGCGTGCTCATCGGGCGCAATCCAAAATTCGTCTAGATGAAAAACAAGTTCAGAGGATGGATTGTGCAGAAAAAGACGCATTTCACCCCGCACGCCATGCGGACGTCCAATCTTCCCGAGTTCAACCATTTGGTGGGTCGCGGCTGAGGTGCTAGTCAGAGTCAAGCTGATTACTCAATGATATCGAGCACAGACCTTTTTTGCAATTTGGTGGATGCGGCGCTCAAGATCGTGCGCATCGCGCGGGCTGTACGGCCCTGCTTTCCGATGACTTTGCCCAGATCTTCTCTGGCCACACGAAGCTCAATGACAGAGGATTGCTCACCCTCAATTTCACGAACGACGACATCCTCTGGATTGTCCACCAAAGCTTTAGCCATATACTCGATTAGTTCACTTGTCGACATATCAGTACCTCCAACATCAACATTCATCGCGTCAGCGCGCATTCTCGGCAACATCGCCGAATAGCAAAATTATGCCCCCAAACCAGCCGGCCTTCCCTGTGATGGAGGCAACAATCACAGGTACAATGAAAACGGTCGGCTAAAAATTGCTATGCTTTTTGCCCCTGCTGACGTTTCACCAGTTCACTAACTGTTTGGCTGAGCTGCGCGCCGTTACCTTTCCAGTAGTCGATTCTGTCCATTTTTAAACTTACTTGAGCAGGATCAACGGTGGGCGCATAAGTTCCGAGAACTTCGAGATAACGTCCGTCTCGTGGGCTTCTTTCGTCAGTAGCTACGATTCTATAGAACGGCTTACCCTTCTTGCCTTTGCGTGTCAGTCGAATTTTAACAGCCATAATCTATTATTCCTTCCGTATCTACCGGCGCATATTTTTCATGTATGTGCCAGTATAAACTAATTTTTATGAAATTTTAAAGCATAAACTGCTTAAAATAACGAAACGTCGCAATATCCCGCAAAGCACTGAAATGTCAAGTTTGATCTGACTATGTTCGATAAAATTAGTCAACAATTACCTGGCACCCCAAAGTGCTGTGTAAATTCATACATTTATAATATTGAAAAAAAAAGATTTTTCTGAAAGAAAGCGTTGCATGGATGCCCCTATGACTATATACAGAAGACAAATGTCCTCATTGTGACTACACCAGGATGGGAGAATAAGATGCAGCCAGTAAATATCGGAGTTATCGGTTTTGGAACCATTGGAACCGGGGTTGTTCGCATTCTGCAAAAGGACGCTGCACTACTCGAAAAAAAATGTGGGCGACCGCTACACCTCAAAACAGTTGCGGAATTGAACTTCGTTGAAAAAGAAGGAATCGACACCAAGTCGTTCACGATTACAACCGATGCGAATGCATTGCTTCAGGATCCGGATATCCACATAATTGTAGAAGTCATCGGAGGTGTCACACCGGCCGGCGATTTTATCCGTACGGCACTGTCCAGCGGCAAACATGTGATTACCGCCAACAAAGAGCTGATTGCCAAACAGGGAAAGGAACTGTTCGCACTGGCGAAAGAGAATCATGTGAACCTGTTGTTTGAGGCGTCTACCGGCGGCGGAATTCCAATTATCAACGCGCTCACCAGTTCTCTGGCCGCGAACACCATTCAAAAAGTGTACGGAATACTCAACGGCACCACCAATTACATTCTAACGAAAATGTACGATGAAGGCGCTGATTTTGAAGACGTTCTGCAGGAAGCGCAGGCACTTGGTTATGCGGAAGCGGACCCGACGTCAGATGTGGAAGGACATGATATCGCTTATAAGCTGTGCATTCTGTCCAGTATCGTATTTGACCACTACTTTGATATTGACGAAATATACAGGGAAGGTATTTCTGCGATTTCAACACGCGACATTCAAATCGCCAAAGAATATGGATATGTCATCAAAATGCTGGCCATCGGCGTGGAGCACCCAAATTCTGTTGAGTTGCGTGTTCATCCGGTGATGCTGCCCAAAACCCATGCACTGGCATCGGTAAACGGGTCGTTCAACGCGGTATTTGTGGATGGAGACAATGTGGATGAATCAATGTTTTACGGACGCGGCGCAGGTGAGCTGCCCACTGCCTCGGCAATCATGGGCGACATGGTGGAAATCGCGCGAAACATCGAACGGAAAGAAACCAGCGCAGCATTGAATTTCGGAAATTCGACGAGAACGCTCCTTCCTATGGGAGATATTGAGAGCCAATATTATTTGCGCCTAAATGTGAAAGACAAATCCGGCGTACTGGCTGAAATCAGCAGAGTATTCGGTGACAACAATGTAAGCATTCGGTTAGTGAAGCAGGACAATGTCGGCGCGAACAATGCCGAGCTGAACATCATGACTCATTGTGTGAAAGAATCTCAGTTCCAGAATGCGGTAAGCAACATAAAAAATCTCTCCGCGGTAAATGATGTGTGTTCCGTATTGCGCATGGAAATCTAATAATAATAAAATTTCATCCAATCGAAATTTCACCCACCATAAAGTTATCCAATTATGATATACTTCGTCCATGCCGCGATTGTCACGTTTATTCAACATAGCAGTTCTGTATGGTTGTACTATCGTACTGTCGGCATGCCAGAACGACACCCCTCCCGTGTCTGACGAAGATCCAACGATCACACCACAACAAATCAACCAGGGAGAGACCGCTGATATCAGCATATCTCACCCGGATTTGTCTCCCGGTGTCTATCGTAATTTCAGCTGCGGTTCGGAGCCGATCGCGGTCGATGACGATTTCAAAGTTCGAGTTCACGTGGTTGGTTCAGACGGAAACTGGCTGACTATCGAAAACATCAGCTGGAACTTTGACAAAAATCAGGTCGACGGATTCTTGTCAGCGGAGGCATCCGCGCGTCTTGAGGGTTGGGTGGAACTCAAAATCGAAACCCCGACCGGAGCTACATTGCACAGTGCGAACGCCTTTTTTGTCGTGACAGAAGCAGATTCGGACAGTGATACACCAGCTGATACGGAAACAGATTCCGAATCTGAAACTGAAACTGAA